>NZ_JBEXHQ010000004.1:0-272029 GCF_040607915.1 Micromonospora sp. NPDC005215 | reverse complement strand
GCGGACCGGGGACCGGTCCGCCGCCGGCACCGACGATCAGATCGGCGGGCGCCGCCAGGTCGGCCGCGCCGAGCGGCGCAACTGCGTGGGCAGGGTCGCCATCGGGGTACGCACGGCAAGCGGCGCGTGCCCGTCCGGAACCGCTGTGGCGCCGGCACCGCCGACGCGCGTGTCCAACACCGAACCGGCCCGCCGGGCCACCGCCCGAGCCTCCTCGTGCAGCGCCTCCAGATCCTCCGCCGCCGACACGGTGACCAGGGTCAGCAGGGCGGTACGCCCCGCCGGGTAGGTCACCACGCAGCCGGCCGTCGTGCGGACCACCGACTCCCGGAACTCACCCCGCCGGACCGTGTCGGCCACCCGGTGACCGAGCCCGAAACTGGCGGCGGCCAGCGCGGCGAGGTGGGTGGCGTCGGTGCTGGGCAGATCGCTGGAGATGAGCAACCCGTCAGTGCCGGCCAGCACCGTCCCGGCGACCTCGGGTCGACGCCGACGCAGCCCGCGTAGCTCCGTCCCCACCACCGTGTCTGCGTCCACAAGCTGCTCCCTTACCGGTCGGGATCTGCGTGTCGGTCGGCTCGTCACGTTGCGCGCTGGGAACGCTACCGGTGGCCACCTCCGCCCGCGAGCCCGTAACCCAGGGCGATCGGTCCACAACTCCGGGCCGATCGGCGGTTGTGGACAATTCATCGACGCGTCGGGGGCGCGTCGGCCAGCCGTGACGGGCGTAATCTTGGCTCGCTCGCAAACGGCTGATTGCGTACGCCGTCGAACGGGAAAGGTGACTGAATGACCAGCGTCTGGGAGAGCCTCACCGTCGATGCCCGTGATCCGGCGCGACTGGCGCGCTGGTGGGCCGAGGCGCTCGGCTATCAGATCGTCACCGAGAAGCCGGGCGGCGTGGAGATCCGCCAGTCCGCCGATCGGACCCCCGCTCTCTTCTTCGGTCCGGTGACCGAGGGCAAGGAACGCAAGAACCGGCTGCACTTCGACCTGCGCCCCGCCGACCAGGAGGCCGAGGTCGAGCGGCTGGTCGACATGGGTGCCCGGCACGTCGACATCGGCCAGGGCGACGTCGAGTGGACGGTGCTGGCCGACCCGGAGGGCAACGAGTTCTGCGTACTGCGTGAGCGCGAGGAGTGAGCCGGTTTTGCGAGCCCCGCAGTCGGGAACAGCGGCGGCTGCGTGAAAAGTGAGCCGGGCGCGGCGGACGCGCGGTTGGTGCGGGAGGCGCCCAAGGACACCGGGCACCGCCGGTCACCGTACGAGCGCGACCGTGCCCGGGTGCTGCACTCGGCGGCGTTCCGGCGGCTGGCCACCAAGACCCAGGTGCACACCGCCGGCACTGACGACTTCCTGCGGACGCGGCTGACGCACTCGCTTGAGGTGGCGCAGATCGCCCGGGAGATGGGTGCCCGGTTGGGCTGCGACCCGGACGTGGTCGACGTCGCCGGGCTCGCCCACGACCTCGGGCATCCGCCGTTCGGGCACAACGGCGAGTCCGCTCTGGACCTGCTGGCCACACCCTGCGGTGGCTTCGAGGGCAACGCGCAGACGTTGCGGGTGCTGACCCGGCTGGAGGCGAAGGTGCTCGCCCCGGACGGGTCGCCCGCCGGCCTCAACCTGACCCGCGCCTCGCTCGACGCGATCGGCAAGTACCCCTGGCCGCGCCGCCCGGGGCAGCGCAAGTTCGGGGTGTACGCCGACGACACGCCGGTCTTCGGCTGGATCCGGGCCGGTGCGCCCGGCGACCGGCGCTGCCTGGAGGCGCAGGTGATGGACTGGGCCGACGACGTCGCGTACTCGGTGCACGACGTGGAGGACGGCATCCACGGCGGGTACGTCACGCTGGGCCCGCTGCTCGCGGACGCCGACGAGCGGGCCGCGCTCTGCGCCGACGTGGCCGCCGCCTACTCCGGCGAGTCCGCGGCCGACCTGGCTGAGGTGCTTGTGGACCTGCTGGCCGACCCGCTGCTCGCCCCGCTCGCCGGGTACGACGGCAGCCAGCGCGCCCAGGTCGCGCTGAAGGCCACCACCAGCGGGCTGACCGGCCGGTTCGTGTCGGCGGCGGTGGCCGCCACCGAGGAGCGCTCCGGTCCTGGCCCGCACCGCCGCTACGACGCCGACCTGGTGGTGCCGAGGCTGGTCCGGGCCCAGTGCGCGCTGCTCAAGGGCATCGCCCTGCGCTACGTGATGCGTCGTTCCGGTTTTCGGGGCCGCTACGAACGGCAGCGGACGATGCTTGCCGAGTTGGTGGCCGCGCTGCTCCGGCGCGCGCCGGACGGGCTGGATCCGATCTTCGCCCCGCTGTGGCGGGCAGCCCCGGATGACACCGCCCGACTGCGGGTGGTGATCGACCAGGTCGCCTCGCTCACCGACCCGGCGGCGGTGACCTGGCACACCCGCCTGGCCGGCGAGGGCGCACCGCCGACCGGCGATGGGCCAGCTTAGGCTAGCCTAACTGACATGACGGAACGCCCCAGGAACGTCACCTCGGTCCACGTGCTGCGCACCGAGCGGCCCACCCCGCACCTGATCCGGCTCGTCCTCGGTGGGGACGAGCTGACCGGCCTGCCGGTGGGCGAGTTCACCGACCACTACATCAAGCTGGTGTTCCCGCAGCCCGGCGTCGCGTACCCGCACCCGTTGGACCTCGCCGCGATCCGCCGGGACCTGCCCCGGGAGCAGTGGCCCCGGCTGCGCGCGTACACAGTGCGGCGGTGGGACCCGCTGGCCGAGGAGCTGACAGTGGACGTGGTGCACCACGGCGACGAGGGGTTGGCCGGCCCGTGGGCCGCCGCGCTGCGTCCGGGTGACCCGGTGCACTTCGTCGGCCCCGGCGGGGCGTACGCGCCGAGCCCGGACGCGGACTGGCACCTGCTGGTCGGCGACGAGAGCGCCCTGCCGGCGATCGCCGCCGCGTGCGAGCGGCTGCCGCTGGGCGCGCCGGCCCACGTCTTCGTGGAGATCGCCGACCCGGCGGACGAGCAGAAGCTGCTCAGCCCCGGCGCTGTCGAGCTGACCTGGCTGCACCGGGGCGACGGCCCGGTGGGTGCGGCGCTGGTAGCGGCGGTACGGGCGTTGGAGTTCCCGGCCGGTCAGGTGCACGCGTTCGTGCACGGCGAGGCGGCCTTCGTCCGGGACCTGCGCCGGCTGCTGCGCGGCGAGCGGGGCATCCCGCTCGGTCAACTGTCCATCTCCGGCTACTGGCGCCGTGGCATGGACGACGAGGGCTGGCGCTCCACCAAGGCCGACTGGAACAGCCAGGTGGCAGCCGAGGAGGCCACCGCCGCCTGAGCGCCGGTCAGCCCTCGGGCGTCTGGTTCGCCTGGCCGGCCCGGGCCAGCCGCCGGCTGACCAGGACGGCGTACCCGACGACCGCCAGGGCGAGCAGCGACAGCATCAGCCTTGGTTGGTGCACCGTCGTGGTGATCAGCGAGACCGAGACCACCCCGTACACGGCGATCGCCAACCGGGCCGCGCTCGGCCGGGTCCAGAGCCAGTACAGGGCAAGACCACAGAGTGTCCAGATCACCATCGATGCGCCGAGCAACAGCCGCAGCTCCAGCGGCAGGTGGTTGGCGTTGTCGTCGACCAGCCGGACCACCTGGCCGAGCGCCCAGCCGAGCAGCAGCAGCGCACCGCCGAGCGGAATGTGCAGGTAGCTGTACGCCTGCCCGCCGCGCAGCCGACGCTGGAGCAGGCGGGTGGTGACGAAGGTGGTGTAGACCCACCAGACGGCCGCCGGGATCAGGAAGGCCAACGCGGCGGTGAGGATCATGTGTGGCGGGGGATGGTCCGGCACCGCGAAGAGCAGGCTGGCCAGCGCGCTACCCAGCACGATGATGGTGAACTGGCCGATCCGTTCCGGCAGGTGCCGGTTGTCCACCGGCCAGCGGTTGAGCCAGCGCACCCCGACCCACGGCGTGCTCAGTTCGATGACCATCGCGACCACCCACAGCACCGGGCGCAGCTGGCTGGGCACGGTGAGCGACACCAACCAGATCAGCCAGCCCGACCCGAAGCCGATCAGGTAGACCGTCGTCACCATCCGGGCCATCGGGCTGGTGGGACGGGCGCGCAGGTAGAGCAGGAGCAGCACACCCCGCACGATCAGGTACCCGATGGGCAGCAGCACGCTCTCCGGCACCTCGTCGACCCCGAGCGTCATCGCGCCCGCGCCGACAAGCGCGACGAGCACCAGCATCCGGTGCAGCGCGTCGTCCGGATCGAACCGGGTGTCGTAGTAGACCTGCCCGATCCAGGCCCACTGGATCACCACGAAGAGTCCGATCACGGCCAGCACCGCCGTCGGCGACGGGCTCGGCTCGTTGCCCAGCCGGGCCACCACCGCCGCCAGCGCGTACACGAAGATCAGATCGAGGAAGAGCTCCAGCCAGGTGGCGTGCCGGTGGCCGGCCTCGTCGGCCTGCGGGGCCAGTCCGCGTAGCCCCATCCGACTGGTCAGCCAGTGCGGCACGTGGGGGGCTCCGGTCCGTACCCTGCGCATCTGGTCATGGTCCCCGGGCGGGCCCGGCCGGCGGGCCGGAACCGGCGAGCCGGCGGCAAAGAGGCGGGGGCCGCCGGCCGCGCCGGTGACCCCCGCAGCGATGCCGGTCAGCCGAGGTTGGCCCAGCTGGACCAGGGGCCGCTGGTGGTGGTCTGCCACATGCTGTAGAGGCTGCCGTTGCCGCCGATGACGAAGACCTGGAGTCGTCCGTCGGCGTTGGTGGCGACGGCGAGGTCGGTGCTGAGGCCGTTGCCGCCGAGGCTGGTCCAGGCGGAGAACGGGCCGTTGGCCGTGTTCTGCCACTTGTGGTAGAGCTTGGCGTCGCCGCCGATGGCGAACAACTCGATCCGGCCGTCGATCTTCGTGACGGCCTTGATGGCGTGCAGGTCGGTGCCGTCGAGATTGGTCCAGGCCGACCAGGGGCCGCTGGTGGTGGTCTGCCAGATGCTGTAGAGGGCGCCGTTGCCGCCGATGACGAAGACCTGGAGGCGGCCGTCGGCGTTGGTGGCGATGGTGAGGTCGGTGGTCAGGTCGTTGCCGCCGAGGCTGGTCCAGTCGGAGAACGGGCCGTTGGCCGTGTTCTGCCACTTGTGGTAGAGCTTGCCGTCCCCGCCGATGGCGAACAGTTCGATCCGGCCGTCCTTCTTCTTCACGGCGCTGAGCGAGCGCAGGTCGCTGCCGCCGAGGTTGGCCCAGGCCGACCAGGGGCCGCTGGTGGTGGTCTGCCAGATGCTGTAGAGGCTGCCGTTGCCGCCGATGACGAAGACCTGGAGGCGGCCGTCGGCGTTCGTGGCGGTGGTGAGATCGGTGGTCAGATCGGTGCCGCCGAGGCCGGCCCAGTCGGAGAACGGACCGTTCGGGGTGCCCTGCCACTTGTCGTAGAGCTTCGAGTCCCCGCCGATGGCGAGCAGCTCGATCCGGCCGTCCGGCTTGGTCACCGCAGTGGGTGCCTGCAGGTGGTTGCCGCCGAGGTTGGCCCAGTCGCCGAAGACGCCGTTCGCGGAGGTCTGCCAGGTGCTGTACACCGCGCCGGAGCCGCGGGTCTGGAACGCCTGCAACCGCCCGTCGGCATTCAACGCCACAGCCAACGACCGAGCGGACGGCCGGGTGCCCCACTGGCCGAAGTCGATGGCCCAGGCCTCGTTGCGGTCACACATGGCCCCGCCGATGGGCACGTTGTTCTCGACCTGCCGCAGCTGTGCCCGGCTGTCCCACTGGCCGGACGACCACGCGTACGTCTGCCAGCCCCAGCGGATCTTGCCGGCGTCGAAGAGTCCCTTGATCACGAGGTAGCCGCCGTAGGCGCCGACCCGGGCCCGGCCCAGCACCGAGGCCACCCCGTCGAAGTACGCCTTGATGGCGGGTAGCTGCGACTCCGTGGCGTCGAAGTCCACGCTGAAGTAGATCGGCTTGCCCGCCGGCATGCCACACGCCAGCGCCTGACTCTGCGCCTTGGTGGCGTTCTCCACCCCCTTCGCGTACCCCAGCAGCGCCTCGCCGGTGGTGTACTCCCAGTTGGAGACGATGTCGATGCCGGCTGCGATGAGGGCGTCCGCCTCGCCGCGGGTGAGGTTCTTGCCATCGGTGCTGTCGCTCAGGTATCGGCAGGCGAAAATGTAACCGGCGGCCTGGAGGGCGCTGATGCTCGGGCGACCCCACGAGTAGTCCACACCGCGGCGCAGGACTGTCGCGGCGGCCGGAGATCCGAAGGCCAGACCGGTGACGCCGCCCGCGGCGACGGCGGCCAGACCAGCCAGTACGCCCCGTCGGGAGATCTGGTGGGGCAGGTGCGGTGCGGAGGAGACACGCATGGGAGAAGTTCCTTTCCGAGGGCTACCGGGGCGTACGAGGGCGCGGCTCCGCCGGGGACGGGCCGGGAATCTGCGGGAGAGTGATCTGCGGTGGAGCGGGGGTCACCGGCTCGGCCGGTGACCCCCGCAGCTGTGCCAGGGGTCAGCCGAGGTTGGTCCAGGCCGACCAGGGGCCGCTGGTGGTGGTCTGCCAGAGGCTGTAGAGGGCGCCGTTGCCGCCGATGACGAAGACCTGGAGGCGTCCGTCGGCGTTGGCGGAGATGGCGAGGTCGGTGGTGAGGCCGTTGCCGCCGAGGCTGGTCCAGGCGGAGAACGGCCCGTTCGCTGTGGTCTGCCACTTGTGGTAGAGCTTGCCGTCGCCGCCGATCGCGAACAGTTCCATCCGGCCGTCGGTCTTGGTGACGGCCCTGACGGCGCTCAGGTCGGTGCCGTCGAGGTTGGTCCAGTCGGACCAGGGGCCGCTGGTGGTGGTCTGCCAGAGGCTGTAGAGGGCGCCGTTGCCGCCGATGACGAAGACCTGGAGTCGTCCGTCGGCGTTGGCGGAGATGGCTAGCTCGGTGGTCAGGTCGTTGCCGCCGAGGCTGGTCCAGTCGGAGAACGGGCCGTTGGCCGTGTTCTGCCACTTGTGGTAGAGCTTGCCGTCCCCGCCGATGGCGAACAGTTCGATCCGGCCGTCCTTCTTCTTCACGGCGCTGAGCGAGCGCAGGTCGGTGCCGCCGAGGTTGGCCCAGGCCGACCAGGGGCCGCTGGTGGTGGTCTGCCAGATGCTGTAAAGGCTGCCGTTGCCGCCGATGACGAAGACCTGGAGGCGTCCGTCGGCGTTTGTGGCGACGTTCAGGTCACTGCTGAGCGCACTGCCGCCGAGGCTGGTCCAGTCGGAGAACGGACCGTTCACAGTGCTCTGCCACTTGTGGTAGAGCTTGCCGTCCCCACCGATGGCGAACAACTCGATCCGGCCGTCCGCCTTCGTCACCGCAGTCGGCGACTTCAGGGCGTTGCCGCCGAGGTTGGCCCAGTCGCCGAAGACGCTGTTGGGGGCGGACTGCCAGGTGCTGTACACCGCGCCGGAACCGCGGGTCTGGAACGCCTGCATCCGCCCGTCCGCGTTCAACGCGACCGACAGCTTCGTGGCCTGCGGCTTTGCGGGAGTCGACGGGGAGGCGATCAGACCGGTACGCCGGATCGGCTTGAAACTCGACAGGTCACCCGCGCTGTTGAAGCCCAGGTTGTCGAAATTGCTCTCGTCTTTCGGGTTCTGGACCGTCTCGCCGGTGTTGTTGAAGGAATAGACGTACGCGCCCTTGCCGTGGTCGTTTCGATCCGCCCAGAACGCGAACAGTTCCATGTGGCCGGTTCGCACCATCGCGTCGCCGGGCTGCCAGTCGTCCCTACTGGCCAGGGTGAACCAGCGGGAGTTGGACCCCTGGAAATCGTTGGTGTTGTAGTCCCAACCGTCCGACTTCTTGTCCAGGTGCCAAACCATGGAGACCAGTCCGGAGCAGTCCCGGCGGTACTTGTGGGAACCCTCGTCGTCGGACGCCGCGACGCCCTGGTCCTGGGTGTACGTGATTCCGCGGTCCACCCAGTTCTGGGCACGGCGCATGATCTCGCCGCGGTCGATGGGGCCATCGATCGTGGATGCCTGGGCGGGGGCCGGCGACAGGCCGACCAGCCCAGTGGCGATCATGGCCAGTGCGGCGATGACGCTGCTCGCTCGGCGAGTACGACGGAAGCGTGACTGCAAGGCTCTTCCCTTCGAGGTGAATGGGTTTCGGGTGGTGACGACCGGACCGGAATGCATCGAGACCCTTGGCTGGAGCTGACGCGTCCGGTTAAGATCCGCGACGCAGGCGTCACCGTGGGTTCCGTCCGCAGTGGTCGGTCCCAGGTGGTCCTGCTGTGCGGTTGTCGGCCGGCAACCTTCCCTTCTGATGAGGAGGACACAAGAGCCGTGGCACCCCGCTGAGTGGTGTCGCGTGCTGTTCGGCGGTGGCTGGCTGGGGAGACCCTCGCAGCCGGATCCGGTAGCGAACCTGTACGGATTCTTGACAACTGGAGCGGCCCGTTCCCGGGCCGTGTAGGCACTACGGGCGCGGGGGCGAAGCCGTGGAACTACGTATATTGGGTGACCTGCAGGTTGTGGTCGACGGGCGACCTGTGGAGCTAGGTCCGCCGAAGCAGCGACTGGTGTTCGCCGCACTCGCCGTCGACGCGGGTCGAAGCGTGCCGATCGAGGCGCTTGTCGATCGGGTCTGGGACGAGACGCCGCCAGCCGACGCACGCGGCGTCCTGTACACCTACCTGACCCGCATCCGGCGAATCCTGGCCACCGCTCGGTCCGCCGAGACGGTGCCGATCACCGTGGGTCGCAGTCAGACCGGCTACCTCCTCGCCGCCGACCCGGACCGGGTGGACCTGTACCGGCTGCGCCGCCTCGCCGAGCAGGCGCAGGGCCTGCCGGCGGAGCATCCGGACCGGCCGGCTCTGCTCGGGGCAGCGATCGACCTGTGGCGCGGGGAGCCCCTCGACGGTCTGCCCGGCGACTGGGCGTCCCGGGTCCGGGAGGGGCTGCGTCAGCAGCTCACCCGGGTCCTGCTCGACTGGGCCGACAGCGAGATCACCAATGGCCGGCCCGGCCCGGTCACCGAGCGGCTCACCCTGGCCATGGACCGAAGCCCGCTCATCGAGCCGCTGGCGCTGAGCCTGATGCGGGCCCTCTACTTCAACGGACGCCGAGCCGAGGCGCTCGAGCTGTACGCCCGGACCCGCGCCCGGCTCGCCGACGACCTGGGGATCGACCCGGGCGCGGACCTCCAGGACCTGCACCGGGAGATTCTGCGCGGCACCCTGCGGCCACCGGCGGCGCTCGCGACCGCCGCCCCGACACCGTCCCCGGCGCAGCCGTCGGCCGTCGTGCCGACGCCGGTCGAGACCGAACCGGAGCCACCGCAGCGCACCAGCGGGGGACCCGGTTGCCAACTCCCGGCCGACCTGCCCGACCATGTCGGTTGCGAATCGGAGATCGCCCGCGCGCTGATCGTGTTGCAGCCCGAGAGCACCGCCGCACCCGTGCTGATCCTCTCCGGTTTGGGTGGGGTCGGGAAGACGGCACTCAGCATCCGACTGGCGTATCTGCTGCGGCACGCGTACCCGGATGGTCAGATCTTCGTCACCCTCAGTGGTCGCGGCCGTGACCCGGGGGAGGCGATCGACAGGGTGCTGCGGGCCCTCGGCGCCACCAACATCCACCAGCTCCCCACGCTGGCGGACAAGCTCGGGCAGTACCGGGCCATGCTGAGCGGGCGACGCTTCCTCATCGTGCTCGACTCGGCGGTCAGCGCCGAGGAGGTCCGGCCCCTGGTGCCCGGCGGCCCGGGCAGCGCCCTGATCGTGTCCAGCCGGGCCCGGCTGACCACCGTCCCCGGTGCCGAACACATCGAGGTGCCGCTGCTGGAGCAGACCGACTCGGTCCACCTGTTGAATCGGATCATCGGGCCGCACCGGGTGGCGGCGGAGCCGGAGGCGACCGACGCGCTTGTCGAGATGTGCGCGGGGCTGCCCCTCGCCCTTCGGATCGTCGGCGCGCGGATCGCGGCGCGACCGCACCGCCGGATCGCCCGCCTGGCCGAGCGGATGCGGGACGAACGTGGGCGGCTCGACGAGATGGCCGCGGACGGGTTGGCAGTGCGGGTCAGCGTCGGGGTCGGCTACCAGGCGCTCGACCCGGCGGCCCGCCGGGCGTTCCGGCTGCTCGGCTTCCTCGGGGTGCCGAGCTTCGCGGAGTGGCTGGTGGCGGCGCTCATCGGCGGCTCGGTGGACGATGCCGAAGAGCTGTTGGAGCAACTCGCCGACGCCCGGCTGGTGACCGCCCTACCCGACCCGACGCACCGGCTGCTCCGCTACCACATGCACGACCTGGTCCGACTGTTCGCCTGGGAACGCGCCGTCGAGGAGGACGCCGACGAAGCGCTGCGCGCCGCTGTGGCCCGGGTCCTGGCAACGGCCACCGAGCTGGGGGAGCGGCTCAACCAGCGGCAGCCGTACGCCGTTCCGCCGCTCTACCGACAGACGCCGCTGTCGGTGG
This sequence comes from Micromonospora sp. NPDC005215, assembly GCF_040607915.1. Lineage (NCBI taxonomy): Bacteria > Bacillati > Actinomycetota > Actinomycetes > Micromonosporales > Micromonosporaceae > Micromonospora > Micromonospora sp. NPDC005215. The sequence continues at coordinate 261,624 of NZ_JBEXHQ010000004.1, read as the reverse complement.
ACGTGCCGACGGTTCCGCTCCCGGCGGACCACCAGCTACCCGGCTGGCTGGAGGTCGAGGCGTCGACACTGATCGTCGCGGTGGAGCGGGCCGCGGAGCTTGGCATGGACGTGGCGGCGTGCGCGCTGGCGGACGCGTTGGTCTATGCGTCCTTCGCGGTTCGGAACGACTTTGTCGGCTGGGGGCGCACCCACGCGGCGGCGTCCGCTGCGGCACGGGCCGCCGGGAACGCCGTCGGCGAGGCGGTGATCGCCTGCGGTATCGCGCTGCTGCGCTACAAGGAGGACCGGTTCGTCGAGGCCGAACAGAATTTCCGGAGCGCCATCGAGCTGTTCGAGGCGGCCGGTCACGAGCACGGGTCGGCGGCGGCGCGCAGCGGGCTGGGTGCCGTGCTGCGCGAGGTCGGCCGGCACCGGGAGGCCGTCCCGTTGTTGACCGCGGCGGCCGACGTGCTGAACCGGATCGGCGGCGACAACGCGGCTGCGCACGCCACCTACGGGATCGGACACTGCCTGCGTGAGCTGGGCGACGACGATGAGGCGGTGCGCCTCATCGGCCGAGCCATGGAGGCATACCGGGCGCTCGGTCACGTCCGGGGCGAGGCCATCGCCGCTCGGGGGATCGGCCTCGTGCACCGGGCCCGGGGTGAGCTGGACGACGCGCAGCGCTGGAGTGTCCGGGCCCACGAGCTGATTGTGGCGAGCGGTGACGAGCTGCTCGCCTGCTACACCGAGCAGGCGCTGGCGAAGGTGTGGTTCCGGCAGGGGGACGTGGGCCGGGCACTGGCACCGTTGGAGCGCAGCCTGGCGACGTGCCGCCGGCTGAATGACCGGTTCGGCACGGCGCTGGTCCAGCGAACCGTCGGTGAGCTGCACCTGGCGGCTGGGCGGCCAGAGGCCGCCCTGGAGGCCCTCCGGCTGGCCCATGACGGTTGGGTCGAGCTGCACCATGATCTCGGCGCGGCACGTACGCTGCGCGACCTTGGCGCTGCGCATGCCGCGATGGGTGACGTCGCGTTGGCGCACCGGGTGTGGGAGACCGCTGCGGCGACCTTCCGGCGGCTCGGCACCCGGGAGGCCCGCGAAGCGCCGGGCTGGCACGAGCGGTGGTGGTGCGAGTGCGCCGCGACATCCCTGGTGGGCCCGACCGTGACCGGTGCGCAGCTGGTCTGAGAAGCCGGCGACCTGCGCTTCCAGGTTTCGTCAAGACCAACCCCAGGCCGCCTGCCTAGCGTCGGACCAGCACCGGGCATCACCCCCCGGACGGCAGTCCGACGCGAGGGAGAAATGATCATGACGATTCGACGCAGTGGCGCGTGCCTGGTGGCGGCGGTGGCGCTTGCCCTGCCGGCGGCCGGATGCGCGCACGACGAGCGCACCGGCGGCGCGGCGGGTGCTCCCGCGCCGACCTCGTCGGAGCTGGTCGCCGCGCCGGAAGCGACCGCTCCCGGACCGCAGGCGACCGCCACGACCTCCGGCGTCCCCGCGCCACCGGCTTCCGCCTCGGCTCGGCCCGGTGCGGGAGCCGGCCGGGCGGTCGACCCGGCCCCGACCACCACCGGCCCGATCCGTCTGGACGACGAGCAACACGTCACCGACACCCCGTCCTGCCGCCCGGAGGTCCTGCTCGCGGCCACCAAGGCGGCCCTGACCGGGCAGACCGTGCAGGACGTGGCGGTGTTCTCCTGCCGCAACGGCTACGCCCGGTTGATGGCTGTCGCCCCGCCGCCGGCGGAGATCCCCGACGGCCAGGTGTTCCTGCACCAGGACGCCAAGGGCTGGCGGGTCGTCGCGCGTGCCTCGGCAGCCACCGACTGCGGCGACACGAGCCTCACCGCCGCCGTCCAGACGGCCTGCGCCGGCCTGGCCTGACCGCGCGGGGGCCGGCACGCGGGCCGGGACCGCCCAGCCGGCAGCGGTGGCCGCCACACCGGCATCCCCCGGCCGGCGTGTCGTCGGTCCGGCAGGGCAGGATGTACGCCGAGGGGGTGGCGCATGGCTGGGCGGATCCGGGACGAGGACATCGCACTGGTCCGGGAACGCACCTCGATCGGGGATGTGATCTCCGAGACGGTCACCCTCAAGTCCGCCGGTGGCGGCAACCTGAAGGGCCTGTGCCCGTTCCACGACGAGAAGAGCCCGTCGTTCAACGTCTCGCCGGCCCGTAACGTCTGGTACTGCTTCGGCTGTGGGGCCGGCGGCGACGCCATCAAGTTCCTGATGGACGCCGACCACCTCAGTTTCGTGGAGTCCGTCGAGCGGCTGGCCGGCCGCGCCGGCATCCAGCTGCGCTACATCGAGGACGACAAGGGCACCCCGCGCCCCCGCCCGCAGCAGGGTCAACGGCAGCGCCTGGTCGCCGCGCACGCCGCCGCTGTCGAGTTCTACCGGGCGCAGCTCAGCACGGCCGGGGCCCGGCCGGCTCGGGAGTTCCTGGCCAAACGGGGCTTCGACCGGGCCGCCGCCGAGCGCTACGGCTGTGGCTTCGCGCCGGAGGGCTGGGACCTGCTCACCAAGCACCTGCGCCAGCAGGGTTTCACCCATCAGGAGCTGGTCACCGCCGGGCTGTCCCGGGAGGCCCGCTCCGGCAGCCTGATCGACAGGTTCCGCCGCCGGCTGCTCTGGCCGATCCGCGACCTCGCGGGCGACGTGATCGGCTTCGGCGCGCGCAAGCTCTTCGACGACGACGACGGCCCGAAGTACCTGAACACCCCCGAGACGCCGATCTACAAGAAGTCGCACGTGCTCTACGGCATCGACCAGGCCAAGCGCGAGATCGCCAAGCAGGGCCGGGCGGTGATCGTCGAGGGTTACACCGACGTGATGGCCTGCCACCTCGCCGGGGTGACCACGGCGGTGGCGACCTGCGGCACCGCCTTCGCCGCGGACCACATCTCCGTCCTGCGGCGGCTCCTGTTCGACAGCGACGAGGTGGCCGGCGAGATCATCTTCACCTTCGACGGTGACGCCGCCGGCCAGAAGGCCGCGCTGCGGGCCTTCGAGGACGATCAGCGGTTCGTCGGGCGCACGTTCATCGCGGTCAGCCCGGACAACATGGACCCGTGCGATCTGCGGCTGGCCAAGGGTGACCTGGCCGTGCGGGACCTGGTCGCCCGGCGGGAGCCGCTCGTCGACTTCGCGCTGCGGCACGTGATCGGCCGCTTCGACCTGGACACCGTCGACGGCCGGGTCGAGGCCATGCGCCACGCCGCGCCGCTTGTCGCGCGACTCAAGGACCGGGAGAAGCGCCCGGAGTACGTCCGCAAACTCGCAATGGACCTGGGGATGGAGATCGAGCCGGTGCAGCGGGCGGTGCTCGCCGCCGCCAACACCCCGCCGCCCGGCACCCGCGACGCCGGCTCTGGCGGCCGCGACGCCGCCGCCCGGCCCGCCTCGGCTCGCCCCGAGCCGGCCCTGGACAGCCCGCTGTCGATGGTCGAGCGGGAGGCGCTGAAGCTCGCCCTCCAGCAGCCGGTCCTGGCCGGGCCCATGTTCGACGCTGTCGAGTCGACCGAATACCGCCACCCGGTGCACGCCGCGGTGCGTACCGCCATCGCGACGGCCGGTGGGGTCGCGTCGGCGACCGGCGGCGCGGTGTGGATCGAGTCGGTCCGGGACGCGTGCGACGATCTGGCCGCGGCGGCGCTGGTCGGCGAGTTGGCGGTGGAGCCGCTGCGCATCGACGGCGAACCGGACCCGCGTTACGTGTCGATCACCATGGCCCGGGTGCAGTTCGGGTCGGTGACCGCCCGCATCCGGGACCTCAAGTCGCGCATCCAGCGGATCAACCCGGTCAACAACAAGGACGAGTACTTCGCCGCCTTCGGTGAGCTGCTGTCCCTGGAGCAGCACGCCCGGGCGCTGCGCGAGCAGGCTGCGGGAGGCCTCTAGATGGGACTGTTCAGCCGCAAGCCGAAGCTGCCACCGGCCGACCGGCCGCCGCTGGCCCCCGACGAGCGGGTGCTGGCCTGGGCGGCCGCCGGCAACGGCGAGGGCGACGGGGTGGTGGTCGCCAGCAACCTCGGGCTGTGGCTGCCCGGTCGGGGGCACCGGCTCGGCTGGGACACCATCCTCAAGGCGGTCTGGTCCGGGCGGCAGTTGACCGTCACGCCCGCCGAGACCGTCGTCGAACGCGACGGCTACACGGTGGTCGCCGACGGCCCGGCGGAGACCTACCTCCTGCTCGACCCGGGTGAGCTGCCGCACCAGGTGCGGGCGCGGGTGACCCGTTCGGTCGCGTACACCGAGCACCAGCCGGTGCCCGGCGGCGCGGCCCGGGTCGCGGCCCGCCGCGTGGCCGGGGCCGACGGTCTCACCTGGACGGTCCGACTCGACCCCGGCAGCCCGGCGGACGACGAGGCCCTGCTCGCCGAGACCGACCGCCTGGTCGGCGTGGCCCGCGCCGCCACCGCCCCCGGTGACCTCTGAGCCGATCTCCGGTCCCGCTGAGCCGGGGCGGAAGTGGGTGGGGCGTGTCGGACCTGGCCGCTGGCGTCGGGTGGTGACTTCGGGGCGAGCACTCATTCAGGCTCGGCCTGAGGGTGGGCGATGGTGGAACGCGGGCGACAGGTCGACGGGGCCGCCGTAAGGTGACCGGCGGCCTGTCGTACCCCGAAGGAGCTTCATGTCCGATCTGGTGACCGCCGACCGACGTCAGGCCGGGCTGACCGCCCTCTATCTGGGCGTCTTCGCGATGGTCTGGTTCAGCGTGCCGGCGGCGCAGCAGCCGCTGCGCGCCCTGCTCGTGGTGGGCAGCATCGTCGCACTGCTCACCGCCGTGCTGGGTGGGGTGCTGTCGGCCCGCCTCCGTGGCGTCGGCAGCCCTCGGGACCGGGCGGCCGACCGCCCGTACCTGCTCATCGTCGTCGCCGAGTTCGCCGCCGCCGGGCTGGGCGCCGCCGTGCTGGTCGCCGCCGACTGGACGGAGTACGTGCCGGTGCTGGTCTGCCTGGTGGTCGGTCTGCACTTCTTCCCGCTCGCCCCACTGCTGCGCGACCCACTGCTTCGTCCGCTTGGCATCGCGCTGTGCCTGGTGGCGGCGGCGGGGCTCGTCACCGGCCTCACCTCGGCGGTCTCCGCCGGTCTGGTGGTCGGCGTCGGCGCGGGCGTGCTGCTGCTCGGCTACGCGGTGCAGGCGCTGATCCGCGCGTACCGGCCGGCCTGACCGGCGAAGACCGCCGAGGTCGACCCGGTCCGCGCCGAGTACGTCCGTCAGATGGTCGAGGTATGGGAGTCGCCGTCTGAGCCGAAAATACCTACCTGAAGGTTGACGAACGGCCCTGAGTTCGGCTGGCCCGCCATGGCCATCTGCCGAGGAGCGGTATACCTCAGAGGTATATTTATACCTCTGAGGTATACCGCTCAATGTCGCATCCGCTCCGACGAAGGTTGCCGACGGTGACCGGCCGAGCCCACACCCGTCGGTCCACAGGTCGGTGTCCCCGGCCGGACCTCCCGGGCGACTGGTTGCGGCCGGAGCCGGCGAGCCTCGCGGCGGCCGGAGCCAGCAAGTCGGTGCACCTGATCCGCGGGGTCGTGCGGGGCGGCGGTGGCTGGGTCGGGCTGCTCGACGTGCTCTACCTGCTGGCGATGGTGACGGTCGGCCTGCTGGTGGCCGCGCGCCGGATGGGCAGGTTGCTCTACCAGTAGGGGTTACCGGCGCCCGTCGACGGGGCATGTCGAGGGTGACACCAGCGACGATGAGGAGGGGCGATGACCTCGGACGAGTCTGCCGCCGGCCGGGCGAGCGCCGACGCCAGCGCGCCGGTCGGGCCCGACGCGGGGCCGGACAGCCCCACCGATCTGCCCGGCAGCGGCTGGAAGGCGGCGCTGCGGCGTACCGTCAGCGAATTCCAGGACGACAGCCTGACCGACTGGGCGGCGGCGCTTACCTACTACGGCGTGCTGTCCATCTTCCCCGGCCTGCTGGTGCTGATCTCGATCCTCGGTCTGCTCGGCACGAGCGCCACCGAGGGGGTCAAGGACACCGTCAACCAGGCGGTACCGAACGACAGCATCCAGAAGATCATCGAGGACGCGATCACTCAGGCGGACGGTGCCGGCGGGCTGGCCAGCATCGCGGCGATCATCGGTGTGGTGGCCGCGTTCTGGTCCGCGTCCGGCTACATCGGCGCGTTCATGCGCGCCTCGAACACCATCTACGACGTGCCGGAGGGCCGGCCGATCTGGAAGACGGTGCCGATCCGCCTCGGCGTGACCGCGGTGGTCGGGGTGCTGCTGCTGGCCAGCGCGGTGATCGTGGTCTTCACCGGTCGCCTCGCCGAAGCGGTGGGGAACGTCGTCGGCCTCGGCGCGACAGCGGTCACGGTGTGGGACATCGCCAAGTGGCCGGTGCTGCTGATCCTGGTCAGCCTGATGTTCGCGATCCTCTACTGGGCCTCACCGAACGCCCGGCACGGCGGTTTCCGCTGGGTCAGCCCGGGTGGGGTGCTGGCCGTGGTGATCTGGTTGGTGATCTCCGGCCTGTTCGCCTTCTACGTGAGCAACTTCGGCTCGTACAACAAGACGTACGGGGCGCTGGCCGGCGTGATCATCTTCTTGGTCTGGCTCTGGCTGAGCAACATCGCGATCCTGCTGGGCGCCGAGTTCGACGCGGAGCTGGAGCGCGGTCGGGCCATCTCGGCCGGGCACGACCCCGACGACGAGCCGTACGTCGAGCTGCGCGACGACCGCAAGCTCCGCAAGAAGCGCAACTCCGCCGGCCGCCGCTGACCGCCCTGCCACCAACCGCCCCGCCACCGGAGACCGGCTGGCGGGGCGGTTTCGTATCTGTCGATGAAACTGGCGGCGAGCGGACGCGAGCGGCCCGTGATCCTTTTCTTGATCGACTAGTAGCTTTTGTTCTTTCGGACAAAAGTTCATCTCGGAACGGTTGAAGCTATGGACACGCGGTGCGGAGCGCTCCTACTGTGTCGGACACAACACTTCGACATTGCGTCGATGTGAACGCTGCCATTGAAGAGGTGACCCCCCGGTGCGGACCGTCGACCCCCTGCACGTACGACTGTTGCGGTTGCTCCGCGACGAGGGGGCCGTCTCCCGGGCCGAGTTGGGCGACCGCCTCCAGATGCCGCGCCCGCGCATGCTGGCCGAGCTGGATCGCCTGGTAGCACTGGGTTACGTCGCCGAGGCGGGGCTTGCCGCCTCCCGGGGTGGGCGACGCTCGACCCTGGTCGAGCTGAACCCGAAGCTGCGCTTCGCCGCGGTCGACCTCGGTGCCAGCTCGATGGACATCGAGGTGGTCAACGGCCGACTCGAACCGGTCGCCCAGTACGCCGAGCCGGCCGACATCCGCAACGGACCGAAGGTGACCCTGCAACGGGTCAACGAGCTGCTGCACAAGGCCCGGGTCGACGGCGCGTACGAGCGGTTGGACGCGGTGGGCATCGGCGTTCCCGGCCCGGTCAGCTTCCGTGACGGCGTTCCGGTCTCGCCGCCGATCATGCCGGGCTGGGACCGGTACCCGGTGCGCGAGTTGCTCAGTCGGGAGCACGGCTGCCCGGCGGTGGTCGACAACGACGTCAACATCATGGCGATCGGCGAGCGGCACGGTGGGGTCGCCCACTCGGTGGACGACTTCCTCTTCGTGAAGATCGGCACCGGCATCGGGTGCGGCATCTACCTCACCGGCGAGGTCTACCGGGGCACCGACGGCTGCGCCGGCGACATCGGCCACATCCAGGTCGACTCGCACGGTCCGATGTGCTCCTGCGGCAACGTCGGTTGCCTGGAGGCGCTGTTCAGCGGCGCCGCACTGGCCAAGGACGCCGCAGCCGCCGCCCGCAGTGGGACGTCGCCGGCGCTGGCCGAGCGGCTGGCCCTGCGGGGTGTCGTCACCGCGCTGGACGTCGCCGAGGGAGCCGTCGAGGGCGACGTGACCTGCATCCAGCTCATTCGGGACGGCGGACGGCGGGTCGGTGGGGTGCTCGCCGGCCTGGTCAGCTTCACCAACCCGTCGATGATCGTGATCGGCGGCGGGCTGGCCCAGCTGGGGCACATCCTGCTCGCCGAGATCCGCAGCGTGGTCTACCGCCGGTCACTGCCACTGGCCACCGGCAACCTGCCCGTCGTGCTGTCCGAGCTGGGTGGACGTGCCGGTGTCACCGGTGCCGCGGTGCTCGCAAGTGACGTCGCCTTCGGGGAAGCGTCATGAGGCTGTTCGAGGTTCTGTCGTGAGCGAGGAGGAGACTGTGGCTCTGCCCGAGGATGACCCGGCCACCGCGTCGGCCGAGGCCGTCGCCGAGGCGCCGCTGGTCGAGGCTCCCGCCGACACCGTCGCGGGCGAGGTGGTCCTGCGCCTCACCGATGTGGTCAAGACGTTCCCCGGCGTACGCGCACTGGACGGTGTGCAGCTGGAGGTGCGTGCCGGCGAGGTGCACTGCCTGCTCGGGCAGAACGGCGCCGGCAAGTCGACTCTGATCAAGGTGCTCTCCGGGGTGCACCAACCGGATTCCGGGCAGGTGGAGTGGCGCGGCGAGCCGGCCGCGTTCACCAACCCGCAGGCCGCGATGAAGGCCGGCATCGCCACCATCTACCAGGAGCTCGACCTCGTCGAGGATCTGTCGGTGGCGGAGAATGCCTTCCTCGGGCACGAGTACCGCAGCTTCGGGTTCGTCCGGCGCGGCCGGATGGCCCGGCACACCCGGCAGATCCTCAGCCGGCTCGGCCACGGTGAGATCCCGCCGGGACGGATGGTCCGGTCGCTGCCGGCCGCCGGCAAGCAGATCGTCAGCATGGCCCGAGCGCTGTCGCACGAGGCCCGACTGATCATCATGGACGAGCCGAGCGCGGTGCTGGCCCACGACGAGGTCGGCAACCTGTTCCGGATCATCCGGGAGCTGACCGCGCAGGGCATCGCCGTCATCTACATCTCCCACCGGTTGGAGGAGATCCGCGAGATCGGTGACCGGGTCACCGTACTCAAGGACGGTCGGACCACGGCGGCGAACCTGCCGGCGCGCGAAACCCCGACCCGCGACCTGGTCAGCCGGATGACCGGCCGCACCATCGAGTACGTCTTCCCGGACCGGCCGGTCGACGACCCCGCCGGCGACGATCTGCTCCAGGTGGAGGGGTTGACCCGCTCGGGCGAGTTCGCCGACGTCTCGTTGAACGTGCGCGCCGGGGAGATCGTCGGCATCGCGGGGCTGGTCGGCTCCGGCCGCTCCGAGTTGCTGGAGACCATCTACGGCGCCCGTCTCGCGGAGGCCGGCTCGGTCCGGATGAACGGGAAGGTGCTGCGTCCCGGCGTCGGCGCGGCGGTGCGGGCCGGCATGGGCATGGCCCCGGAGGAACGCAAGAGTCAGGCGTTGCTGCTCGGCGAGCCGATCTACCGCAACGTCACGCTTGCCACCTTCGGCCGGTACGCGCGGCTCGGCTTCACCAACGCCGCTAAGGAACGTGCCGAGGCGGACCGGATCGCCGAGAGCCTGGAGCTGCGGCCCCGGGACGTCGACCGGCCGGTACGCACGCTGTCCGGCGGCAACCAGCAGAAGGTGGTGGTCGGGCGGTGGCTGCTCGGCGGCACCAGGTTGTTGCTGCTCGACGAGCCCACCCGGGGTGTGGACGTGGGCGCTCGGGCTGAGCTCTACCAGGTCATCCGGGGTTTGGCCGCGCAGGGCGTCGGGGTGCTGCTGGTCTCCAGCGAGGTGCCCGAGGTGCTGGGTCTGGCCGACCGGGTGCTGGTGATGCGGGAAGGGCGGGTCGTGCGTGAAGCAGCGGCCGGCGAACTCGACGAGAACACTGTGCTCGACCTCGTGATGGCGGGGTCCTTGATGGAAGGCGCACCGGCATGAGCGACGCGACTCCCACTCCCACCGCGACACCGGAGCGCCCGCAGCTTCCGGCCCAGTCGCCGCCGGTGGACCCGGCGGAGACGGCGGTGGCCAGCAACAAGGCAAAGCCCGCGGGCCGACTTTCCTGGTGGCGCGGCGACGGCGGCGACGGCGCGAAGCGCAACCTCGGTCTGATCGGGGTGCTTGCCGCGCTGATCCTGGTCGGCGCGATCACCAAGCCGGACCTCTACGGTGATCCGAACTGGGTCTGGAACAACGTGCTGGCGATCCTGCAGCTCGCCTCGGTCGTCGGCGTGGTCACGGTCGGGATGACCTTTGTGATCATCGGCGGTGGGATCGACCTGTCGGTCGGTGCGATCGTCGCGCTGGCCGGGGTCTGGTGCACCACGGTGGCCACCCAGAGCTACGGCGCCGCCGGCATGATCTTCACCGCCCTCGTGGTCGGCATCTGCGTCGGCCTGGTCAATGGCGTGCTCATCTCGTACGGGAGGCTCGTCCCCTTCATCGCGACGCTCGCGATGCTGGTGGCGGCGCGCGGTCTCGCGGCGTCGATCTCCAACAAGCAGACCCAGGTGTCGAGCAGCACCTTCATCAACGACATCGCGGCGCGCAAGATCATTGGGATCCCGATCCTCGTCTACATCCTGGGCGCGGTGGTGGTGGCCGGATGGATCCTGCTCAACCGCACGACCTTCGGCCGGCGGACCATCGCCGTCGGCGGCAACCCGGAAGCGGCCCGGTTGGCCGGCATCAACGTCCGGCGGCACTCCATGCTGCTCTACGCGCTCTCCGGACTGTGCTGCGGCATCGCGGCCATCATGCTCACCTCGCAGGCCACCTCGGCACAGGCGGCGATGGCCAACCTGTACGAGCTGGACGCGATCGCCGCGGCGATCATCGGCGGGACGCTGCTCAGCGGTGGCCGGGGCACGATCGTCGGCTCGCTGCTCGGCGTCATCATCTTCGCCACCATCACCAACCTCTTCGCCATCAACGGCCTCTCCATCGAGGCGCAGAACATGGTCAAGGGCGGCATCATCGTCGCCGCCGTCCTGATCCAGCAGTTCCAGTTCAAGTCCGTCACTCGGCTCTTCGCGCGGAACAGGGTCACCACCGCAACCTGACGCACCGCACCGATGTCCCTGGCCAGGTCGAGAGATTCGACAGTGGCCGGGCCCCGCACACCCTTACTCACTAAAATCCCGCTCCCAGGAGGTCGTTCATGACCCAGCACAGTCGCGACCTGTCGCGCCGCCGCTTGCTCTTCGGTGGAGCCGCAGTTGGCGCCGCCACCCTGTTGACCGCCTGCACCAGTAACGACACCCCGGCGGCCAGCACCCAGACCAAGGCCGCCGGCAACGCCGAAGGCAACAACGCCCCGGGCAAGAAGGTCGTCATCGGCTTCTCCGCGCCGGCCGCCGACCACGGCTGGATGGGCGCGATCCACGCCAACGCCAAGGCGCAGGCGGCTGCCTACTCCGACGTGGAGTTCAAGGAGGTCGACGGCGGGTCGAACTCGGAGGCCCAGCGCTCCACGCTCGGCACCCTGATCGCCCAGAAGCCGGACATCATCGTCGTGCTGCCGCACGACGGCAAGGAGGTCAACGCCGTTGCCCTCCAGGCGATGCAGGCGGGCATCCCGATCGTGAACCTCGACCGGGCGTTCCCCGACGCGCTGGCCTCCCGGCTGGTGCTCAAGGGCGACAACTACGGCATGGGCGTGTCGGCCGGCCACTTCATCGGCAAGCAGCTCAAGGACAAGGGCGTCACCAACCCGATCATCGGTGAGATCGCCGGCCTGGAGATCCCGCTGACCGTCGAGCGCAGCGATGGCTTCAAGGCCGCCCTGGCGACCTACGGGTTCAAGGTGAACAACCGGCGCTCGGCCGAGTTCACCTCGGACAGCGGTCAGCGCGAGGCGGCCCAGCTGCTCCAGGCGCTGCCGAAGATCGACGCCATCTGGAACCACGACGACGACCAGGGCATCGGTGTGCTCGCCGCCATCAAGCAGGCCAACCGGTCGGAGTTCTTCATGGTCGGCGGCGCGGGCTCCAAGCTCGCGATCGACGCGATCAAGGCCGACAACACGGTGCTCAAGGCGACGGTCACCTACAACCCGTCGATGGCCTCGTCAGCAATTTCCCTCGCGCGGCTCGTCGCGCAGGGTCGGGGTCTGGGCGACCTGACGGAGCTGCAGGTTCCCAAGGAAGTGACCCTGACCTCGGAGACGATCACCAAGGAGAACGCGAGCAGCTACGACAAGCTCGGGTTCTGACATACGGGGGGAGACCCACCTTGTCCACGACAGACAAAGAACTGCGGGTCGGCATGGTCGGCTACGCGTTCATGGGCGCCGCGCACTCACAGGCGTGGCGCACCGTGAACCGCGTGTTCGACCTGCCGGCGCGGGCCCGGATGGCGCTGATCTGCGGTCGAGACACAACGAAGGTGGCAGCTGCCGCCGATCGGCTCGGCTGGGACGCGTCCACCACGGACTGGCGTGATCTGATCAACCGGGACGACATCGACGTCGTCGACATCTGCACCCCGGGTGACAGTCACGCCGAGATCGCTCTCGCCGCATTGGCCGCCGGCAAGCACGTCCTGTGCGAGAAGCCGTTGGCCAACACGGTGGCGGAGGCGCGGGCGATGACCGCTGCGGCGGACGTCGCCCGGGCTGCCGGAGTGCGGTCGATGTGCGGGTTCAACTACCGCCGGGTCCCCGCGGTCACGATGATGCGTCAGATGGTCGCCGACGGACGACTCGGGGTGATTCGACACGTCCGTGCGACGTACCTGCAGGACTGGATCGTGGACCCGCAGTTCCCGCTGGTCTGGCGGTTGCAGAAGGACAGGGCGGGCTCCGGCGCGCTCGGTGACATCGGTGCGCACATCATCGATCTGACCCAGTTCGTCACCGGTCAGCGGATCAGCGGGGTCAGTGCGGTCACCGAGACCTTCGTCAAGGAGCGGCCGTTGCCGGCCGAGTCGAGCGGTCTGGTGGCCACTGTGGACGGCGGCTCGGCGCCCACCGGGCCGGTCACCGTCGACGACGCCGCGGTCTTCGTGGCCCGGCTCGACGGTGGCGCCTTGGCCACGTACGAGGCGAGCCGCTTCGCCACCGGTCGCAAGAACGCGCTGCGCGTCGAGATCAACGGCTCGCTGGGCAGCGTGGTCTTCGATCTGGAGCGGCTCAACGAGCTGGAGTTCTACGACGCCACCCGGCCCAGCGTGGAACAGGGTTTCAACCGCATCCTGGTGACCGAGGGCGACCACCCGTACATGTCGGCGTGGTGGCCTCCGGGCCACATCATCGGCTACGAGCACTCGTTCACGCACGAGATGCGCGACTTCATCGAGGCGGTCGCCACCGGCGTCGACCCGACTCCCTCCTTCGCCGACGCGTTGCAGGTCCAGCTGGTGCTGGACGCGGTAGCCCGCTCGGCGGAGCTCGGCTCCTCCTGGGCCGAGGTGGAACCGGGGCTGGTCACAGCCGCCGCCTGACCTTTGACCATCCGCGATGGCGGTGTTCGCACCGCCATCGCCCAACCGGCTTTCCGAAGCCGACCGGCGAGGGACCGACCGCGGATTGCGCCCCGCGGACGGGACGAGGTCGGCAACGGAGAGCGTGCAGCCGGGCCGCACGGCCCGGTGGCGCACGAGCAGGACGGTCGTCCGGTGCGACCGGACCGGGATTCCCCGGCCGCACCGGAGGACCGCCACCATCGGTGGAGATCGGCATGCGGGGGAGGCAGGGTCGAGACGCCGACCCGACCCTGCCTACCAGCCCCGTCTGCCCGCACCCGTGCCGGGAACCGGTCCGGCGTCGGCGCCGCCGACGCCGACGTCGGAAACCGGTGCCGTCCCGGTGCGGGGCGGGCGGGCGGGGCCCATCCACCCGACCGGGATGTTTCCGAAACCGGGCCGTATCTTTCCGAAGAATATTCTGATATTCCTATATTTAGCGGTACCGACGGTTCCTCGTGAACGGGGAAGGAGCACCATGCGAACAGGTGTCTGGCTGGTAGGAGCGCGCGGTTCCGTTGCGACCACCTGCATCGTCGGAGGGCTCGCGCTGCGAGCCGGTCTGGCCGGACCCACCGGCTGCGTCACCGAGTTGCCCGAGCTGCGCGGCCCCGCCCTGCCGGCCTTCGCGGACCTCGTCTTCGGCGGGCACGACCTGGCCACCACCCCGCTGTCCAAGCGGGCCGAGGCCCTGGCCGACGCCGGTGTCATCCCCTGGCGGCTGGTCGCCGCGCTCCCCGACGAGCTGAACGCGGTCGAGCAGGAGCTGCGCCCCGCACCGGTCGAAGCCACCCAGGCCGCTCGGGCTGCCGCCGTGGTCCGCGACCTCACCAGCTTCCGCGAGCGGCACGGGTTGGACCGGGTGGTGGTCGTCAACGTCTCCGCCACCGAAGCCGCCCCACCACCGCACCCCGGGCACGCCGACCCCGACGCGCTGCGCGCCGCGCTCACCGGCCCGGACGAGGTGCTGCCATCCAGCTCCCTGTACGCGTACGCGGCACTGCTGGCCGGCTGCCCCTACGTCGACTTCACCCCGTCCACCGGGCTGCGACTGCCCGCGCTGGCCGCCCTGGCCGAACAGGCCCGCCTCCCGTACGCCGGGCACGACGGCAAGACCGGGGAGACCCTTGTCAAGTCGGTGCTCGCGCCGATGTTCGCGATGCGCAACCTGGACGTGCGCTCCTGGTCCGGGTTCAACCTGCTCGGCGGTGGCGACGGCGCCACCCTCGCCGACCCGGCCGCGAACGCCGCGAAGGTGCAGAGCAAGCAGCGGGTGCTCGGCGAGACGCTGGGCTACGTCCCGCAGGGCGGCACCCGCATCGAGTACGTCGAAGAGTTGGGCGACTTCAAGACCGCCTGGGATCTGATCACCTTCTCCGGCTTCCTCGGCACCGGCATGCGGATGGAGTTCACCTGGCACGGCTGTGACTCCGCGTTGGCCGCGCCGCTGGTGCTCGACCTGGCCCGGCTCACCGCCGCCGCGCACGCCGCCGGGCACGTCGGGCCGCTGACCGAGCTGGGCTTCTTCTTCAAGGACCCGCTCGGCTCACCCAGCCACTCGCTGGGCGAGCAGTGGGCGCGGCTGACCGACTTCACGCGGCTGCTGCACGCCGGCCGGGACGGTGCCGATGACCACGCTGGCTGACCTCGCCGAGCTGGTCCGGGCGCCGGCCGCGCTCTCGGTGCCCGGTGACGTGGTCGCCGGAGCGGCGGCGGCCGGCGCGTTGGGTCCGCGTACCCCTGCCCTGGCCGGCGCTTCGGTGCTGCTCTACTGGGCCGGCATGGCCGCCAACGACTGGGCCGACCGGGGCCTGGACGCCGTGGAGCGGCCCGAGCGGCCGATCCCCAGCGGGCGGGTCACCCCGGCCGCCGCGGTCGGTCTCGCGGCGGGCCTCACGGTCGCCGGCGTGGGCCTGGCCGCCGCCGTGGGCGGTCGCCGCGCCGCCGCGCTCGCCGTGCCGCTGGCCGCCAGCATCTGGGGGTACGACCTGCTGGCCAAGAACACCGCCGCCGGTCCGGCCGTGATGGCCGTCTGCCGGGGGCTGGATGTGCTGCTCGGCGCGTCCGGCGGCCGGGTGACCAGGGCGTTGCCGGCGGCGGTCACCGTCGCCGCGCACACCTGGACGGTCACCGCGCTGTCCCGCCGGGAGGTCAGTGGCGCCGATGCCGCCCTGCCGATGCGCACGCTGGCCGGCACCGCGCTGGTCGCCGCCAGCGCCGCCATCCCGCACGCCCGACCCGCCGACCAGACCGGTGTGCGAAACGGCTCGGCCCGAGTCGCCGCCGCGCTGCCCGCCGTGCTGGCCGGGTGGTATGCCGCCCGCTACGGCGCGGCCCAGGCCGAGGTGGTCCGGGACCCGTCGGCCGGGCGGGTTCGCGCCGCGGTCGGCGCCGGGATCACCGGCCTGCCCGCCCTCCAGGGGGCGCTGACCGCGCGCGGTGGGGCCGGCCTGCTCGGGTTGGCGGTCGCGGCAGCCGCGCCGCTGGGTCGACGCCTGGCCCGGAAAGTCTCCCCGACATGACAGCTCCCCAGCCCCGACCCGCACCGCCGGCGGCCGACGCCACGACGCTGCGCCTCGGGTACGGCACGAACGGCTTCGCCAACCACCGACTCGACGACGCGCTCGCCGTCCTCGCCGACCTCGGCTACGACGGGGTGGCGCTCACCCTCGACCACGACCACCTGGACCCGTTCGCGCCCGGGCTCGCGCGCCGGGTGGCCGTCCTCGGCCGGCGGTTGGACGAGCTGGGTCTGGCGGTGGTGATCGAGACCGGGGCCCGGTACCTGCTCGACCCGTGGCACAAGCACGCCCCGACGTTGCTGCACGACGACCCGACGCGGCGGATCGAGTTCCTGCGCCGGGCCGTCCGGATCGGCGCCGACCTGGGCGCGGAGGCGGTCTCGTTCTGGGCCGGTGTCCGGCCCGAGACGGTGTCGCCGCAGTGCGCCTGGGACCGGCTGGTCGCCGGCTGCGCCACAGTGGTCGACGCGGCCGACGCCGCCGGCGTCACCCTCGGCTTCGAGCCTGAGCCGGGAATGTTGGTGCAGGACATCGCCGACTGGCGTCGGCTGCGCGCGGCCCTCGGCGACCCGGCCCGGTTCGGCATCACCCTCGACATCGGCCACTGCCGCTGCCTGGAGCCGTGGCCGGTGCCGCAGTGCGTCGCGGAGGTGGCCGAGCACCTGGTCAACGTGCAGATCGACGACATGCGCCGGGGCGTGCACGAGCACCTGGAGTTCGGTGTTGGCGAGATCGATTTTCCGCCGGTGCTGACCGCCCTGGCCGAGGCCGGCTACCGCGGCCTGGTCGCCGTGGAACTGCCCCGCGACTCGCACGCCGCGCCGGACGTGGCCGCCCGGTCCATCGAGTTCCTGCGCGCCGCGGCGGCCACCGATAACCACCCTGCCAGCACCCTTTGCTCTGCACCCGCCGAGGCGCCACCCGCCGAGGCGACATCCGCCGAGGCGACATCCGCCGAGGCGACATCCGCCAAAGAGGCCCCGGCGCATATATAGCTGCAGAGCAAAGGGTGTGGCGGGCGTCTGGGAGCAGCACGAGGGAGGAGACGGGATGACACCGGATTCACTACGGGCCGCGCTGCGAGGCGTACCCGATCCCGATTGGCTGGACACGGCGCTGCGCCGGGTCACGACCGAGCCGACCGCGATCACCCGGCTCTTCCCCGCCGCCGGCCGGCGGTGCGGTCGGGCCGCGCTGCCCGACGCCCCCGGCTGGACCGCCGACGACGCGGCCCGGGTGCTGCTGCTCACCAGCCTGCCCAACGACCACGCGGCGTACGCCGCGAGCCTCTACCAGCACGGTGACGCGGCCGAGCGGCGAGCCGTGCTGCGGGCCCTGCCGCTGCTGCCGATCGGCGCCGCCGGGGTGCCGCTGCTGCACGACGCGATCCGCACCAACGACACCCGGCTGGTCGGCGCGGCCCTCGGCCCGTACGCCCGGCACCTCGACCCGGCCGCCTGGCGGCAGGCGGTGCTCAAGTGCGTGTTCAGCGGTGTGCCGTTGGCCGTGGTCGCCGACCTGGAGACCCGCGCCGACGGGGAGTTGGCCGCGATGCTGGCGGCGCTGGCCGCCGAGCGGCACGCCGCCGGCCGGGAGTTGCCCGCCGACGCCACCGACCTGCTCGACCGGCTCACCGCCGCACTGCCCCGGGAGGCGTGACATGCGTATCTTCGACCCGCACATCCACATGACCTCACGCACCACAGACGACTACGAGCGGATGGCCGCCGCCGGCGTACGCGCCGTGGTGGAGCCGGCGTTCTGGCTGGGTCAGCCGCGCACCAGCGCCGCCTCGTTCACCGACTACTTCGACTCGCTGATCGGTTGGGAGCCGTTCCGGGCCGGGCAGTTCGGGGTGCGGCACTTCGCCACCATCGCGCTGAATCCCAAGGAGGCCAACGACCCGCGCTGCCGCCCGGTGCTCGACCTGCTGCCCCGCTACCTGGACAAGGACGCGGTGGTGGCGGTCGGCGAGATCGGGTACGACTCGATGACGCCGGAGGAGGACGAGGCGTTCGCCGCGCAGCTCGCCCTCGCCGTGGCGTACGACCTGCCGGCGCTGGTGCACACGCCGCACCGGGACAAGGCGCGCGGATGCGAACGCACCCTCGCCGTGGTCGCCGAGTCCGGCATCGAGGCGGGTCGCGTGGTGGTCGACCACCTCAACGAGGTGACAGTGAAGCTGGTCCGCGACAGCGGCTGCTGGCTGGGCTTCTCGATCTACCCGGACACCAAGATGACGCCCTCGCGGATGGTCGAGTTGCTGCGGGAGTACGGCACGGAACGGATGCTCGTCAACTCGGCGGCCGACTGGGGGCGCTCCGACCCGCTGCTGACCCGGGCCACCGGTGAGGCGATGCTGCTGGCCGGGTTCAGCGACGACGACGTCGATGCGGTGCTGTGGCGCAACCCGGTGGAGTTCTACGGGCAGTCCGGCCGGCTCGACCTCAGCGACCTGGACGTCGCCGCCAAGGTGGACCCGCAGACGGGCAACTCGATCCTGCGTGGCGGCAGCTGATGCGGCTGCGACATTCCGGCGGCGACACCGTCCATCTCGGCTACTGCACAAACGTGCACCCCGCCGAGGACCTCGCCGGCATCCTCGGTCAACTGGACACCTACGCCGTGCCGGTCCGCGAGGCTCTCGGCAGTGACCTGCTCGGCCTCGGCCTGTGGCTGGCCGCCCCGGTCGCCGCCGAGCTGGCCGCCGACCCGACGCTGCGTCGCCGGCTGCGCACCGAGCTGACCGCGCGCGGGCTGGAGGTGGTCACCCTCAACGGCTTCCCGTACGCGGCCTTCCAGGCCCCGGTGGTCAAGCAGGACGTCTACCACCCGGACTGGACCACCGAGCAGCGCCTCACGTACACCCTCGATCTGGCCCGGGTGCTCGCCGACCTGCTGCCCGACGACGCCGCCCGGGGCTCGATCTCCACCCTGCCGCTGGCCTGGCGTCAACCCTGGGACACCGCTCGGGCCGACGCGGCCCGGGGCCGGTTGGACCAGCTGGCCGCCGGCCTGGCCGCCGTGCAGCGCGACACCGGCCGCGAGGTGCGGGTGGCCTTCGAACCGGAGCCCGGCTGCGTCGTGGAGAGCACCGGTCAGGCGGCCGAGCTGCTGTCCGGGATGGACACCGAGCGGCTGGGCGTCTGCGTCGACCTGGCCCACCTGGCCTGCGCCTGGGAAGAGCCGGCCGAGGCCCTGGAACGACTGCGGGCGGCCGGGCTGCCCGTGGTGAAGGTGCAGGTCTCCGCCGCCGTCGAGGCGGCCGACCCGGCGGGCGGTGCCGACGCGTTGCGCCGCTGGGTGGAGCCGCGCTTCCTGCACCAGACCCGGGGCGCCGGCTGCGCGGGTCTGGGTGACCCGGCCGACCCGGCGTACGCGGCCGACGACCTGGACGAGGCGCTGGACCGGGCGCTGCCCGGCCCGTGGCGGGTGCACTACCACGTGCCCCTGCACGCCCCACCCGAGGAACCGCTCGGCTCGACCCTGCCGGTGCTCCGCGCGGCCCTGAGAGCGCTCTTCGACGGCCCGACCGCCGGCTGCGACCACCTCGACGTCGAGACGTACACCTGGGGGGTGCTGCCGGCCGCACGACGGCCCGGCACCGACGCGGAGCTGGCCGCCGGCATCGCCGCGGAGCTGGCCTTCGCCCGAGACGAACTGGTCGGCCTCGGCCTGACCACAGAGCGAACCGTGAGCATGGGGGTGACGCGATGAGCCGGCGACTGGTGGTCCTCGACGTGGTGGGGCTGACCCCACGACTACTGGCGCACATGCCCCGGCTGCGCGGGGTCGCCGACGGCGGCTTCCGGGCCGAGTTGGGCACCGTGCTGCCCGCGGTGACCTGCTCGGTGCAGTCCACCTTCCTGACCGGCGAGCCGCCCAGCGGGCACGGGATCGTCGGCAACGGGTGGTATTTCCGGGAGCTGGGCGAGGTGCTGCTGTGGCGGCAGCACAACGCGCTGGTCGGCGGGGAGAAGCTCTGGGACGCGGCCCGCAGGGCCGAGCCCGGCTACACAGTCGCCAACGTCTGCTGGTGGTACGCCATGGGCGCGGACGTCGACTGGACGGTCACCCCGCGCCCGGTGTACTACGCCGACGGGCGCAAGGAGCCGGACTGCTACACCGACCCGCCGGAGCTGCACGACGCGCTCACCGGGCGGCTGGGCACCTTCCCGCTGTTCACCTACTGGGGGCCGACAGCCGGGCTGCCGTCGTCGCGGTGGATCTGCCAGGCGGCCGAGCAGATCCTGGCCGACGTGTCACCCGACCTCACCCTGGTCTACGTCCCACACCTGGACTACGACCTGCAACGGTTCGGCCCGTCGTCGGCCCAGGCTGCCGCCGCCGCGGCCGAGCTGGACGCGGTGCTCGGACCCCTGCTGGACGCCGCCCGCGCCCGGGACGCCACGGTAGTGGTGCTGTCGGAGTACGGCATCACCGACGTGTCCCGGCCGGTGGACGTCAACCGGCTGCTGCGCGCCGAAGGGCTGCTGCGGGTGCACACGCAGGCCGGCATGGAATACCTCGACCCCTGGACGTCGAAGGCGTTCGCGGTCGCCGACCACCAGGTCGCGCACGTCTACGTCAAGGACCCGGCCGACGTGCCGGCGGTGGCGAAGCTCTGCGCCGGTCTGCCCGGCGTGGCCGAGGTGCTGGACGCCGACGGCAAGGCCGCACACGGGCTGGACCATCCGCGCGCCGGTGAGTTGGTGCTGGTGGCCGAGAAGGACGCCTGGTTCACGTACTACTACTGGCTGGACGACGACCGGGCGCCGGACTTCGCCCGGCTGGTGGAGATTCACCGCAAGCCCGGTTACGACCCGGCGGAGCTGTTCTTCGACCCGGCCAACCCCGGTGCCGCGAAGGCCCGGGCCGGGGTGGCGCTGGCCCGCAAGAAGCTCGGCATGCGGTACCTGATGACCGCGGTCGGCCTGGACGCCGGAGCGCGGGCGGTGCGCGGCTCACACGGGCGGCTGCCGGACGACCCGGCGGACGCCCCGGTGCTGCTCTGCTCCGACCCGGCCGCGGCTCGGGACAAGATCGCGGCGACCGAGGTCAAGGCGTTGCTGCTGGAGCTGGCCGGGCTGTCTGACGGCGGGCCGGGGGAGGGGTCGTGACGTTGACCGTCGCGCCCGCTGATGCCAGCGGGCTGCGGGCACGTTTCGACGCCGAGCTGGCCGGGTTCCTCGAACGGCAGGGTCCGGACTGGCCGGACGGCGCGCCGCGCGGGGTGTTCACCGCCCTGCAACGGTTCGTGCTGGCCGGTGGGAAGCGGATACGTCCGCTGTTCTGCTACTGGGGCTGGCGGGGAGCGGGGGCGGCCGACGGCACGCCGATCGTGGTGGCCGCGGCGGCGCTGGAGCTGTTCCACGCGTTCGCGCTGATCCACGACGACATCCTGGACGGCAGTGACCGCCGCCGGGGCGAGCCGTCGGTGCACCGCCTCTTCGCCGACCTGCACGCCCGCTCGGCGTGGCGCGGTGACCCGGAGGCGTACGGGCGCAACACCGCCCTGCTCTGCGGGGACCTCTGCGCGGCCTGGTCGGATCAGATGTTCCACGAGTGTGGGCTGAGCACCGAACAGGTGCACCGGGGGTACGGCGTGTTCGCGCTGATGCGGACCGAGGTGATCGCGGGAGAGTACCTGGACCTGGTCTCGGGAGTGGGTGACGGCTCGGTGGCCAGCGCGCTCACCGTGATCCGGATGAAGGCTGCCCGCTACACGGTGACTCGGCCGTTGCAGATCGGGGCGGCCCTGGCCGGCGCGGGGCCCGAGTTGATCGCCGCGTTGGGTGAGTTCGGTGACCCGTTGGGCGACGCGTTCCAGCTCCGCGACGACGTGCTGGGTGTCTTCGGGGACCCGGCGGTCACCGGTAAGTCGGTCCTGGACGACCTGCGTGAGGGCAAGCCCACGGTGATGATGGCGTTGGCCCGCAGTGCCGCCGACCGGTCGCAGACCACCCGGCTGCGGGAGTTGTTCGGCAACCCGGCGTTGGACTCCGACGGCGCGGCGGAGCTGCGCGGGATCATCGAGGCGACCGGCGCCCTGGAACGGATCGAGCAGATGATCCGGGTCCGGACCGAGGCCGCGCTCGGTGCCCTGCAGAACGCCATGGTGGCGGACGAGGCGCGCGCGGCGCTGGTTGCGCTGGCCGGACAGGCGATCGACCGCCACGCGTGATCGCCAACTTTCGAACAGATCGACGAAAGTTGGCGCTGAATCACCGGAAGGTATAGACACATCGACACTCTCAACTTAGTGTCGTGACCAACACGACAATGTTTCGTCGAGGTGAACCGGCGGCGCGGTAACCCATCGACAGCCACCATCACCGCTACGGCATCCGGCGCGACGGCGCGCGCCCGCCTGGCAGTCACACGTCAGGAAGGGGCAGCACAGATGTCCATGAAGGACGCACCACAACAACGATCCCGACGATGGTCCTCCGCCGGATCGGCACTACTGCTGGCGGTCGCCGCCGGCACTGTCGCACTCGCCGCCGGCTCGGCCCCCGCGCAGGCGCACACGATCGTCGCCACCGATTTCCAGCAGGTCGAACTCGCCCGCGGCGTCACCGACATGGGCGAGCCCATGTCGCTGGCCGTGCTGCCGGACCGCTCCGTCCTGCACACCGCCCGCAACGGCACCCTGCGCCGCACCGACGCGAGCGGCACCACCTCCGTGATCGGCACCCTGTCGGTCTACAACCACGACGAGGAGGGCCTGCAGGGCGTGGGGGTCGACCCCAACTTCGCCAGCAACCGGCAGATCTTCCTCTACTACGCGCCGCCGCTTTCCACCCCCGCCGGTGACGCGCCGGCCACCGGCACCGACTTCTCGGCCTGGCAGGGAGTGAACCGCCTCTCCCGGTTCACCCTCAACTCGGACTTCACCATCAACCAGTCGAGCAAGGTCGACGTGCTCGACGTGCCGGCCGACCGCGGCCTGTGCTGCCACGTCGGCGGGGACATCGACTTCGACGCCGCCGGCAACCTCTACCTGTCCACCGGCGACGACACCAACCCGTTCGAGTCCGCCGGCTACTCGCCGCTGGACGAGCGGAGCAACCGCAACCCGGCGTACGACGCACAGCGCAGCGCCGGCAACACCAACGACCTGCGCGGCAAGATCCTGCGGGTCAAGGTGAACGCCAACGGCACGTACTCCATCCCCTCGGGCAACCTGTTCGCGCCCGGCACGGCCAGGACCCGGCCGGAGATCTACGCGATGGGGTTCCGCAACCCGTTCCGGATCAGCGTGGACAAGGCCACCGGGGTCGTCTACGTCGGTGACTACGGGCCGGATGCCGGCACCACCAGCTCCACCCGCGGGCCGTCCGGCCAGGTGGAGTTCAACCGGGTGGCCGCACCGGGCAACTACGGCTGGCCGTACT
Organism: Micromonospora sp. NPDC005215; assembly: GCF_040607915.1. Lineage (NCBI taxonomy): Bacteria > Bacillati > Actinomycetota > Actinomycetes > Micromonosporales > Micromonosporaceae > Micromonospora > Micromonospora sp. NPDC005215. The sequence goes on along the minus strand of NZ_JBEXHQ010000004.1, from coordinate 238,366 downwards.
GCACCGGCACCAACACCAGCACCGAGACGTACAACGAGTGGGACTTCGCCAGCAACGCCAGCGGGGCGAAGTACAACTGCGCCGGCGGACCGACGAACAACTCGTTCCGCAACACCGGCCTGACCACCCTGCCGCCGGCCCAGCCGGCCTGGATCCGGTACGCCGGCGACGCCGGCACCCCGACCGAGTTCGGCGGCGGCTCCGAGTCGCCGATGGGCGGCCCGGTCTACCGGTACAACGCCTCGTCGGCCTCCACCACCAAGTTCCCGCAGTCCTTCGACGGGCAGTTCTTCGCCACCGAGTTCGGCCGGGGCTGGATCAAGCCGATCCACGTCAACTCCGACGGCTCCCGGGGCACCATCGACACCTTCCCCTGGGTCGGCAAGCAGGTGATGGACTCGGCGTTCGGCCCGGACGGCGCGTACTACGTGCTCGACTACGGCACCGGCTACTTCAACGGCGACGTCAACTCGGCGCTCTACCGCTTCGACTACGTCGGCAGCGGCAACCGGGCACCGACGGCGGTGGCCAGCGCCAACCGGACCTCCGGTGCGGCGCCGCTCGCTGTGACCTTCTCCTCGGCGGGCTCGTCCGACCCCGAGGGCGGCGCGCTGACGTACTCGTGGGCCTTCGGTGACGGGACCACCTCGACCGCCGCCAACCCGACGAAGACGTACTCCACAAACGGCACCTACACCGCCACGTTGACGGTGCGCGACCCGCAGGGCGCCACCGGCAGCAGCAGCGTCCGGATCAGTGTCGGCAACACCGCGCCCACCGTCACCATCAACAACCCCGGCAACGGCCAGCTGTTCAGCTTCGGCGACACGGTGCCGTACAGCATCACGGTGACCGACCCGGAGGACGGCACTATCGACTGCACGAAGGTCAAGATGACCTACGTGCTCGGGCACGACCAGCACGGGCACCAGATCACCTCGAAGACCGGGTGCTCCGGCTCGATCACCATCCCGGTCGACGGTGAGCACGACGACGCGGCGAACATCTTCGCGATCTTCGACGCCGAGTACACCGACGCCGGTGGCCTGACCACCCACACCCAGCACACGCTGCCCCCGCGGCACCGGCAGGCCGAGTTCTTCGGCACCTCGTCCGGGATCAACGTGTTCAGCAAGACCACGGCCGAGGGTGGCAAGACCGTCGGCGACATCAACAACGGCGACTGGATCGCGTTCCAGCCGTACCGGCTGGGCAACGTGACATCGTTCAACGCCCGGGTCTCCTCGGCGGGTGCCGGTGGCACCCTCCAGGTCCGGGCCGGCTCGGCCACCGGCACGGTGCTCGGCTCGGCCACGGTCCCGGTGACCGGCGGCTGGGAGACCTTCGCCACGGTGACCGGCACGATCACCAGCCCACCGACCGGCACGACCACGCTGTACCTGACCTTCGCCGGGTCGGGCACCGGGGCGCTCTACGACCTGGACGCGTTCACGTTCGTCACCGGCACCGCCACCAGCGGAGGTGGCCCGATCAAGGGTCTGGGTGGCAAGTGCCTGGACGTCCGCAACGCCGCCACCGCCGATGGCACGCAGATCCAGATCTACACCTGCAACGGCAGTGCGGCGCAGACCTGGGCGGTCACCCCGAACTCCACGATCAAGTCGTTGGGTAAGTGCCTGGACGTCTCCGGTGCTGGCTCCGCCGACGGCACCAAGATCCAGCTCTACACCTGCAACGGGACCGGGGCGCAGAACTGGGCCGCGCAGGCCGACGGCACGGTACGCAACGCGGCGTCCAGCAAGTGCCTCGAGGTCTCCGGCAACAGTTCCGCCGACAGCACCGTGGTCCACCTCTGGACCTGCACCGCCGCCGCCAACCAAAAGTGGATCCTGCCCTGAGCTGACAGGTGGGGGCCCCTCGCAACGCCTACGGTTGGGCGAGGGGCCCCTCCTAACCGCAGTTAGGAGAGCGATATGCGCAGACTCCTGCGACCCGTCCTCGGTGCGGGCCTGGCCGCCCTCGCCGTCATCGCCTGCACCACCCCGGCCAGCCCGGCCAGCGCCGCCGACGCCCCGTACGACGTGCTGGTCTTCTCCAAGACCGCCGGTTTCCGGCACGACGCGATCCCGGTCGGCATCCAGACCATCCGTGACCTGGGCGCGGCGAACAACTTCACAGTCACCGCCACGGAGGACGCGAACGCGTTCACCACCTCCAACCTCGCCCAGTACGAGGCGGTCGTCTTCCTCAACACCACCGGCGACGTGCTCAACGCCAGCCAGCAGACCGCCTTCGAGTCGTACATCGGCTCGGGTCGCGGGTACGTGGGTGTGCACGCGGCCTCGGACACCGAGTACGACTGGCCGTTCTACGGCAACCTGGTGGGCGCGTGGTTCGCCTCGCACCCGGCGATCCAGCAGGCCAACATCAAGGTGGAGGACCGGGGGCACGCCGCGACCGGCCACCTGCCGCAGACCTGGACCCGCACCGACGAGTGGTACAACTACCGGACCAACGCCCGGTCGACCGCCCACGTGCTGGCCACGCTCGACGAGTCGTCGTACTCCGGCGGCGGCATGGGCGCCGACCACCCGCTGAGCTGGTGCAAGAGCTACAGCGGTGGCCGGTCCTTCTACACCGGAGCCGGGCACACCCAGGCGTCGTACGCGGAGCCGGCGTTCCGGTCCCACCTGCTCGGTGGCATCCGGTACGCCGCCGGTCGGAGCAAGGCCGACTGCCGGCCGGAGACCGGCTACACGCCGATCTTCAACGGCTCGACGACCGGTTGGTCGCAGGCCGGTCCGGGTAGCTTCACCAACTCCGACGCCACCCTGACGTCGGTGGGCGGCATGGGGCTGTTCTGGTACAACGCCAAGCAGTACACCAACTACTCGCTGAAGCTGGACTGGAAGCTGGCCGGGGACGACAACTCCGGCATCTTCATCGGCTTCCCGCCGTCCAGTGATCCGTGGTCGGCGGTGGACAACGGCTACGAGATCCAGATCGACGCCACCGACGCGGCCGACCGCACCACCGGCTCGGTCTACACGTTCAAGTCGGCCGACACCGTGGCCCGGGACGCGGCGTTGAACGCGCCGGGGGAGTGGAACACCTACGAGTTGCTGGTCGAGGGCGAGCGGCTGCAGATCTTCCTCAACGGGGTGAAGATCAACGACTTCACCAACACCAACCCGGTCCGCTCGCTGGCCGGCCACATCGGCATCCAGAACCACGGCACCGGTGACGACGCCTCGTTCCGCAACATCCGGATCAAGGAACTGGGCACCACCCCGCCGCCCACCGGCACGATCCAGGCCGAGACGTTCAGCTCGGCCAACGGCGTCTCCGCGTTCACCAAGGCGGGCGCCAACGGTGGGCAGACCGTCGGCTACATCGACCCGGGCGACTGGGCCGCGTACAACGGCGTCGACCTGACCGCTGTCACCTCGTTCACGGCCCGGGTCGTCTCCGGCGGGGCGGGTGGCACCATCCAGGTGCGCACCGGCTCGGCAACCGGCCCGGTGCTCGGCTCGGTCGCGGTGCCGAACACCGGCAGTTGGACCACGTTCGCCAACGTCACCACCGCCCTGTCCGGCGTCCCGTCCGGCACCCAGAACCTCTATCTCACCTTCACCGGTAGCGGCACCGGGCTCTTCGACCTGGACGACTTCACACTGGTCAAGGGCGGCGGCGGCACTCCCGGGGTCGGCCCGATCAAGGGTCTGGCGGGCAAGTGCCTGGACGTGCGTGGCGGCGGCACCACCGACGGCACCCAGGTCCAGATCTACACCTGCAACGGCGGTACGGCGCAGAGTTGGACAGTGACGTCCGGCTCGACGATCAAGGCGCTCGGCAAGTGCCTGGACGTCTCCGGCAGCGGCACCGCCGACGGCACCAAGATCCAGCTCTGGACCTGCAACGGCACGGGCGCGCAGAACTGGGCGGCCCAGTCCGACGGCAGCCTGCGCAACACGTCGTCGGGCAAGTGCCTCGACGTCTCCGGCAACAACTCGGCGGACAGCACCGTCGTGCACCTCTGGACCTGCCTCAACGCGGCCAACCAGAAGTGGACCCTGCCCTGACCGACTGAGCCTGGAGGGGCCGACGCGCACGGCGTGGGCCCCTCCAGATCCAGCGCCGACAATGCCCGGCCGGGTGTGCCCCGACCGGCCGGGTTCGTCGGTTCTGGCGGAGCGACGCCGCGGACCCGGCTCACAGCCGACTGCCGTACCTTGACCTGCATGGGGCGGTTCGCGCAGTGGCGCGGGATGGTGCTGGCGCACAGGCACCGGCTGGGTGATGCGCTGCGCCGGCCCGACGAGCCGGACGACCCGTTCGAGCCGACGGGCAGCCTGAACCGCCTCGACGCGCTGGTGGAGGGCTTCGCCGCCGGTCAGCCGGTGCGGTGGAGCCTGGCCGGTCAACCCCGGCCGCTGCCGGGGCCGGTCGACGCGGTGGCGTACCGGATCATCGAGGAATCGCTTACCAACGCGTGCCGGCACGCCCCGGGCGCGCCGGTCGCGGTCCGCCTGCGCTACGACGCCACGGGCATCACCATCGAGGTCCGCGACGAGGGCGGTGGCCCCCTGCCGTCAGGCGGCGGCACCCAGGGTGCCGGGCGGGGTCTGCTCGGGGTACGACGGCGCGCGGAACGCCTCGGCGGCACCTTGTCCGCTGGCCCGCGCGCCGGTGGCGGCTTCACCGTGCGGGCCGCCCTGCCGGCACCCGAGGAGGTGGCCGAATGATGATCGGCCCGCAGGGCTTTCGCAATGGGGTGCCCCGGAAATAGGGTGGGGGCGGCGACCGTGCTGGTGGCCGGTGACCCGGTGGGAGGCGCAACCCGCCGGGCCCAGGTGTGTTCCGCACCCACCGGTGACCGCTCGGTGCCGCGTACGTCCGGTCACCCTCGCCCCGGTCCGCACCTGGAATCCCCCATGACAACAGGGGAGAAGAACAATGGCGCGACCCATCACGCTCTTCACCGGCCAGTGGGCCGACCTACCTTTCGAGGAGGTCTGCCGGCTCGCCTCCGAGTGGGGCTACGACGGTCTGGAGATCGCCTGCTGGGGCGACCACTTCGAGGTCGACAAGGCGCTCGCCGACGACTCGTACGTCGAGCGCAAGCGGGAGACCCTCGCGAAGCACAACCTTGAGGTCTTCACGATCTCCAACCACCTCGTCGGTCAGGCGGTCTGCGACCACCCGATCGACGAGCGGCACCAGGACATCCTGCCCGGCCGGATCTGGGGCGACGGGGAGCCCGAGGGAGTCCGCCAGCGGGCCGCCGAGGAGATCAAGGACACCGCGCGGGCGGCGGCGAAGCTCGGGGTGAAGACGGTCGTCGGCTTCACCGGGTCGTCGATCTGGCACACCCTGGCGATGTTCCCGCCGGTGCCGCCGTCGATGATCGAGCGCGGCTACCAGGACTTCGCCGACCGGTGGAACCCGATCCTCGACGTGTTCGACGAGGTGGGGGTGCGGTTCGCGCACGAGGTCCACCCCAGCGAGATCGCGTACGACTACTGGACGACGAAGCGGACGCTGGAGGCGATCGGCAACCGGCCCGCGTTCGGGCTGAACTGGGACCCGTCGCACTTCGTCTGGCAGGAGCTGGACCCGGTGAACTTCATCTTCGACTTCGCCGACCGGATCTACCACGTGGACTGCAAGGACGCCAAGGTGCGCACCGGCGACGGCCGGCGTGGCCGGCTCGCCTCGCACCTGCCCTGGGCCGACCTGCGCCGCGGGTGGGACTTCGTCTCCACCGGGCACGGCGACGTGCCCTGGGAGGACTGCTTCCGCGCGTTGAACGCGATCGGCTACACCGGCCCGATCTCGGTCGAGTGGGAGGACGCCGGGATGGACCGGCTGATTGGCGCCCCGGAGGCGTTGCAGTTCGTCCGCCGGCTCGCCTTCGACGCACCGAGCGCGGCCTTCGACGCGGCGTTCAGCAGCAAGGACTGACCGCACCTCGAACAGACCACGGGCCGGTCGCCCTGCGGCGACCGGCCCGTCGACGTGCGATTGGTCAGAGCGTGCTGGCGTTCGTGCCCGAGCCGGACGGCTTGGTGCGGGGGTTGGTGGACGACGGCGACCCGGAGGTCGTGCCGACCGTGCTGGTGCCCGCCTTGGCGCCCATGGTGGCGGGCGTGCCGGCGAACGCGTCGTCGGCGGCGGTCAGCTCCTGCTTGCCGGTGCTGCCGTTACCGTTGCCCAGCTTCTCGCCCAGCTTGGTCTGGCCGAGCTTGTCCTTGCCCTCGCTGTAGAGCTTGTTGGCCTGGGCCTGCGCGACCCCGGCCGCCTCCTGGACGGTCGGGTGGTCGAGCACCTTGCGGCCCCGGACCACGAGCTCCTCGTACTTTTCCCGGCCGGCACGGGCGCCCAGGACGAATCCCGCAGCCAGCCCGCCAAGAAACATGATCTTTCCGCGCATGGCGGCTCCTTCCGTACCTGACGCGCCGTCGCCCCGGCGAGTTGCCCCGTCGGAAGGCGACCTGTTCGCGCCTGCGTCCTCTGTCCGCAGCTAACTACCCATCCTGCTCTCCGCTCAAGCATGCTTGTGCCGGGATGACGATTTATCCCAATTGTCGATGCGTTGCGAGCCCTGACCTGCGCGCCTTGATCATCGGTGGATGGGGCCGAACCCACTGGACCACCACCGGGGGATGTCCTGTATTCTTTTCCCGTCGCACGGCACCGGCGTGATCCGGGGGCGCGCGATGCACGATCCCCTGTAGCTCAATTGGCAGAGCAGCCGGCTGTTAACCGGCAGGTTATTGGTTCGAGTCCAATCGGGGGAGCTTCTCCACCCAGCGCCCGTCGGCCAGCTCGCCGACGGGCGTTTTCGTGTGCGTGCCACTGGTTTCGCCCTCCCTCGACCTGCTCGCCCGGCAGGATGGTCGATGTCGACTCGGGCTCCCGCTGCGTCGATTGATGCGTCGATTGTTGGGGTGAGAGCGGATGTCCGGACGCAGGGCCACGCTGATCGCGGTGGCGGTCGTGCTGGCCTGGCTGGTGATCGGCGGCGTGGCCGGGCCGTACGCCGGGCGGCTCAGTGAGGTCGCCACCAACGACAACGCCGCCTTCCTGCCCACCGACGCCGAGGCGACCCGCGCCCAGGACCTCACCGGCGACTTCGTCGACCGGCAGACCATCCCGGCCCTTGTCGTCTACGAGCGGCCAGCCGGAATCACCGACGCGGATAGGCAGCGGGTCAGCGCCGACGCCGCCCGGTTCGCCCAGGTGCCCGGCGTGCTCACCCCGCTGCCCCCACCCATTCCGAGCGAGGACGGCCAGGCCCTCCAGGTCGTCGTGCCCGTGGATGACGCCGAGGGAGAGGAGATCGGCTCGGTCGTCGAACAACTACGCGACATCACCGGCGGTGACCGGGACGGGCTCACCGTGGACGTCTCCGGACCCGCCGGCCTGCTCGCCGACCTGATCGAGGTCTTCTCCGCCATCGACGGACCACTGCTGCTTGTCACCCTGGTGGTGGTGCTGATCATCCTGTTGGTGGTCTACCGCAGCCCGGTGCTCTGGATCTTCCCGCTGCTCGCCGCCGGCATGTCGTACGCCCTGGCCTCGGTCTTCGTCTACCTGCTCGCCGACGCCGACGTGGTGAAGCTCAACGGGCAGGCGCAGGGCATCCTCACCGTGCTGGTCTTCGGCGCCGGCACCGACTACGCGCTGCTGATGATCGCCCGCTACCGGGAGGAACTGCACCGCCACGACCGACAGTGGGATGCCATGCGGACAGCGTGGAAGGGCGCCGCGCCCGCCATCATCGCCTCCGGCGGCACTGTCATCGTCAGCCTGCTCTGCCTGCTGCTGTCGAGCCTCAACTCCAACCGGGCCCTCGGCCCGGTCGCCGCCATCGGCATCGCCGCCACCCTGCTGGTGATGCTCACCTTCCTGCCCGCGCTGCTGGTGCTCGGTGGCCGGTGGGCGTTCTGGCCCCGACGGCCCCGGGAGGACCAGGCCGACCCACGCGCCGAGCACGGCATCTGGAGCCGCATCGCCGGTTTCGTGGCCCGGCACGCCCGACCGATCTGGCTGAGCACCGCCGTCGTGCTGGCCGTCCTCACGCTGGGCCTCACCCAGCTCGGCGCCACCACCCTCGGGCAGTCCGACCTGTTCACCCAACGCACCGACTCGGTGGACGGCCAGGACGTGATCTCCCGGCACTTTCCGGCCGGCACGGGCAGCCCGGCCACCATCTTCACCACCCAGCAGACCGCCCGGCAGGTCGCCCAGGTGGCGAAGGACGTGCCCGGCGTCGCCGACGTCCGACCCCTCACCACCGGACCGCCGACCGGCCCACCCGACCCGAACGCCACACCCAAGGTCGTCGACGGGCGGGTGCAACTGGAGGCCACCCTTGCCGACCCGCCCGACAGCGACGGCGCCGAGCGGACCATCCGGGAGCTGCGGGTGGCCGTACACCAGGTGCCCGGCGCGGACGCGGTGGTCGGCGGCTTCACGGCGATCAACGTGGACACCTCCGACGCCGCGAAGCGCGACCAGAACGTCATCATCCCGGTGGTGCTGGTGGTCATCGCTGTCATCCTCGCCCTGCTGCTGAGAGCGCTGCTCGCCCCGGTGCTGCTGATCGGCACCGTGCTGCTCAGCTTCGCGGCCACCCTCGGGCTCTGCGCGCTGCTGTTCCGGCACGTGTTCGACTTTCCCGGGGTGGACTCGTCGTTCCCGCTGTTCGCGTTCGTCTTCCTGGTCGCCCTCGGCATCGACTACAACATCTTCCTGACGAGCCGGGTGCGGGAGGAGTCGATCAAGCGCGGCACCCGCGCCGGGGTGCTCGTCGGCCTCGCCGTCACCGGCGGGGTGATCACCTCCGCCGGCATCGTGCTCGCCGCGACCTTCTCCGCCCTCGCCGTGCTGCCACTGGTGGTGCTTGTCGAGTTGGGTACGGCGGTCGCGATCGGGGTACTGATCGACACCATCATCGTCCGGTCGCTGCTGGTGCCCGCGCTCGCGTACGACATCGGGCCGAAGATCTGGTGGCCGGGCCGGTTGTCCCGGGCGAACGGTGAGCGGGAGGCGCGCGATGCTGGCTGAGACGGACGTGGTCATCGTCGGCGGTGGCCTGGCCGGCCTCGCCACCGCCCGCCGGCTGCACCGCGCCGGCGTGCCCTGGCGGCTGCTGGAGGCCAGCGGCCGACTCGGCGGCCGGGTCGCCACCGACGTCGTCGACGGCTACCTCATCGACAGGGGCTTCCAGGTGCTCAACACCGCCTACCCGCAGCTCGGCACGCTGCTCGACACCGACCGGCTGCACCTCGGGTACTTCACCTCCGGCGTCCTGGTGCGCAAGGGCGACGACCTGCTGCGGCTGGTCAACCCGTTGCGCGAGCCGACCGGCGGCCCGCGCACCGCGCTCGCCGGAGTTGGCACCCTGCTCGACCGGCTGCGCTTCGCCGCGCTCGCGACCGGCTGCGCCACCCTGCCGGTGTCCCGGCTGCTCACCGCGCCGGAGACCAGCGCCGAGACGGCGCTGCGCCGGGCGGGCCTCTCCGACGCGATCATCGAGGAGCTGCTGCGGCCATTCCTGTCCGGTGTGTTCATCGACCGCGAGCTGGCCACCTCCAGCCACGTACTCGCGATGGTGTTGCGCTCCTTCGCCCGCGGCCGGATCGGGCTGCCCGCCGAGGGCATGGCCGCGCTGCCCCGGGCCATCGCCGACCCGCTCCCCGCCGACCTGCTCGACCTGGACACCCCGGTCGCGCAGGTCGCGCCCGGCCGGGTCCGCACCCAGGCCGGCGACATCCGCTGCCGGGCCGTCGTGGTCGCCGTCGACCCGCCCGCCGCGCCCGCGCTGCTGCCGGCCCTGGCGACGGTACGCATGCACAGCTACACCACCTACTACCACAGCGCACCGGAACCGCCGCTCACCGAACCGATCCTGCTCGTCGACGGCGACCGGCGGGAGATCGTGGCGAACACTGTGGTGCTCAGCAACGCCGCTCCGACGTACGCGCCCGCCGGGCGGCACCTGGTGGCCACCTCCGTGGTCGGCCCGACCGCGCCACCCGAGCCGACCATCCGGGCCGAGTTGACCCGGCTGTACGGCCGATCCACCGCCGACTGGACCCACCTCACCACAGTGGCCGTGCCGCAGGCGCTGCCCGCCGCACCGCCACCGCAGGGGCGGCTGCGCAAGCCCGTGTCGTTGGGAGAGGGCCTCTTCGTGGCCGGTGACCACCGGGACAGCCCATCGATCCAGGGCGCTCTCGCCAGCGGATGGCGCGCGGCCGGAGCGGTGTTGGAGGAGCTGCGCGCCGGCTGACCGCCGTCCCCGAGCCGGCCGGAGCGCGCTGTTATATTCCTGTAGCCCATCGTGCTGGTGCAGACGTGGGCGCCGGCCGGCGCGGTGCTGGCTGCTGATCGCCGAGCGGGATAAGATCCGGCGCGGTGTTTCGGGGCGGTAGCTCAGCCGGTTAGAGCAGGGGACTCATAATCCCTCGGTCGCGGGTTCGAGTCCCGCCCGCCCCACCAGCCGTTTCCCCTGGTCAGCCATGCTTCACCGAGTGAATGGCTGAAACCGCCACAGTCGGTGACGGAGCCGCCGTCGACGACCCGAGCTGTCGGCGTGGGGTCCTCATCGCCGTTTAAACTCGGACGGCATAGACCCGAAACGAAGTATCGCGTCTCGTCGCCTATCGGTGACGATCGTCATCGCTGTCCTTGTCACACTCGCGCTGGCAGCCCTGCTGGTTCTGCGGCACGATGCCGTGGCCCGCGTAGTGGGCGTAGAAGCCTACAAGATCCTGCTGCAGTTCATCCTGGTCGCCGTTCTGGGTGGCGCGGTGTCCCTCATCTACCAGGCGTTCAACCGGGACGCCGACCAGCGCGCCCAGGATGTCCGCCGCGCGGAGGACCTGATCCTCGCCCGCCGGGAAGCCCGGCAGCGGTACCTGCGCGATCTTGTCGAGCAGTACAACGCGGTCAAGCGTGCTCGACGGATGCTGCGTGCCCAGGCGCTGGTGCGCCGGCCCGGCAACGAGAACGCGCCGCGGCTGCGTGCCGGCCGGTACGACGAGTTCCTTCAGGTCGTTCTCGACGCGCAGCTGTCATTGGAGGCGCACTCCTTCGCGGTGCGCGCCGACAACGAGCTGTTCCCGGAACGGGGGCAGCTGGCCATGGCTATCAGTCGTGCCGAGACCTACCTGCGTGAGCTGGTGACCGAGTACGAGGAGACGATGCCCACGCTGGAGGACGAGCAGGCGCTCGTCGAGCTGTCGGCACTGCCGTTGGTCGCGAGCTTCATCGGTCCGTACGGGCAGGCCGCCGACTTTCGGGAGCGATTCGTCGCGCCGATGCAGCAGGCGTTGAGCACGATTCAGCGACTTCTGCTGACCTGAGGCCGAGATTGACATCTGTGAAAGTCGACGTAACGCTGAGCCGGTGATTCCTCCGGTGGCGCCGACAGCACCACCGTATGCCGTGTTGGCCGAGAACCGTGGTGGTCACAGCTTCCTGATCCTGCCGACAGGCGGCGGGGAACCGGTCGACCTGGGGTCGGGACGGGTGGTCGAAGGCACCGACAACGTGACCTTCGGCCACTGGAACGCACTGGTGGCGTGGTCACCCAAGACCCGCTCGTACCGGATGATTCCGGCGCACGGCGGCGAGATCGTGCCGGGCCGACTGGCCGACCACATCGCGGCGCTGTCGGCGGGCATCCGGGACGGCAGACCGCACCCGGTCCAACTGGACCTGGATATCACTATGGCGTGCGCGTCGGCGTGCACCTTCTGCTTCTCCGCCGGTTACCGCTCGGTCGGTGGCTCCGGCCTGCACCTGTCCTGGCCCGCCCTCGAACGCACAGTGCGGTCGGCGGCCGGGATGGGCGTGCGCGTGGTCCGCTTCGACGGCGGCGGTGATCCGCTCGTCAGCCCGCACTTCGCCGCAGCCGTCGACCTGTGCCGGCAGCTCGGCCTGACCTCCGCCGTGTTGACCGCCGGCGACCTGCTGAGGCCCGAGCTGCTGCTGACGCTGGTGCGGGCGTGCACCTACGTGCGGGTCAGCCTCAACGCGGCCACCGACAGGACGAGGATGCTCCTGCACCGGACCCCGCGACTGGGCGTGACGTCCCTGCTGCGGATGCTCGCCGAGCTCGATCGGCTGCGCCGTGCCGAACATGGCCCCGCTCCGCTGGCGGTGATGCCACTCGGCGGCACGTCGATGATCCATCCGACGAACGTCGCGGAGATATACGCCATCGCCGCGGCCGCCAAGACCGCCGGGCTGGACCACGTGTCCTTCCGGGTGGTCCTCGGCGACCGCCTGCGGGTGGCGTTCACGGCCGAGCAGGAGGACAACTACCGCCGCCAGGTCGACCGGATACGCACCGAGTTGGTCGACGACGAGTTCCAGGTGTTCTTCCCGACCCGGTCGCTCACCGACACCGGTTACGTCCCGCGCGAGTACTTCTCGACCTGCCTGGCGTCGACTCAACGGGCACTGGTCGAGGTCGGGTCGTCCCCGTCCGAGCCGGCCCTGGTGCCCTGCGGACGCTACCGGGGGCAGGGCTTCGCCGGCGGCGCGGAAGGCACTGTGTTCGGCCGGATGACCGGCGACGACGGCCTGGACGACATCTGGTGGACACCGCGGATGACGTCTCTGGTCCAGCGATTCCCCGGCGAATGCGGTGACTGCATCGACCGGTCGGCGAACATCATGTTCAACGGCATCCACGAGGCGCTGACCGCCGACCCCGACACGGCGTTCTTCAGGTTCGCCGACCCCTGAGCAACGTAGCCAACTCGGAGGCCAGCAGCCGGTCGCCGAAGCCACGCGGCTCGTCGCTCTCGGCGTAACCCGTCGCCATGACGTCCACATCGCCGTCCGGCGACAGCGTCAGGGTACGGTCGGCGTTGCCGAGACCGAACCGGACGTGCAGGCGGCGACCCGGAAACGTTCGGGCGCCGAACGTCGCGGCCCGGTGTGCGGCCTGTTCGCCGGTGTCCGCATCGGTCCAATCCTCGCCGGCCAGGGCGTTCAACGTCCGGGCCTCGGCGACGATGATTGTCGCCGACCGGCCGTATCGCCGGACCTCGGCGATGCCTGTGGACCGGAACACGTCGTGCGGGACGATGTCGTAGACGACCTCGGCACCCGAGTCGCGGGCCTGTGCCATGAGAGTGAGCGTGGCGGCCCGGCGCGGCTCGGCCCGAAGCGCGTAACCGTCGACGACCAGCACGTCGGCATCGACGAGCTCGGATCGCAGGGTCTCCGCGTCCCCGGTGTCCCACTGCCCAAGTGCGGCCGGTTCCCCGACCAGCAACAGGCGAGCGCCCTTGGCCCGGTGCTCGGCCTCGTCCCGGACATAGATCGCAACGGCCGACGGAAGGTCCGGTTTCACCGCCAGCCGGGCGCGGACGCCGCGGTGCTCGAGTTGCGCGCGGATCACCTCGCCCACCGCGTCGCCGCCCACCGCAGCCACCGCGACGACCTCGTCGAACAGTGCCGTGGCCGCCAACGCGAAGTTAGCCGCCGAGCCGCCGACCACGGCGGCGACATCACCGTAGAAGAGCCGGTCCGTGAGGAGGGACGGAAACGTCGCCCGAAGATGTCCGTTCACCTCGAAGAGGACATCTCCCGCGACGACCGCCTTCACTGGAGGATGAAGTCGCTGTGCGGGTAGGTGTCCAGTAGCCGCCGGGTCTCCTCGTTCGCGAGCGAGACGGTGTACTTGTTGGTGTCGTACTCCTCGCGGGTGACCCAACAGTGGCCGGCGTGCTCGGTCGAGAGCTGCACCGAGCTCGATGCCGCCTGAGCCACGTAGAACGCCACCAGGATGGGCTGGCCGCTGTCGTGCACATCGTATTTCAGGTGACAGAGTGGGGAGACGCCACCGATCTCGATGCCGGTTTCCTCCCGCACCTCGCGGCGCAATCCCGCGATCGGGTCCTCGAACGGCTGTAGCGTGCCGCCCGGCAGGTCGAACATGTATTTCCGCCGGTCCGCCCGCTCCTCCAGCAACAGGAAGCGGCCGGATTGGTCGAAGAGGAACGCGAAAGCTCCGGCGAGGTACTGGCCGCGTTCTTCGGGCACGGCGGACTCCTAGATGAGAGGGGTGAGGGCGTCGGGATCCACTCGGCCAAGCGGATCGGCCGTCAACGCCCCGATCGATGACTGGATCGCCATGAGCTTGCGGTACTCGAAGCGGGGACCCAGCTCCACCCGACTGACATAGTCCGCCAGCACGACGGAGAGCGCCTTCTCGGCCTCGCGCAGGCACTCCTGCATCTGCTGCGGCCAGTGCTCCGGCTGCAACACGGCCAGCCAGCGCGCCTGCGCCAACTTGACCGAGGCGAGAGCGGCGCGCCCGGCGATGACGCCCACCGGCTTACGGTCGAACTCGGGCTCGAAACCATGTCGAGCTTCGGCGGTGGCCTTGGACCACGCCTCGTCGTCGAGCGTCGCCGGCTCGACAACGGAACGCACCACCGTCATGTACGCCATTGTGCCAGCCAATCGGCCCTCGTAGTGGGACGGTCGGCCACCACTACGCCAGTACTCCTCATAGGACTGCCGCGCTGATTCCAGCGCGGAGAGGGTGAGGCGCACGGTGGCCTGACGAGCGACCAGCCCGGCCTCGGGCGCGACCGCGTTGTCGAAACGTGGGTGCGCGCTCAACACGTACGCGTCGGCGAGGGCGAGGTGGACGAGGGCTGACTCGGAACGCGAGGCGAGTAGCGCGAGCTGTGCCACGGCGTCGTCCAGGCATGCCTGTGCAAGGCTCAGCTCGCCGCGGTGCCGGTGGGCCACCCCGGCGATGAGGAGCCGCTCCGCCTCCAACTCCGGGCAGACGTCGACGCAGAAGACGCGGTACGGACCGTCGAGGAGCCGGTTGAGGCTGCTGTACATGTTCAGCTTCAGCAGGCACTTGGACAGGAAGTAGAAGAACAGTGTTAGCTCGCTGCGTGTGATCGTCAGATCGCCACTCAGCCGGGCCGCCAGCCGACGGAACTGCGTCAGGGAGGCCTGGTAGGAACCGGCCTCGTAAAGGTCGCAGGCGGCGCGTAGCAACGGCTCGAAGATCTGCAACTCGCGCGTCGAGTGCGACAGCAGGGCGGCCACGTCCGGGATCTGGATCACCAATGCCTCGCCCTGTCGCACCACCCGAGCCTCGATCATGCGGTTGGTGTCCGCCCGGGCCAGCACGTGATTGACCATCTCCGGATCGGTGTCCGGATCGGGCAGCGGCTCCGGGTACACGTCGGTCAAGGCCCGGAACACCTCCGCGAGGCGGCGTTCCCGCTCCGGCAGCCGTCGCCGTACCTCCTCGGCGATCGCCGGCAACTCGGTTTCTATCGCGCCGACCGCGGTGGGCCGCCAGGATTCGGACAGTTGCCCGAGGACCACCTCGACCTCGGACTCCAGATCGAGGTAGGCGGCCACCGGCTCCTCAGCCGGCGGCCCGGGCACCCGTTCGCGGACCTGGTCGCCGCTCACCGGGATCGGCAGCTCCGCCGAGCGCCCGCCGCGGGCCAACTCGGCGGTCTGTGCCGACACCAGACGGGCGGCGATCCAGCGCTGGAAGTCTGTTAGGCGGCTGTCGCCACGTACAACCATTTTGACCATGCGGCGGATCACGGCTATGAGGTAGCCGGGTATCTGCTCCGCGTCGTGCTCGGACCGGCCCCAGACCGCCGACCGCAGGCAGCGCACCACGTTTTGCAGTGGCAACCACGCCCCCTGTCCCAGGGCGTCGTGCTGTGCGGACGTGGTGAACGCCGCCGTCGCGTAGTACGGCTCCAGCAGGGCCGCCAGCCGCTGGGCCTGCTCCGCCGTCGCCTCCGGCGGACAGAGCACCCGCAGGACCAGGTCGGCTTCGAGCGTCGCCAGGTCACGCAGGAAGTGATGCCTGCCGGTGTGCAGGAAGTCGATGATGCCGAACGAGCCGTTCGGCCCCACCAGTACGTTGTCGGCGTGCAGATCGCCGTGTCCGATGGTGGTGAGCTGCGGCTTGCGCAGGCTCTCCGGCGGTTGTGACCAGACGTCGCGGACGAGCTTCGGCTCGGCGATCTCACCCCACTGACGCTTGACGGCGGCGTACTGCTCGAAGCGTTCCAGGGTCTCCGCCTCAAGCGGGTACTCCTCGGCGATCAGGTCGAAGTAGGTTGAGGACCGGGAACGATGCCACACGTGCACGATGGTCAGCAGGGTCTGCACCGCGTCCACGATGCCGATCGAGTCGTCGGCGCCCGCCAGATCCCGGATCATGTCGGCCAGCGTCCGGGCGGCGTAGAACTTGTAGACCAACGCCGCGTGGTTGCCGACGATCACCGCGGTGGAGAGCACGTCCGGCATCTCCCCGTGGCCCAGGTACGGCTGCACATACTGCTGCCACCGCTCGTACTCGGTGTGAATGTCGCCGACCGGCCCAATCTTCACGACGCACGGATGCTGGGCCGAGCCGTCCTGCTCCGGTCGTACGTGGAGGACCGCGGCACCGGAGATTCCTGGGGTGAGGGCGCCGACGTGCAGGACGGTCCGCCGGGGAAAGGCACGCTGGAGCAGTTCGTCGAGAGTGTCGGCGCCGAAGGCTTCCCGTACCCGGGACACCAGGTCGTCGTTCTTCTGCCACAGGATGTCCACGGGGTGCTCCCAGTGCAGTCGCGCCGGTCGATGACCGTTTCGATTCAGCCTACGTCGACCTTCGTGAGTCCACCTCGATTAAGGTGCGGGGTTGCGCCGAGTCAATGGGTACGGCACCACCCCGACGACCACCCGTGCCTTGCGCGGCATCTGACCCAGCTCGTCGAACATCACCAGCAGATCGTTCCGCGGCACTGGGTACGGCATCACCAAGGACGAGGCGCATCGTCTGCCCGTCGCCTGATCCCGGAATGGCCCGTCTCCTCTGCCGGATCCACCCTCACCTGCGCGTTCTAGGTTGAGACCGCCGAACAACGGGGGATTCGTTCGTAACTATCCGGGCCGCATTGACGAACCGAACGCTCGTGAGCTGGGCATACACAGTGATTGCGGATGACTGGCGATCGTAGCGATGTGGTTCGCATGGTGGTACCTCCGGCCAACGGGGCAAACGGTTAGATCAGGTTTCGCAGGTCCGCGGCCCGGTCGGTGTTCTCCCAGCGCAGGTCGGGCACGTCGCGGCCGAAGTGGCCGTAGGCGGCGGTCTGCTGGTAGATGGGTCGGAGCAGGTCGAGGTCGCGGATGATCGCGGCCGGCCGCAGGTCGAAGACCTCCTTGATCAGTTTCTCGATCTTGTCGACGGGGATGGTCTCGGTGCCGAACGTCTCCACGAACAGCGAGACCGGCTGGGCTTTGCCGATCGCGTAGGCGACCTGGATCTCGCAGCGTTCGGCGAGGCCGGCGGCGACGACGTTCTTGGCGACCCAGCGCATGGCGTACGCGCCGGAGCGGTCGACTTTGGAGGGGTCCTTGCCGGAGAAGGCGCCGCCGCCGTGGCGGGCATAGCCGCCGTAGGTGTCAACGATGATCTTGCGGCCGGTGAGGCCCGCGTCACCCATCGGGCCGCCGATCTCGAAGCGGCCGGTCGGGTTGACCAGCAGCCGGTATCCGTCGGTGCTCAGACCGAGGTCGGCGAGTTCCGGTTCGACAACGTGCTCCCGGATGTCCGGGGCCAGCAGGTTCTCCAGGGAGATGTCGGCGGCATGCTGCGACGAGATCACCACCGTGTCGAGACGGACGGGACGCAGGCCGTCGTACTCGATGGTGACCTGGGTCTTGCCGTCGGGGCGCAGGTAGGGGATGGTCAGATCCTTGCGGACGGCGGCCAGCCGCCGGGCCAGCCGGTGGGCCAGAGCGATCGGCAGCGGCATCAGCTCGGGCGTTTCCGAGCAGGCGAAACCGAACATCATGCCCTGGTCACCAGCGCCCTGCTGGTCGAGCAGGTGGCCGGAGTCGCCGTTACGGAGCTCGAGGGCCGTGTCGACGCCCTGCGCGATGTCCGGTGACTGGGACCCGATCGACACGCTGACGCCGCAGGACGCGCCGTCGAAGCCCTTCTTGGACGAGTCATAGCCGATCCGCAGGATGGCGTCACGCACGATGGCGGGGATGTCGGCGTAGGTGTTGGTGGTGACCTCCCCGGCGACGTGCACCTGTCCGGTGGTGATCAGGGTTTCCACGGCGACGCGGCTGCCCGGATCCTGGGCGAGTAGGGCGTCGAGAACAGCGTCGCTGATCTGGTCAGCGATCTTGTCCGGGTGGCCTTCGGTGACCGACTCCGAGGTGAACAACCGTTTCATCGAAGCATCCTTGGACGCGTAGGGCAGGCCCGTGGCGGCAGGGTTGCCGCCACGGGCCTGGGAGGTCAGATCGGTTCCGCCTCGATCACGCGGAAGTCGGTCGCCGCGATGGTCGCGGAGATCGCGCGCAGCGTGTAGCCCGCGGCGTCGAGGATTCGGCGGAAGGTGTCCTCGGTACGCTCGAATCCGCCGGCCGTCAGCGCGAGCATGTTGATGTCGCTGAGCACGGATTCCACACACGTCTGCGACTGCATGGGCGTCGGCAGGACCGGCTCCAGCAGCAGCAGTCGCCCACCCGGACGGATCGCCGGACGGCAGTTGCGCAGGATCGTGACACAGCGGTCGTCGTCCCAGTTGTGCATGACGCTCTTGAGCAGGACCGCGTCCGCTTCGGCCGGCACCCCGACGAAGAAATCGCCGTCGATCACCCGGCAGCGGTCCGCCAGCCCGGCCGTCACGGTCGCGGCCCGGGCCTGCTCGACCACAGTCGGGGTCTCGAAGATGATGCCCCGGCTGCCCGGGTGGGCCGCGAGGATCGCGTGCAGCAGCGCGCCGTTGCCGCCACCGACGTCGAGAAGCTCCGGGTAGCGGCCGAAGTCGTACCCGGACACGAAGCGGGGCGCCTCGAACCGGGCGTTCTCCGCCATTGCCTCGTTGAACACCTCCAGCAGGGCCGGGTGCTCGTCGAGATAGGCGAAGAACGGACGACCGTGCACGTGATCGAACGCGGCCCTGCCAGTCCGGATGCTGTGTTCCAGGTCCTGCCAGGAGTCCCAGAACTCGGCGGACAGGAACAGCTCGGTCAGCGCCGTGGTGCGGTGCTCGGCTCGGCGGGACAACGGTGCGCCCAGCGGCGCCAGGCGGAACCGGCCCGGCTCGGTCTCGGCCAGCAGGCCGAGGCCGGCCAGCGCACGCAGCAACCGGTGCAGCGAGGGCGCGTGGGCGCCGATCCGCTCGGCGAGCTCCACGCTGTCGCGGTCGACGCCGTCGAGCAGATCCGGCAGCCCCAGACGCACCGCGGTGTGGATCATGCGGGACGCCATGTAGCCGTACGTGAGCCGGATGAGCTGCGCCCGGGTCTCCGGCTCGATCCGGACGGCCGGCTCGGCAGCCGCGGTCATCGGGCCACCACGCTGCCGTGCAACAGTTGCACCACGAGGTCGACGGCCTCGGTGAAGGAGTCCGCGACCAGGTCGGCGCCGGCCGCGCGCAGCTCGTCGGCGCTGCCCACCCCGTACGTGACGGCGATGTTGAGCATTCCCGCGGCGCGGCCCATCGTCATGTCGCCGGGCCCGTCACCGATGCCCACGCAGGCCTCCGGCGGCACGCCCAGCAGCCCGGACGCGTGCAGCGCGAGGTCGGGTGCGGGTTTGCCGTTCGCCACCGAGTCGTGCCCGGCGACCGCGTCGAACAGGTCGGCGATGCCGGTGGCGGTGACCGTCTTCACCGCGGCCTCCTGCACCTTTGAGGTGGCGATGGCCAGCGGCAGACCGCGTTCCCGCAGAGTCCGCAGCCCGGTCAGGACGCCGGGGTAGAGCAGGTCCCGGCCGTGCTCCTTCACGTGCTTGCCGAACCGCTGCTTGTACAGCCCGATCGCTGTGGCAACGTCCGCGTGATCGGCCGGGACGTCGAGCAGTTCGGCGAAGTTGCTGTCCAGCGGCCGGCCCACCAGCGGCCGGATCCGCTCCGGTGGCGCCGGCCGGCCGAGTTCGGCCAGGATGTCCGCGGTGATCGTGGCGATGGCCTGTGGGGTGTCGACAAGGGTGCCGTCCAGGTCGAGGACGACGGCTTCGATCGTCTCGGTCATCGCGTCACTCCGCCCGCAGCGCGGTCATCGCGACCGCGAACTCGCCGGCCAGCGCGGCCGTGCTGATCAGCACCGAGCGGGTCGCCGCGCCGCTGCGCCCCTTGGTGGCCGTGCCGACCGCCTTCATCAGGAACGGGCTGACCGCGTTGCCGGTGACCCCGGCCTGCTTCGCCTCGGCGACCGCGGCCTCGATGGCGGCGTCGATCTCCGCGCCGTCGAGCGCGTCCTCCTCGTTGATCGGCGCGGTGAGCAGGACGGTGCCACCGTTGGTGAGCTGCCAGTGCAGGTCCACCGCGCGGGCCGCCTCGGTGAGGTCGTCGACGCGGGGCACCGGGATCCCCGAGGTGCGGGCGTAGAAGGCGGGCAACTCGTCGCAGCGGTACCCGAGGATCGGCACGCCGGCGGTCTCCAGATACTCGGCGGTCCGGTTCAGGTCCAGGATGCTCTTCGCGCCGGCGCACACCACGGTGATCCGTGTCCGGGTGAACTGGAGCAGGTCCGGCGAGATGTCGAAGGACTCCTCGGCGCCGCGGTGCACGCCGCCGATCCCGGCGGTCGAGAAGACCCGGATGCCGGCGAGCTCGGCCGCCACGATGGTGGAGGCGACAGTGGTCGCGCCGGGTCCGCCGCTGGCCACCACCCGGCCGAGGTCGCGGGCGCTGACCTTCGGGATGCCGCGCTGCTCGCCGAAGCGGGCCACCTCGGCCTCGTCCAGCCCGATGACGATGCGGCCGTCGATGATGCCGATGGTCGCCGGCACCGCGCCGGCGTCCCGGACCGCCTTCTCGATCGCCGTCGCGATCTCCACGTTCATCGGGTACGGCGGTCCGTGTGCGATCAGCGAGGACTCCAGCGCCACCACCGGCCGGTGGTCGGCCAGCGCCGCGGCGACCTCGTCACTGAGCCTGAGAAGGTCTTCCATGACAGGGGTTCCTTTCTGCGTTGGGCGTTGCGGTGCGTCCGTCAGCCGCGACCAGCGTGTCCGCGCATGATCACCACGTCGCCCTCGGTGCCGTAGCCGAGCACGTCCTCGTGGAACTGCACGTTGGCGAAGGTGACGAGCAGCCAGTCGCGGTCGTCGTCGTCGAGCGGGACGACCTGGGGGTGCGGGCCGCCCGGCAGGAACGGGGCGGCCAGGGTGCCGACCTGGCGCAGCGCCAGGTCGTAGACGCGGTACTCGCGCTGGGCGTCGTCGGTGGCCAGCAGGTGCCAGCCGGTGGCGAAGCGGTGCAGCACGCAGCCCTCGGTACGCCGCACGTCCGGATCGGTGGCCCGGACGGTCAACCCCTCGTGGTAGTCGCCATCCTCGGCCGCGGCCACCAGCACCGGGTGGAACTCCAGCTCCGGGCTGAGCTGGACCACGTTGGCGTACGCGATGTGCCAGCGCCCGTCGACCAGGCCGATCGCCGGCTCCCACGAGCTGAGGTCGACCGGCGCTGCCAGCCGCTCGTTGGCGATGACGTGGACGCCGGAGAGGATGTCCGCGCTGGTCTGGGCGTGCCGGACGTACACGCCGGGCTCCGGCAGGTTGCCGCCGCAGACCACGATGACGAACCGGTCGCGGTCCTCGTCGTAGACGATCTGCCCGGCGTTGTCGCCGGTGACCAGCCCGTCGTGGGTGAAGAAGAGCTTGGCGACCTGTTCCATCCGCTCCGGCGCGTCCGGGTCGAGCGCCCACACCGACCAGTGCGCCTCCTGGGAGAAGCCCATGCCGGCGGCGCCGAAGGTGAACAGCAGCCGGCCGTCGCGGCGGTACGGCCGCCCGTCGGCGTAGGTCACCAGGTGCCCGTCCCGGAGCCCGACCTGTCCGAAGTATCCGGCGCGGACCCGGGAGAGGCGGGCGCTGCGGCCGCCGTACGTGTGCCGGTAGTCGCGCAGCGTCTCCGGCCGGCGCGGGTCGACGAACGGAAGCGAGTCGCCGATGACCAGCGGCCGCCAGCCCTGGGTGCCGTCGTCGGCGGCCACCGCGGTGATGCGGGTCCCGGTCAGGGTGGCGGCGAGGCGGTACGGCGTCCGCAGCGTGACCGGCGTGCGCGCCACCACCTCGGTGACGCCCTCGGTCGTGACCGTGATGCTGACCTCGTGCTGGAAGGCGTCGTAGTGGACCATCAACGCGTCGCCGTCGGCGGTGCTCCACCCGGCGCTGACCGCGCTGTCCGCCTGCTGCTCGGCGACCTCGCAGACGACCGCGCCGAACGGCGCGACCAGGCCCTGACCGGTCCGGAAGCATTCGTGGACCGGGGGTAGCGGGCTCGGCAGCGGCGGCTCGTCCGCCGTCTCGGCGGCGGAGTCGAACTGCCCGAAGCGGGGCGCGATCATGTCGACCGGGCGGAACTGCTGAGCCACGGTGAACCGCAGGTCGAGTGGGCCCACTGCGGTGCCGGTGCTGCTCATCGGGCCTCCCTTGGGCTGACTGACCGGCACAGGCTGACATGGCCGCGGCGGCCCGGTCATGGCGCGATCACGCCACGGGTTCACGTGATGTGCCCATCGCGGCGACGCTGCCAAGGTCGGGCGTCATGGAGCTACGAAACCTGGGACGCACCGGAATGAAGGTGAGCCCGCTCTGCCTGGGCACGATGATGTTCGGCGCCTGGGGGGAGTGCGGCTACGACGAGTCCGCTCCGGTGATCTCCGCAGCCCTGGACGCGGGGATCAACTTCGTGGACACGGCCGACGTGTACTCGTGGGGCGGGTGCGAGGAGATCGTCGGGCGGGCTCTGGAGAAGCGGCGTGACGAGGTCATCCTCGCCTCGAAGGTGCACTATCCGATGCACCCCTCCGGGAACGCGCCGAACCGGTCGGGCAACTCGCGCCGCTGGATCATGCGGGCCGTCGAGGACAGCCTGCGCCGGTTGCGCACCGACTATCTGGACATCTATCAGGTGCACCGGCCGGATCCGGACACCGACCTGGAGGAAACCCTGCAGGCCATGTCGGATCTGGTCCGATCCGGAAAGGTCCGCGTCGTCGGCACCTCCACCTTCCCGGCGGACCACCTGGTGGAGGCACAGTGGATCGCCGAGCGCCACGGCTTGGTGCGGCCCCGGACCGAGCAGCCGCCGTACTCGATCCTCAACCGGTCCGCCGAGGCCGCGGTCCTGCCCGCCTGCGCGAGGTACGGCATCGGTGTGATGACCTGGAGCCCGCTCAGCGAGGGCTGGCTGACCGGCCGCTACCAGGGTGACATCGACCTGACCGCGGGACGGCAGCGCGCCCACCGTACGCAGTTCGACCCGGTGTTGGCCGGCAACATCCGCAAGCGGGAGGCGGTGGAGCAGCTCACCAAGCTGGCCGCGGAGGTCGGTTGCTCGCTGACGCACCTGGCGCTCGCGTTCGCCCGCAACCACCCGGCAGTCACCTCGGTGATCATCGGACCGCGCCGGGTCGACCAGCTCGAGGACCTGCTGGCCGGCGCGGACCTGCGTCTGGAGGACGCGGTGCTGGACCGGATCGACGAGATCGTCGCGCCGGGCACGATGCTGAACCACGCGGAC
This sequence comes from Micromonospora sp. NPDC005215, assembly GCF_040607915.1. Taxonomy (NCBI): domain Bacteria; kingdom Bacillati; phylum Actinomycetota; class Actinomycetes; order Micromonosporales; family Micromonosporaceae; genus Micromonospora; species Micromonospora sp. NPDC005215. The sequence goes on along the minus strand of NZ_JBEXHQ010000004.1, from coordinate 214,841 downwards.
TCGCACTACCTGCCGCCGGCGCTTACCGACCCCGCGCTGCGCCGGCGCGGTGCCGCGGCATGACCGCCGCCGGGACGACGACGATCCGGTCACTGCGTGACCACCTGCACGGGGTGCTGCACCTGCCCGGCGATCCCGGGTACGACCGGACCCGGCTGCCGTGGCGGCGCAACGTGGATCCCCGGCCGCTGGCGGTCGCCGAGGCGGCCGACGTCACCGACGTGCGCCGGATCCTGTCCGCGGCCCGGGAGCTGGACGTGCCGCTGGCGGTGCAGGCGACCGGGCACGGCGCGCTCACCCCGGCCGACGGCGGGCTGATCCTGAGCACCGCCCGGCTGCGTGGGGTCGAGGTGGACCCGGTCCGGCGGACGGTACGGGCCGGCGGGGGAGCGGTCTGGGGTGACGTGGTGGCGGCTGCGGCCGAGCACGGCCTGGCGCCGCTCTCCGGCTCGTCCGGCGAGGTGGGCGTCGCCGGCTACACCCTGGGCGGCGGCCTCGGCTGGCTGTCGCGGCGGTATGGGTACGCCGCGAACAGCCTGCTGCGCGCCGAGGTGGTCACCGCTGACGGAGCGCACGTGGTCGCCGGGCCGGACGACGACGCGCGCCTGTGGTGGGCGCTGCGCGGCGGCGGCGGCAACTTCGGTGTGGTCACCGAGCTCGAGCTGGCGCTGTTCCCGGTGACCGAGGTGTTTGGCGGGGTGGTGTTCTTCCCCGGTGAGCGGGCCGCGGACCTGCTGCGGGCCTACGGGGAGTTCGCCGCGTCCGAGCCGGACGCGCTGACCACCGTCTGCATCCTGCTGCGCCTGCCGCCCGTGCCCGAGGTCCCGGAGCCGCTGCGCGACCGGGTCGTGCTCGCGGTGCGCGCGGTGTACGTCGGCCCGGCGGAGGACGGCGCCCGGGCGCTGGCGCCGTTGCTGGCCACGGGCGGGACGCCGCTGCTCGGCGGGTTCGGCCCGATGCCGTTCGCGCACACCCCTCGGCTGAACGATCCGCAGCCGGGCGCGCAGGTCAGCGAGGAGCACACCGACCTGTTCCGCACTGTCGAGGACGGCCTCATCGACGTGCTGCTCGACGAGGTAGCCGCCGGGGAGGCGGTCCGTGTCATCGAGCTGCGGCACTGGGGTGGCGCGCTGGCCGTACGCCCGGAGTCGGGTGGCCCGGCCGGTCCGGACGACGCCGAGTTCTCGCTGATCGCGATCGCGCCCGAGCTGGACGAGGAGAGTCTGCCCGGTGCGCGGGCGCAGATGCGGCGGCTGGCGGGGCGGCTGCGGCCGTACGCCACCGGTGGGGTGTTCCTGAACTTCCTCAGCGATCCGGGCCGGACCGCGGCGGCGTACACGCCGGCCGACCACGCCCGGCTGCGCGACCTGAAGCGGGTCTACGACCCGGAGAACGTGTTCCGGCAGAACCATCACATCCCGGCGGCGTGAGCTGCTGTCCGCACTGAGGGGAGGTCTTCGATGGGGGACTGGTACGAGAGGGTGACCGGGCCTGATCCGGCACCGTTCGCGTTGCTGGCCCGCCCGGACGCTGGCGGACCTGACGTCGAGCTGCTGGAGGGCCGGATCCGGCTGACCGACACCCTGGCCGGGCTGCCGCTGCCGGCGGACGGCCCGCCGGGCGCGCACGAGGTGCTGGCGTTGCTGCCGTACCGGCAGCTCACCGAGCGGGGCTTCGCCTGCGTCGACGACGGCGAGCCGATCCGGGCGCTGATCGTGGACCGGCACCGGCGGCTGCCGCTGCCGGAGGTGCTGCGCCGGCTGCCCGCGGAGCCGGTCGCGTGGACCGAGGCCGGCTTCGACGTCGACGACGAGCGTTACGGGGAGATGGTGGCGAGTGTGATCGCGGAGGAGATCGGGTCCGGCGCCGGCTCGAACTTCGTGATCCGGCGCGACTTCCGGGCCAGCGTCGAGGGGGGTCCGGTTCCGGCCGCGCTGGCCCTGTTCGCGCGGCTGCTGCGTGCCGAGGCGGGCGCGTACTGGACGTTCCTGGTGCACTGTGGCGATCGGACACTGGTCGGCGCGACCCCGGAGCGGCACGTCAGCCTTGATGCGGGCCGGATCGCGATGACGCCGATCAGCGGCACGTACCGCTATCAGGCCGGCGGCGCGGAGGTGTCCGGGCTGCTCGGCTTCCTCGCCGACACGAAGGAGACCGACGAGCTGTACATGGTGGTGGACGAGGAGCTGAAGATGATGGCCCGGCTGTGCCCGGACGGCGGCCGGGTGGTCGGCCCGTTCCTGCGCGAGATGGCCCACCTCGCGCACACCGAGTACCGGATCGAGGGGGAGGGGCCGGAGGACGTGCGGCGGATCCTGCGGGAGACGATGTTCGCGCCGACGGTCACCGGCAGCCCGCTGGAGAACGCCTGCCGGGTCATCGCCGCCCGGGAGCCCGGCGGGCGCGGCTACTACGCCGGGGTGGCCGCGCTGATCGGACGGGACGATGCGGGGCGGCACCGGATGGACTCGGCGATCCTGATCCGTACCGCCGACGTGGACCGGGCCGGCGGGGTGCGGATCGGGGTGGGAGCCACGCTCGTGCGGCACTCGGATCCGGCGGCGGAGGCCGCGGAGACCCGGGCGAAGGTGTCCGGCCTGCTGGGCGCGGCCACGCCTGGCGCGGGCGCGGGTGTCGGGCAGGGTGGGCGGGGCGCGGCACGCCCCGGTCTGGCCGAGGATTCCCGGGTACGGGCCAGCCTGCGCGCCCGTAACAGCGGGCTGAGCGACTTCTGGTTCGCGGGGCCGTCCCGCCGGGAGCTGTCGCGCCCGGCGCTGACCGGGATGCCGACGCTGGTGGTCGACGCCGAGGATTCGTTCACGGCGATGCTGGCGAGGCAGTTGCGGTCGCTGGGTCTGCGGGTCCGGGTCCGGCCCGCCGAGCGGGTCGACGACGACGTGCTGCGGGAGTCGGCGTTCGTGGTGCTCGGGCCGGGTCCCGGCGACCCGCGCGACAGCGGCGACCCCCGGATCGTGTGGATGCGTCACCTGGCCCGGCGGGTCTTCGACTCCGGCCGGCCGTTCCTGGCGGTCTGCCTGAGCCATCAGCTCGTCGCCGGGATCCTGGGCCTGCCGCTCGCCCGCGGGCAGAGGCCGGACCAGGGCCGGCGCCGCACTGTGGACCTGTTCGGGCGGGACCGCCGGGTCGGTTTCTACAACACGTTCGCGGCGTACGCCGACGCCGACCTGCTGCCCGGCGTCACCCGGCGAGGTGCGGTCCTGGTCAGCCGGGACGCCGGCACCGGCCGGGTGCACGCGCTGCGCGGCCAGGGTTTCACGTCGTTGCAGTTCCATCCGGAGTCGCTGCTGACCGAGGACGGGCCGGACATCCTCGCCGAGTCCGTGGAGTGGGCGATCAGCCGTGCGGCGGTCCGTCCCGGCGTGCCGGCGGCCGCCCGGAACGTGGAGGTGACTCGGTGACGGCGACCGTGACGGTCTGGTCGGACGTGCACTGCCCGTGGGCGCTGGTGGCCGTGCACCGGCTGCGGGCCGCGCGGGCGGCCGGCGGCCTGGACGTGGTTCTCGACCAGCGCGCCTGGCCGCTGGAGCTGATCAACAAGGGCGGCATCCCGCGGCACATCGTGCAGCCGGAGATGGCGGTGCTGTCCAATCACGAGCCGGACCTGTTCGGGGTGTACGACGCGCCGTCGTACCCGTCGACGTCGATGCCGGCGTTCGAGCTGGTCGCGGCGGCGCGCCGGGCCGGTGGCCCGGCGGTCGCGGAGGAGGTGGACTACCAGGTACGGCTGGCGTTCTTCCGGGACTCGGTCGACATCAGTGTGCGGTCCGGGCTGGAGCGGGTGCTCGACGCGGCGGCACTGGCGCTTTCGGCGGTGGACCCGGCGAAGATCTTCGAGGTGTGGGAGTCCGAGCCGGTGCGTGCCGACGTGCTGGCCGACTACCGGCGCAGCAGGGACCTGCCGATCCAGGGCAGCCCGCAGATTTTCTGGCCGGACCGGACGACGACACACAACCCTGGAATGACTGATCACGAGTGGCTGCGGGGCATTCCCCGGCTGCGATCGGCCGACCCCGGCGCCGCTGGGCGGCTGCTCACCGCGAATGTGACTCGCGTCACTTCCGAGCAGCTCGGCCCCTGAATGCCCACGTCGGCGCCGGCCCGCCCACCAGCGGCGGAGCCGGCGCTTCGGCATGTCCCCACTCGGTGAGCAGCAGTTTCTCTGGGTAGTCGCGCAGTCACAACATTCGTCTAATGTTCCCTGTGGGACAGCGGAGGCCGTCGCTATACGTCGATTAGCATCGATGAGCCGGGCAATGCCGCGCGTGCTCGCCAGCGGCCCGTCGTGCTGCCCGTGAACGTCTCACAACCGTGATCGGATCTGCAAACGGGGGCAGCTGTGGATCGAGTGTTGGTAGGCCGTGACCATGAACTGTCCATCGTCCGCGCGGCCACAGCCGCCGTGGCCGCCGGCGAGAGCCGGTGCCTGATCGTCGAAGGGGCCGCCGGTTCCGGCAAGAGCGCGATGGTGGCCGCCGCCGCCCGCGCCGGCCGCGCGGACGGTCTGGTCGTCGCAGCCGGCGAGATCACCGTCGCAGACCAGGTAGCGCCGCTCGGTGGCCTGCTCACCGCCCTGCGCTCCGGCATTCCCGACCTCGGCATCGACCACCTGATGGCCGCCGACCCGACCCGGCTCAACTTCGTGGAGCGGCTGCGCGACCGGCTCGCCGACCTTGCCCGGCAGCGGCCCGTCATGATCGTCCTGGACGACGTGCACCGCGCCGGCGACCTCACCGCGCTCGCGCTGCGCCTGCTCGTCCCGTCCCTCGCCAGCAGCCCGGTCCTGTGGCTGCTCACCCGGCGCTCCCGGCGCGGCGGGACCGGGGTGAGCGAGCTGCTGGCCGACCTCGGCCGCACCGGGGCGGAGACGCTGACGCTCGGTCCGCTCGACGATGACGCGGCAATCACCATCTGCGTCGCCCTGCTGGGCGGGCGGCCGGACGCCGCGTTGCGCCGGGCGGTGCTGCGCTGCGAGGGCGATCCCGCGTTGCTCTCCGGTCACCTCAGCGCGGTACGCGAGGTCGCGGCGGTCGAGGTCCGCGACGGCGTCGCCGCGCTGACCGACGCGGTGCTGCCCCGGCCCTTCCTGGACGCGGTCGAGCGGCAGCTCGCGGCGCTGCCCGCGGAGACCCGCCGGCTCATCGAGGCCGCGTCGATCCTGCCGCGACCGTGCACGGCGTACGAGCTCGCGGCCATCCAGGGCCGCAACGTGACCGAGCTGCTGCCGGCCGTCACCTCCGTGCTGGACGAGGAGATCCTGGTCGAGGTCGGCGCGGCGCTGTCGTTCCGGCACGAGCTGTTCCGCGAGGCGGTGCACGAGAGGCTGCCCGGGCCGGCGCGCGTGGTCCTGCACCGGGAGGCCGCCACCGTCCTCAAGCACGCCCCGCCGGTCACCGCCGAGGAACTGGCCGGGCACATCCTGGAGGGCGGCTGGTCCGGCGAGGAACTCAGCTGTCGCCTGCTCGACCTGATCACCGCCGACGAGCAGGAGGCGCCGCACGAGTTCGTCACCCGAATCTTCCGGCGGCTCATGGTCCGCGGCCAGTACAGCGAGGCCCGCCGGATCGTGGACCGCACCTCCACCCTGCGACTGGACGCGTACCGGCGCGGCGGGCTGCTGTTGGAGCTCGCCGAGGCGGTGACGCACGCCGGCCTCGACATCGACCTGAACAACTCGATCATGGTGGCGCGCAACGCCGGCCAGGTGACCGAGCCGACGCTGGCCCGGTTGCTCGCCGCGCAGGCGCACGCCCTGCTGCAGGCGCACAACTTCGTGGCGGCCGAGAGCGCCGCGACCGAGGCGATCGAGGTGGCCGACCGGCACGGCGAGCGGGCCGCGCACGCTGTCGCCTCCGTGGCACGGGCCGTGATGGCCAGCGCCGACGGCGAACTCGACAACGCGGTTCGCCACGCCCGCGAGGCGGTCGCCGCACTTGACGGGATCGACCCGCAGCAGCACCCGCACCGACCGCAACTCTGGCTGGCCCGCACGCTGATCGCGGTGGACCGAATGGCCGAGGCGGAGGAGGTGCTCGACGCTGGCCAACGCGCCGACCGGCTGCGGTCGGGCGCCTGGTCCGGCCCCCTGTGGCAGTACAATCGAGCGCTGCTGCGGATGGCGCTCGGTCAGCTCACCCAGGCCCGCGCCGAGGCGGAGGAGGTGGTGGCCGCCGCCCGGCCGCTCACCATGGCGCACGTACGCCCGCTGGCACTGCTCGGCCACCTGGCGATGCTCTGCAACGACATGCCCGCGGCCCGCCTGCACCTGCGGCGCGCCGCCGAGCTCGCGCCCGACCAGGGCTGTGGCGCGCTCGAGCTGTCCTGGCGCACCGCGCTGATGTACGACTCGGACGACCAGCCCCGGGCGGCCGTCGCCGCGCTGGAGATGATGTACCGGGTGCTGCCCGAACGGCCGCTGTTCCTGGCCGAGGAGCCGCAGGCGGCGGCCGCGCTGGTCCGCATCGCGCGGCGTGCCGACGAGCCGGACAAGGCCGCCGCGGCGGCCGCGGTGGCGAGGGGGCTCGTCAGCCGCAACCGGCCGCACCGGGCGATCGTGGCGGGCGCGCGGCACGCCGAGGCGCTGGTCCGCGGTGACACCCGGATGCTGCGCTCGGCCGTCGAGGAATACTCAGCGACCTCCCGCCCGCTGGCCCGGGCCGCCGCGGTCGAGGACACGGCCACGGCCGAGGGCGCCCGCGGCAACTCCGCCGCGGCGGTGCCGCTGCTGCGCGAGGCGTACGACGAGTACACCGCGGCGGGCGCCAAGCGCGACGCCGCCCGGGTGAAGCTGATGCTGGACCGGTACCGGTCGACGTCCGGGCCGGCGGCGCCCGTCGCGCCGGCCGTGCCGGGCTGGGCCGACCTGACCGAGTCGGAGCTGCGCGTGGTGACGCTGGTGGCCGAAGGGCTGACCAACCGGGAGGTGGCGGCGCGGCTCTTCCTCTCCCCGCACACCGTCGACAGCCACCTGCGCAGCAGCTTCGCGAAGTTGGGCGTGTGCAGCCGGGTGCAGCTCACCCGCCTGGCGATGCTGCACAGCGCGCGGCATCCCGAGAAGACGTGATGCGGGGCGCGGCCGGGGAGCGGCAGGCTGACACCGACGGCCCCTCTCCGGCTGCGCGAAGGGAATTCTCGTGTATGACCTGATGGCGCGGCCCGCGCCGCACCAGCCACAGTGGAATGACGATCCCGACTATCCCACGGTGCGCCGCGCGCTCGCCGCCGCGCCGCCGCTGGTCTCCACTGCCGAACTGTGGACGCTGCGCGCCCGGTTGGCCCGGGTGGCCGCCGGCCACGACGTGGTGTTGCAGGCCGGCGACTGTGTGGAGACGTTCTCCGACTGCACGCCACCGGCGGTCGCCGCCAAGCTCGCCACCCTCGACGACCTGGGCGCCCGGCTGTCCCGGCGCACCGGTGCGCCGGTGGTGCGGGTGGGCCGGCTGGGCGGCCAGTTCGCCAAGCCGCGGTCCCGGCCGGCCGAGCCGTACAACGGCCGGGATCTGCCGACCTTCCGCGGTCCGATGATCAACTCGACGCTGGCGACCGAGGCCGCCCGACGTCCCGACCCCCGGCGGATGCTGCGGGCGTACGCGGCCGCCGGCACGGTGACGGCGCTGGTGGGCGCGCACCGTGACACCCCCGGCGGGCCGTGGACCAGCCACGAGGCGCTCGTGCTCGACTACGAGGAGAGCCTGGCGCGCACCGACCCGGAGACCGGTGCGGCGTACCTGGCCTCCACGCACCTGCCGTGGATCGGCGAGCGCACCCGGCACCCGGACGGCGCCCACGTGGCCCTGCTCGCCGCGGTCGCCAACCCGGTGGCCTGCAAGGTCGGTCCGTCCGCGGCGGTCGAGGACGTGCTGCGGGTGTGCGACCTGCTGGACCCGGACCGGGTGCCGGGCCGGCTGGTGCTGATCGCCCGGATGGGCCGCCGCCACATCGGCGCGGTGCTTCCCGGCCTGGTCAACGCGGTACGCCGCGCCGGGCATCCGGTGGTGTGGCTCAGCGACCCGATGCACGGCAACACCGTACGGACCAGCACCGGCCTGAAGACCCGGCTGCTCGCCGACATGGTCGCCGAGGCGACCGCCTTCCGGGACATCCTGCTGCGCGAGGGCGTCCACCCCGGTGGCCTGCACCTGGAGGTGGCCGCCGGAGACGTCACCGAGTGCGTCGGCGGGCCGGTGCCGGACGAGGCCGGGCTGCGGCTGCGCTACACCAGCCTCTGCGACCCGCGGCTCAACCCCCGCCAGGCCGGCGCGCTGATCGACGCGTGGTGCTGACGGACGCCAGATCGACAGCGGGGCCCGGCGCTCGACAGCGCCGGGCCCCGCGGTGTCTCGCGCTCAGTCGCGCCGCAGCGGTGGCAGGGGCGGCAGGACGGGCGCCTGGTCGATCTTCTCGGCCGACCAGCGCAGCGACTCCGGGAAGGCGTCCGGGCGGGTACGGTGCTCCGGCTCGGTGGTGCGCCAGCCGTACCAGCAGCGGGTGCACATCTGCACGTCCCAGGCGCCCGGCACCGACGACGACGCCACGTCCAGCGGCTCGCTCGTGCCGCAGCGCGGGCACTCGGCCGACCGCCTGGCGGGACGCTCCGGCCGTACCTCCGCATCGCCGGAGGCGTCCCCGTCTCGCAGGCGGCGGGCCCACCGCCCGACCTCCGGCGAGTCCCGGACCGGGTGCCCGTGCCGGCCCCGGGCGTCCGGCGCGACCGGCGTTGTCGCGTCGATCAGCAACTTGTTGCTGATGCCCGGCGGGTCGGCGCCCGGATCCAGCGGCAGGATCGACATGGCCGGGACGTTGACCACGTCGTCCGGGCCGTTCACCTTCGTCGACAGCGCCCACATCACCTGCGGCAGGTCGAACGGGTCCACCTCGGCGTCCACGACGATGACCACCTTGCAGTAGCCGAGCCCGTGCGCGGTGGTCATGGCCCGCAGGCCGACCGCCTTGGCGAAGCCGCCGTAGCGGGCGGCGGTGGAGACGATCACCAACAGGCCGTGCGTGTACATCGCGTTGACCGCCCGGACCTCGGGGAAGTCGGCGCGCAGCGCGGCCAGCAGGGGTACGCAGGTGGCCGGCCCCATCAGGTAGTCGATCTCGGTCCACGGCATGCCCAGGTGCAGGTGCTCGAAGACCGGCTGGCTGCGGTACGAGATCCGGTCGATGCGCACCACCGCCATCCGCCGCCCGCCGGAGTAGTGCCCGGTGAACTCACCGAACGGGCCCTCAATTTCCCGGACCCGCCCCTCGATCACGCCTTCCAGCAGCACCTCGGTGCCCCACGGCACGTCCAGCCCGGTGAGCGGGGCGGTGGCGACCGGCGCTGGCGACCCGCGAAGCGCGCCGGCCATCTCGTACTCGGAGTCGTCGTAGCGCATCGGCGTCGCGGCCACTATCGACGTGATCGGGTCGGTGCCGACCGCGATCGCCACCGGCAGGTCCGCGCCGCGCTCCTCGGCGTGCCGCAGGTGCCCGGCGATGTCGTGGATCGAGCCCGGCTGCATGCCCAGCCGGTTGCGGCCCTTGACCTGCAGGCGGTAGATGCCGACGTTCTGCTTCCCGAAGTGCTCCGGGTCGGCCGGGTCGCGGCTGACCACCGCGGCCTTGTCGAGGTAGAAGCCGCCGTCGGCGTCGTTGAGCCGGAACAGCGGCAGCACCTGGAACAGGTTCACGTCGTCACCGGTCAGGGTGTTCTCCAGGAACGGCGGGTCGGCGCGGCGCTCGACCGGCACCGGGAAGTCGGCCCACCGGCGGGCGAACTCGGTGACCTGGTCGCGGGCCGAGGTGTCCGGCGGTAGGCCCATGGCGATGGCGTGGTTGGCCCACGAGCCGTGCACGTTCATCGCCACCCGGGCGTCGGTGAAGCCGCGCAGCCGGTCGAAGTGCAGCGCGGGCGCCCGGTCGCCCATCCGCGCGGCAGCGGTGGCGGCCGCTGTCAAATCCACGTCCGGGTCCACTTCTTCGCCGACGTGCAGCAACTGCCCGTGCTTGGCCAGGGCGTCCAGGAAGGTACGCAGGTCGTCGTGGGCCACGGGTCTCCTCCAGAGGTCGGGACGGTTCAACGGTCGGCCCGCGCTGCGACCATGCCGTTCCAGCGCGGCGCGGGCACGGACAGCCCGACCTGGTCGAGCACCCGGGCCACCAGGTGGTCGACCAGGTCGTCCAGGGTTCGCGGGTGGGTGTAGAACGACACCACGGGCGGGACGATGCTGACGCCCATCCGGGCCAGCGCCAGCAGGTTCTCCAGGTGGATCTCGCTGAGCGGGGCCTCGCGTGCCACCAGCACGAGTCGGCGGCGCTCCTTGAGCACGACGTCCGCCGCGCGGCCGAGCAAACCGTCACCGACACCGGCGCGGATGCCCCCGGCGGTGCGCATGCTGCACGGGATGACGATCATGCCATCGGTACGGAAGGAGCCGCTCGCGATCGGCGCACCGATGTCGTCCGGCTTGTGGACCACGTCGGCGAGCGCCGCCACCTCCGCGCCGGTACGCCCGGTCTCCAGCTCGACCGTGGCCCGCGCCCAGCGGCTCATCACCAGGTGGGTCTGCACGTCGGGTAGCCGGCGCAGCGTCTCCAGCAGCCGGACGCCGAGGATCGCCCCGGTGGCGCCGGTCATCCCCACGATCAGCCGGCGGGGCTCCACCGGCGCGCTCATCGGCCGATCGCGTGCGGGTGGTCGAAGAAGCGCTGCGGGTCGTAGCGGTGCTTGACCCGGGTCAGCCGACCGTAGTTGCCGCCGTAGTACGCCGACCGCCAGTCCCGCAGCTCCGGGTCGGTGTAGTTCTGGTACGCCTCACCGGAGGCCCACGGCCGCATCGCCCGCCAGGCCCGCCGCGCCCACTCGTCGACAGCGGCCTTCTGCCCGTCGCTCGCCGTGGTCGGCACCTGCGCCAGGTACTGCAACAGGAACCGCTGCCGGCGGTGCACGAAGGCGGTGTGCCCCGGCGACGGCCGGTTGTACGCGCCGCCGAACGCGTGGAACTCCAGGCCGCGCAGCTCACCGGCCGGCTGGTCGGCGACGATCGCGGCGAGCAACCGTTCGATGCCCTCGCGCGGCAGCGAGCGGGCGAAGAAATCGGACTTGGTCAGCGCGTGCTCCAGCCGCGCCAGCCGGCCGTCCGGCGTCTGACCGGGCGCGTGGCACTGCGACACCGACAGCTCCGAGCAGCCCGCCCAGTACAGCACCGAGTCCAGGTAGGGCACCCTGCGGATGTCGGAGACCGTGGGGGAGTGGCCGACCCGGGCGGAGAATTGGCCCAGCACCGCGTCCAGGTCGTTGTGCGCGCCGGCCCACTGGCCGAACGCGAAGACCTGCGGCTCGGCCGACGGGTCGAAGGTGCGCACGAACAGCCCGGCGCTGAGCTCGTCCGGGGTCTCCGGCGCCCACTCCTGCCAGGCCGCGACCACGTCGGCCGCGGCCGACCAGGGGAAGAAGATCTGGAACACGGTGGGCTCGTGGGCGGCGTACGGCACGAAGTCGAACTCGGTGACGATGCCGAAGCTGCCGGCGCCGCCGCCGCGCAGCGCCCAGAACAGGTCGGGGTGGTGGTGCTCGTCGCAGGTGAGCAGCCGGCCGTCGGCGAGGACCAGACGCACTGCGGAGAGGCGGTCGGAGGTCAGGCCGTAGCGGCGGCCGGCCATGCCGAAGCCGCCCCCCAGAGTCAGGCCGGAGACCCCGACCGTCGGGCACATCCCGCCGGTGATGGTCACCTGCCGGCGCAGCAGATCCTGCTGGAAGTCCACGATCTTGGTGCCGGCCTGGATCCGGGCGATCCCACCGGTCACCCGGGTCTGGTGGAGCGAGGACGTGTCGACCACCAGGCCGGTGCCGGTGGAGTAGCCGCCGAAGCTGTGCCCGCCGGAGCGGGCGACGGTGCGCACACGGTGGCGCCGGGCGAACCGGACGGCCTCGGCGACGTCCTCGGCGCCGGCCGGGCGCAGCACCGCGGCGGGCCGGATCGTGTCGTAGCGGGCGAGGTAGGTGCCGTACGCGGCCTCGTACCCCGGCTCGCCGGGCAGCAGCAGGTCGCCGTCGATGCCGTCGCGCAGTGCCGACCACCGCGGTCCGTGGCGAGGGGCGCTGCCCGCGGCCGCCGAGGCCGCGGGCGCCCCGGTCGCGGTGGCCGCGGCGGCCAGTCCGCCGAGCGCGAGGAACTTCCTGCGGTCGATCATCCGTGCCTCCTGAGCAAGGTCCATATCGGACGGGTCCGGCGGTCCGCGGTCAAGCTACCGCCGCGCGGTGGCCGGGCGAATCACGAGAACACGTGATGAGCGGAGGGGTCCCCAATGGCGAGGGTGAAGGCATGCAGACCTCGCAGGAGAACGTGGACGTGCTGGTGGTGGGCGCGGGGCCGGTCGGCACCACGCTCGCGTTGGAGCTGGCCCGGCAGGGCGTCGGCTGCCGTCTGATCGACAGGCATCGGCAGCCCTCGCCGCATCCGAAGATGGACTACCTCAACGCGCGCAGCATGGAGCTGCTGCGCCGGCTGGACGTGGTCGACGAGATCCGCCGCCGTGGCATCGGGGCCGAACACTCGTTCAACTTCCTCTGGGCCCGGTCGCTGGCCGAGGCCCCGCTGGCCGAGTGGAGTTCCGCCTCGGTCGCCGAGGTGGAGCGGCGGATCGCCACTGTCAACGACGGCACCAGCCCGCTCGAGCCGTATCAGCGGCTGCCCGGCAACGTGCTGGAGGAGATCCTGCGCGAGCGCGCCGCGGTGACCGAAGGCGTGGACCTGCGGCTGGGCACCGAGTTCGTCGAGCTGATCAGCAACACTCCGGACGGTGTGGTGGCCCTGGTCCGCGACAGCGCCACCGGTGCCGATCAGCGGATCGCCGCCCGGCACCTGGTCGCCTGTGACGGCGCGGGCAGCGCGGTACGGGCGGCGGCCGGCATCCGCGCTGTGGAGTCCGGTCCGGTCGGCGAGTTCCGCGACGTCTACTTCCGCAGCGGCGACCCGGCGCTGCGCAAACACGGCCGGTTCTTCCTGATGGTGCTGGCCAGCGGGATCACCCTGGTCTCCCGCGACGAGCACCAGGTGTGGACCGGGTTCTTCCCGCTCTTCGACGAGAGCGAGGCAGAGATGGACCCGGCCGAGCTGATGTGCCAGCGGCTCGGCACCCAGATCGCCGTGGACGAGGTGCTCAACGTGGCCCGCTGGCGGGGCGCGATGGCGGTGGCCGAGGCGTACCGCAGCGGTTCGGTGTTCCTTGCCGGCGACGCGGCGCACCAGTTCTATCCGACCGGTGGGCACGGCGCGAACACCGGCCTCGGTGACGCCGTCGACCTGGCGTGGAAGCTGGCCGCGGCGGTCCGCGGCTGGGCCGGGTCCGGGCTGCTGGACAGCTACCACGCCGAGCGCCGGCCGGTGGCGCTGTTCAACCGGGAGATGTGCTTCAACCTGCTGGAGGTGTGGCAGCGGTTCCCGCAGCTGGCGGCGGACGGCGCGTCCCGCGAGCACCTGGCCGGGTACCTGGAGCAGGACGCCTACCAGGTGGAGAACACCGGCATCCACCTCGACTACCGCTATCTCGACTCGCCGATCACGTGGGCCGAGCCCGGCGACCCGCCGCCGTGGCGCTGGAAGGCGATCACGCCCTCCACCCGGCCCGGCCACCGGGTGCCGAGCGTGCTGCTCGACGACGGCGGCGCGCTCTTCGACCGGTTCGGCACCGGCTTCACGCTTGTCGACTTCAGCGGTGCGGGCGACGGTGTCGTCGCGGCCGCCGCGCGGCGCGGCATGCCGGTCGAGCACCTGCGCCTTCACGACCCGGCCGCCCGCGCGGTCTGGGGACACGACCTGGTGCTGGTCCGGCCCGACCAGCACGCGGCCTGGCGGGGCACCGCCGCCCCGCAGGACTGGGGTGTGGTGCTCGACCGGGTTCGCGGCCGGTGATGGCGTGACCACGCGGTCACGCCATCACGGTCCGGTCACGTGAGTTCGGGATGCCCGTACGGCCGGTGCGCGACGACGCTGGTGCACACACGAAACCACAATGGGTGAGGGAGGCGGCAGTGCCCACCACAGTGCACAAGTACGGCGGCAGCTCGCTCGCGGACATGGCCGCGCTCGAGCGGGTGGCCGCCAACGTCGCCCGTGGCCACCGCTCCGGCGAACGCACAGTGGTCGTGGTGTCGGCGCGCGGCAACACCACCGACGATCTGCTGCGGCTGGCCGGGCGCATCCACGCCGGTGCCCCCGCCCGCGAGCTGGACCAGCTGCTGGCGACCGGGGAGAACCAGTCCGCGGCCCTGCTGGCGATGGTCCTGCACCGGCTCGGCGTGCCGGCGGTGTCGTTCACCGGGCCGCAGGCCGGGATCCGCGCCGAGGGCGTGCACGGCGCCGGCCTGGTGGCCGACGTCGACCCCGCGCCGTTGCACCGCCGCCTCGCCGCGGGTGAGGTGGCCGTCGTTGCCGGCTTCCAGGGCTTGGGCGCCGACGGCGACGTGCGCACCCTCGGGCGCGGCGGCTCGGACACCACCGCGGTGGCGCTGGCCGCGGCGCTGGCGGCCGAGCGTTGCGACATCTACACCGACGTGTCCGGCGTGCTGACCGCCGACCCGCGGGTCGTTCCACAGGCCCGGGTGCTGGCGCGCGTCGATCCGGCCGTGATGGCGGAGATGGCCTTCGCCGGCGCCCGCGTCCTGCACTCGCGTGCCGTCGAGCTCGCCGCCGTGCGAGCGGTCCGGGTCCGGGTGCTCAGTTCCCTGCGGCCCGGCGGGGGGACCGTCATTCCAGAAAGGTCGGATCCGCACATGCTCGAGACCAGCAGCACCGTGACCGCGATCGCCCACGATGCCGACGTCGCCCGGGTGCTCGTCGAGACCCCGAGCAGTCATCCGGACCCAGCGACCGAGGTCCTGGCCGTACTCGCCGAGCACGCGGTGCCGGTCGATCTGGTCGCCCGGTCCGGGCCACAGGAGGAGGAGTTCCGGATCGGCTTCACCGTCCGCAGCAGCGAGCTCGGCCGCCTGACCGGGCCGCTGCGTGACACCGTGGCGGCACTCGGCGGACAGGTCCGGGTCGACGACAACGTCGGCAAGGTGTCGGTGATCGGAATGGGCCTGCTGAACCGGCCCGAGTACACCGCCCGGATGCTCGCCGCGCTGCGCGGCGCCGGCATACCCACCAGCTGGATCTCGATCTCCCAGCTCCGCACCTCGGCGGTGATCCCCCGGGACCGGCTGACCGAGGCGGTCGGCCTGCTGCACGCCGCGTTCGGTCTGGCCGAGCTGGTCCCCGCCTGATTCCCGCCTGACCCGGTGGCCGTGCGCGGCTGCCACGACGAAGGGACCCGAGAACGACATGCCGCCGATCAACAACTCGTTCGCCCGCAGCGTTCGGCTGCGGCGGCTCTACCGGCACGCTGACGAGCGGCTGCTCGTCATCCCGATGGACCATTCGGTCACCGATGGCTCGATCAGCGGCGGTGAGCGGCTGAACCGTACGGTCGCGGCGCTGTCCGGCGCCGGCGCCGACGCCGTGGTGCTGCACAAGGGCGCGCTGCGCTACGTCGACGGCGCGGCCTTCGCCGACATGTCGCTGATCGTGCACCTGAGCGCCGGCACCACCCGCGCGCCGGACCCGGACCTGAAGTACCTGGTCACCAGCGTGGAGGAAGCGGTCCGGCTGGGCGCGGACGCGGTCAGCGTGCACGTGAACCTGGGCGCGGACGCCGAATCCCGGCAGATCATCGACCTGGCCGAGGTGGCCCGGGCCTGCGACGCGTGGAACGTGCCGCTGCTGGCCATGATGTACCCGCGCGGTCCTCGGATCAGCGACCCGCGTGACCCGGAGCTGATCGCGCACGCGGTCGCGCTCGCCGTGGACCTGGGCGCCGACATTGTCAAGACGGTCGCACCGGTCACCGCCGCCGAGCTGCGCGACGTGACCCGCGGCTGCCCGGTGCCGGTGATCGTGGCCGGCGGCCCGCTGCGGGAGTCCGCCGCCGAACTCGCCGCCTTCACCGAGCAGGTGCTGGCCGGCGGCGCGGCCGGGGTGGCGATGGGCCGCAACATCTTCCTGCACGACGACCCCGGTGCGGCAGCCCGCCAGGTCTGCCAGATCGTGCACCGTCCCGTCCTCGCTGTGCCGGCCGGTGCGGCCGGGCAGTTCGAACCGTCCGTCGCTTGAGCGCCTACCAGGCAAGGAGATCGTCATGAAGCTGTGCTGGCTGGATGTCCGGGAGAGTGGCCCGGCCCGGGACGCGATCGTGGAGGAGGCGGTGCACCAGCGCGTCGACGCGATCGTCGCCGCCGACCCGGCCGAGCTGGAGGGACTGCCGCCGACCGTCCGCAAGGTGCTGTTCCCCGGCGGTGGGGACCTGCCCGCGGACCTGGGCACCGTCGACCTGGTCGTGGTGGACGGCGATCGGGGCCGGGTGGCAGCGCTCGCACAGGAGCACCCTGACGTGGAGTTCGGCCGCTTCGTCGAGGTGGTCGACGCCGACACCCTCGAGGAGGCCTGCACCGCGGCGCGCACCGAGCGGTGGACCGTGCTGCTGTTCCGCGACCCGACCAAGATCCCGCTGGAGATCGTGCTGGCGGCCGCGGCTCAGAGCACCGGCAACATCATCACTGTCGCACAGGACGTCACCGAGGCGGAGATCATCTTCGGTGTGCTGGAGCACGGCTCGGAGGGCGTGATGCTCGCGCCGAGCGCCGTCGGCGAAGCCACCGCGCTCAAGACCGCAGCCGACGACCGTCCACCCGCGCTCGACCTGGTTGAGCTGAAGGTCACCGGGATCGCGCACGTCGGCATGGGCGAGCGGGCCTGCGTGGACACCTGCACATACTTCCGGCAGGACGAGGGCATCCTGGTCGGCTCGCACTCCAAGGGCATGGTGCTCTGCGTCAGCGAGACGCACCCGCTGCCGTACATGCCGACCCGGCCGTTCCGGGTCAACGCGGGCGCGATCATGTCGTACACGCTCGCCTCCGGGGAGCGTACGCAGTACCTGAGCGAGCTGCGGGCCGGAAGCAAGGTGCTGGCCGTCGACGTGAAGGGGCAGACCCGGGTGGCGACGGTCGGGCGGGTGAAGATCGAGAAGCGACCGCTGCTGTCGGTCGACGCGGTGGCGCCCGACGGCACCGAGGTCAACCTGATCCTGCAGGACGACTGGCACGTGCGGGTGCTCGGCCCGGGCGGGACGGTGCTCAACAGCACCGAGCTGCGTGAGGGCGATCGGCTACTGGGCTACCTGCCCACCGAGGACCGGCACGTCGGCTACCCCATCGACGAGTTCTGCCGGGAACAGTGAGCCTGCCGGGAACGGCGCGGCGGTCCCACGGCCCGGTCTGCGACTTCCATGCGCGGTTCCCGCCGCGGCCGGACATGCTCCGGCGGCTGCTCTCCACGATGGACGAGTGCGGCCTGGACCGGGTCGTGGTCTGCGCGGGCGGGACGCTCTCCCTCGACCAACTGTCCCGGCAGCTGATCGAGGGCGGGCACGTGGAAACCGACGCCGACAACGAGGCGGTGCTGCGGGCGGCGGACGCCGCCGACGGCCGGTTGGTGCCGTTCTACTTCGCCAACCCGCACGCGCCGGCCACCCGCTACCGGGCCGTCGCGGACCAGTACGCCGGCCTGGAGATCTCACCCGCTGTGCACGGCGTGCCGCTTGGCGACGAGCGCAACCTGCGCCTGCTCGCGATAGCGGCCGAGGCCGGACATCCGGTGTACGTGGTCTGCCTGGAACGCTCCGGCGCCCGGGTGACCGACCTGGTCGAGCTGGCCCGGCGCTTTCCCGGTCTGCCCCTGGTGCTCGGGCACAGCGGCGTCGGCAACATCGACTACTACGCGGTCGACCTGATCGCGCCGTACCCGTCCATCGCGCTGGAGACCTCCGGCGGTTACAGCAGCGTTGTGCGCCGCGCCCTGGACCGGCTCGGCCCCGGCCGGGTGCTGTTCGGCACCGAGTTTCCGTTGCAGGACCCGCGCGTCGAGCTTGCCAAGTACGCGGCCCTGGACCTGCCACCGGCGCAGTGGGCGCAGGTGGCCTGGGACAACGCCGACCGGCTGCTCGGCGGACACCCTCGTTGGCAACAGTGGAGGAGAGACGACAATGACCGCAGCACTGACCCGGCGGCCACGGCTGGGTGACTGGCGCAGCCACGAGGAGCTGGCCGCGTCCCGGCGCGCCCGCCTGCCCGAGGTGCTGAGCCAGGCCGCCCGCACGCCGTTCTACCAGCGCCGGCTCACCGAGGGCGCCACGCTGGAGGACCTGGCGCTGACGACCAAGCAGGACCTTCGCGACAACTATCCGTACGGGCTGCTGGCCGTCCCGAAGGAGGAGCTGGCGACCTACCACGAGTCCAGCGGAACGGCCGGCCGGCCGACCGCGTCGTACTACACCGCCGACGACTGGCACGACCTCAGTGAGCGGTACGCCCGCAAGTGGGTGGGCATCACGGCCTCGGACACGTTCCTGGTGCGCACCCCGTACGCCCTGATGATCACCGGTCATCTGGCGCACGCGGCGGCCCGGCTGCACGGCGCGACAGTGGTGCCCGGCGACAACCGCTCGCTGGCGATGCCGTACTCCCGGGTGGTGCGGGTGCTGCACGACCTGGGAGTGACGCTGACCTGGTCGATGCCGACCGAAACGTTGCTGTGGGCGGCCGCCGCGCGGGCGCAGGGCCACGAGCCGGGCCGCGACTTCCCGAACCTGCGCGCCCTGTTCGTCGGCGGGGAGCCGCTGAGCCCGGCCCGGCGGCGGCGGATCGCCGAGCTGTGGGGCGTGCCGGTGGTGGAGGAGTACGGGTCGACCGAGACCGGCAGCCTCGCCGGCGAGTGCGAGCACGGCCGGATGCACCTGTGGGCCGACCGCGCCGTCTTCGAGGTGTACGACCCGGCCACCGGCCGTCTCGGTGCCGAGGGCAGCGGACAACTCGTTGTCACGCCGCTGTACCGGGAGGCCATGCCACTGCTGCGCTACAACCTGGAGGACGCGGTCGAGGTGTCCTACGACGACTGCCCGTGCGGCTGGGTGCTGCCCACCGTCCGGGTGCTGGGACGCTCCGCCTTCGGCTACCCGGTCGCGGGGCGCGCCGTCACCCAGGCCGTGCTGGAGGACCTGGTCTTCCAGCTGCCGGCCGGCGACGAGGTGCTGTTCTGGCGAGCCCGCGCCCACGCCGACCTGCTGCGGGTGGAGATCGAGGTGCCGGACGCGCGACGTGAGCCGGCGACGCGCGCGCTGCGTGCCGCGATTGACGAGGCGCTGCGGGTGCCGTGCGAGGTGACCGGGGTGGCGCCGGGCACGCTCGTGCCGCGGACCGTGCTGACCGGCGTGCACGACGTGGTGAAGCCGCGCAGCCTGTTCGGCGCGGACGAGGACTGGGACAAGGCGCTGCTCTACTACTGAGGAGGAACACCCATGTCCGTCATGTCGAGCGATGACCGGGTCGTATTGGTCACCGGGGCAGCGCAGGGGATCGGGGCGGCGGTGGCCCGGATGATGGCCGCCGACGGCGCGTTGGTGGCGGCGGTCGACGTCGACGCTGGCGGGCTGGCCGCGACGGTCGCGGCGCTGCCCGGCGCGGCCCAGGCCTACCCGGCCGACGTGCGCGACAGCGCGGCGGTGGAGGCGCTGGTCAAGCAGGTCGAGGAGGATCTGGGTCCGGTACGGGTGCTTGTCAACGTGGCCGGGGTGCTGCGGACCGGGCCGGTGACCGAGCTCAGCGACCAGGACTGGAACGCCGTGTTCGCGGTCAACACCGACGGCGTCTTCCACTGCTGCCGGGCGGTGGCCCGGCGAATGGTGCGGCGCCGGTCCGGCACGATCGTCACGGTCAGCTCGAACGTGACAGGGGTGCCGCGGACCAGCATGGCCGCCTACGCCGCGTCGAAGGCGGCGAGCTCGCTGTTCACCAAGTGCCTGGGGCTGGAACTGGCCGAGTTCGGGATCCGCTGCAACGTGGTCTCGCCCGGCTCCACCGACACGCCGATGCAGCGGGCGTTCTGGACCGGCGCCAGCGGCCCGGAGTTCAGCATCCGGGGCTCCCTGGAGGCGTACCGCGTCGGCATCCCGCTGGGCCGGATCGGCACCCCGGAGGACGTCGCGGCGGCGGTCCGCTTCCTCGCGTCGCCGGAGGCCGGGCACATCACCATGCAGGAGCTCTTCGTCGACGGAGGCGCCGCGCTCGTCGCGTGAGCGCGGGCCGGCTCGCAGGAGGAGGACAGTCAGGTGGGTATCCCGCCGATCGTGCCGTACCCGATGCCGGGGGAGAGCGATCTGCCGCCGGCCGCAGTGCCGTGGCAGCTCGATCCGGCCCGCGCGGCGTTGCTGGTGCACGACATGCAGCGCTATTTCGTCGGTTTCTTCCCGGACGCGTCGCCGCGCCGCGAGCTGGTGCACAACGTGTCCCGGCTGCTCGGCTGGGCGCGCGCAGAGAGGGTGCCGGTCGCGTACACGGCGCAGCCAGGAGCGATGAGCCCGGCCGAGCGAGGGCTGCTGCGTGACTTCTGGGGGCCGGGGATGAGCGCCGACCGGGACAGCCGGGAGATCGTCGCGGAGCTGGCGCCGGAACCGGGGGACGAGGTGTTCACCAAGTGGCGGTACAGCGCGTTCGCCCGCACGTCCCTGGGGTCCTGGCTCGGCCGTAACGGATGCACCCAGCTGGTGGTCTGCGGGGTGTACGCCCACGTGGGCGTGCTGATGACCGCGGTGGACGCGTTCTCCGCCGACGTGCAGCCGTTCCTGGTGGGAGACGCGGTCGCCGACTTCACCGAGCGGGATCACCACGAGGCGTTGCGGTACGCCGCGCGCCGGTGCGCGAGGACCGTGACCACCAACACCGTGCTGGCGCGGCGGCGGATGCCGGCGCCGGCGTAGGAACGAGGATCGCTGGCGGGCCCGCCACGTGGCGGGCCCGTCGTCATGCCGATAGCTGCTCGGCGCCCTGCAACGTGGCGGTGTGCCGGTCGAGGATCGCTGTGGAGCGGCGGGAGAACTCGGTGAGCAGACCCAGCTGCTCGTCGGAGTATTCCTCGATGAGGGCCAGGTAGTCGCGGCTGAACTCGTCGAGGGTCTGTTGCAGGCGCTCGTACGCCTCGCCGCGCACCAGCTCGATCGTCACCTTCCGCCGATCGCCGGGATCGCGCTGCCGGCGCAGGAAACCGGCCTGCTCCAGCCGGTCCAGCGCTGCGGTGATGGCGCCGCCGCGGGTGAGGCCGATCTGGCGGGCGAGGCGGCCCGCGGGCATGGGCCCGTCCTTGTCGAGCACGCCGAGGCAGCTGATGTCGGTCACGGTGATGCCGGCCCGCGCGGCGAGGGCGCCATGGAACAGGACCGCGGCCTGGGCCGACGCGCGCTCGAGGTGGTACAGGTCGGCGACCAGCGAAACCCGTGGCAACGTCGTTGACACTCGGCATCCCTCCCCATAAAGTCTCGGAATTAGAGAGAATCTAAAAGCGAGCAGATCGCCGCGCGAGAAGCTCCATCTCGTGCATCTGCTCCGACCGTAGCAAAAGTCGGAGGACTGACATGATTACCGACGTCGCGCCCCAGCGGAGTGACACCCGCCCGTGGCTGGCCTTCGCCGTCGTACTCACCGCCGCCTTCATGGACCTGGTCGACGGCACGATCGTCAGCATCGCCCTGCCGCGGATCCAAGCCGACCTGGGCGCCGGCTACGCCGCCGCGCAGTGGATCCTGGTCGGCTACTCGGTCACGTTCGCCCTGGTCCTGATCCCGGGCGGTCGCCTCGGCGACATCTACGGCCGACGCCGGGTCTTCCTGATCGGCATCGCGGCGTTCGTCGTCGCCTCGATCGTCTGCGGCGCCGCCACGACCGCCCCGGTCCTGGTCGTCGCACGCCTGATCCAGGGCGTCGCCGCCGGCCTGATGGTCCCGCAGGTGATGTCCGTGGTGGTCATCCTGTTCCAGAACGCCGAACGGGCCAAGGCCTTCGCCCTGTACGGCGTCACGCTCAGCCTCGCCAACGTCAGCGGCCCGCTGCTCGGGGCGCTGTTCACCGAGTACAGCGTCTTCGACCTGGGCTGGCGGGCGATCTTCTACGTCAACGTGCCGATCGGCGTCCTCGCGCTGCTCGGCGCGCTGCGCTGGCTGCCGGAGTCGCGCTCGGAGACGCCGCTGCGCGTCGACGTGGCCGGCATCGTGCTGATCAGCCTCGCCTCGTTCGCCCTGATGTTCCCGGTGATCCAGGGCCGGGAGGCGGGCTGGCCGATCGGCATGATCGTGCTGCTGGTCGCCGCGGCGCCGCTGCTCTGGGCGTTCGGCGTGGTGGAACGGCGGCGGGACAGCCGCGACGGCTCCGCTCTGGTCCCGCCGGACCTGTTGCGGCAGCGCTCGTTCGTGGTCGGCCTGATCGTGCTGCTTGTCGTCTTCTCCACGCTGGCGTCGCTGTTCCTGGTGCTCAACTACACGCTGCTGACCGGCTACGGCTGGAGCCCGATTCGTACCGCCCTGACCGGTATCGGCTTCCCAGTCGGCATCTTCCTCACCACCGGCGTGGCCCAGCGGTTCGCCACCACCCATGGCCGCAGGCTCATCCAGATCGGGCTGACCGTCATGGCCATCGGCATGGTCCTGCTCATTCTCATGTTCACCAGCGAGGGCATGACCGTCACCTACTGGCAGCTCGCTGCGCCGATCCTGGTGATGGGCCTGGGCATGGGCCTGTGCGTCTCCATCGTGACAACCGTCGTGCTCGCCGATGTCGCGCCGCGCAACGCCGGCGCTGGCTCCGGCGTGACCAACGCGGTGCTGCAACTGGGCGCGGCCGTCGGTGTCGCCATCGTCGGTGCCGTCTTCTTCTCGCTGCTCGAGTCCCGGGATTTCCCGGACGCCGCGGGAACGGCGTTGTGGTACAACGCGGCAGTCATCGCCCTTGCCGTCCTGCTCACCCCCTTCCTGCCCGCGGCCGCCCGCGCACCGCAGGAGGCGGAGGCGGAGGCGTAGGCGCTTTGGGCGCGCACACCTTGGGGGAGCCGTGGGCAGCGGAAACGCGGTTCACGGCTCAGTTGGAGGGGCCTGCCGAGGTCTTCACGACGCTCCCCTACGAGGTCTCGGCTGCGTCCGGCCGGGACACGGCCTGGCCGTGCCGCGTCGGCACGGGACCATGGTGTCCTCAATCGCTCACGAAGCGTCGTAGGCGGCCAGGCCCGCTTCGAAGGCGGCCAGGAAATCGAGCATCTGACGCCGTGCGGCGTCGTCGTGCGCGCGGTGGTTCAAGAATGTGGACGTGACTCGATGGGAGCGGTCCTCGACCACCTCGATCAGCTCGGCAAGTTGAAGCCACGCGTTGACCACCGCAGCCGACCCGACCCGACGGCACCACGCCTCGATCAGGGCTGGATCGGTGGAGACGGCGTCGATCCCGCAGCACGCGCGGACACACTCGACCTCGCAAAAGATGATGCACTTGCGCAGGGGCGACGGTATTTCGACCGAAACCTCTGTCATGCCGCTCCTTCGGTTGAGCCCGACGAGACGGTGCCGGGTAGCCAACCACAGCACACCGTCGCTCCTCCGCCAACCCGATTCCCCATCTCATCGAAGTGGGCATTCAACTCCTCCGCGCGGTGCCCACCGGGGTCGAGCTGATCCAGGAACCGCCGGTGGGCTGAAGTGATGAGCACGGTCAGGCCGTACACGCTGTTGATGGCCTCCGACTCGGCATCGAACTCGGGGCTGGCGGTCAAGCGCGCTTCAGGCCGGCGAAGATGACCGCGAGCGTACGGGCTTGCAGCTGCTGGTCCCATCCACCGTGCAGGGCGCCCTGGCACACGCTGGCAAGGAGCGCCATCACCTCGGGTAGCCGTACCGAGTCGGCGACGGCTCCGGCGGCCTGCGCCTGTTCGAGCAGCCTGACCACCGCCTCCTCCAGATGACCCAGCGCGTCCGGAAGCTGGATGTCCACCCCGGAACCGGCGAGCAAGTCGACAGCGGTCTTCTTCGATGCGGCCTGCGCCACCGTGTGCGTGAAGAAGCCGAAGAGGTCATGTCTTGCGGCCTCCTCGACGAGTTGCGCGAGCAGTCGCTTCATGATCGCGGCGAGCAGGTCATCCTTTGTGGGGAAGTGACGAAAGACCGTGCCGATGGCAACGCCGGCCCTCCGGGCCACCTCCTCGGTGGAGGCACGGGAGCCGAACTCGGCAAAGACCGCCTCGGCGGCGTCCAGGATGCGTGCCCGGTTGCGCTGCGCGTCGGCACGCAGCGGCGGCCCCTCTACCAAAGTGAGTCTCCACTCATTATTCTCGATCGCACAAGTCGAGTCACGACTCATTATCCAGGAGGACGGTCGACATGACACCAAGCGAGATCTTCGACAGCATGCGGGCCCGGTGGCTCGCGAACCTGCCAACCTATGAGGCGGACTCGCTCGCCGACGACGTGGTGATCGAGGAACCGTTCGCCGCACCCGGTCGCCCTGGGCGTACCGAGGGAAAGCAACGGGTCCTCGAGTACACGCAAGCGGGCCGGGCGGCGTTCCCAGTCCGGTTCGACGACTGCCGCAACGTCGTCGTGCACGAGACCGCTGACCCCGAAGTGATCGTGGTCGAATACGAACTGGTCGGCACCCACACGGCGACGGGGGTGACCGCCTCGGCACCGTTCATCGGGGTGCTGCGGACCCGGAACGGCAAAATGGCGCACTGGCGCGAGTATCAGCACACCCTCGCCATCGCTCAGGCCGTCGGTCAGGCATAGGCCTCAATCAAGATCGGGCTGCCCGTGCGATAAGCGTGGCCAGCAGGTAGCCCGGCGCTGCACGCTGTTGTGTCCGGCGCCGGGTACCGGTGATCAGTGCTTGGCGATCGCCTTGCGGATTTCGGCGTCAGGCGCTGCCCCGCTTGCGGTCGTCGGTCGTGATCTTCTGCCGCGACCAGCGCGCTGAGGTGTTGCAGATCGCTGACATCAGCCCACCGAGGGGGGACGCCGCCCGGTCGAGTCGGCCTCAACCGATGTGCAGCAGCAAGACCTGGTCATCGCGGAGTTCGGCGATGCTGTCACGCAACAGCGTCAGCCCGTCCAGACCGGCCGCGCCGCTCTCCTCGAAGTCCATCCCCATCTCCTCGAAGTGGGCATTCAACTCCTCCGCGCGGTGCCCAGCGGGGTCGAGCTGATCCAGGAGCCGCCGGCTCGCTGGGGTGATGAGCACGGTCAGGCCGTGCGCGCTGTTGATGGCCTCCGACTCGGCATCGAACTCCGACTGCTGCAGCTCGACGCCGCGTTCCTCCAGATAGGTCAGGACGTACAGCATGCAGTACCCGGACCAGTCGTACTCCTGCCGCGCCTTGCGCCCGTGCTCCGCCAGGTACGAGCGGAACGACGACGGCGATGTGCGGGCCAGGCGGGCCAGCTCGGTGACGCTGTCCCTGGGGATCACTGTCAAAGACGCGATTGCCGACATCACACCCTCCGTCGTACGACTCCGCCGCTGTAGCTGTCAGTCGGCTCGCCGGGCAGGCTACTGGGAGGGGGTGACACCGCTTCGGGCACGGCTGATGTCGTCATCCCACGACGGCGGGTTCGGGTCTTCCTGCCTCGTCGACATGGGAGCGCGCCGCACGTCCCGGCGGTTCAGGCCGTCTCTGAGACGGTTGGCTGGGCCCTCGGGTGGTGAACCAGTCCGCCGGTTCTGGCCGCGATGCCGTCTCGGGTCTGTGTCGCGGTGGCGCAGACGGATGACGGGCGGCCGAGCGCGTCGCCCTGGTGAACCTCGATGTCGCTGTTGCGGGATGTGTCGAGCAGGTGGGCGGCGAGGCAGCCGACGCTGTTGGCGTTGACGATGTCTTCGTCGACACCGATCGCGGGGGCGAACATGCGGGCGGTGGCTGGGCTTGCGGTCGGTGAGAGCGCGTAGGCGAAGCAGCCGAGATAGCCGAGCCGGCGGCACTCGGCTGCCAGCCGGGCGAAGTCAGGCCGCATCGCCAACAGCGTCCGGCGCTCTTGGACACGGACGAGAAGCCGGGGCGTGCCGGGCGAGGCGACCCGCAGGTCGTCGGCGGCGATGTCGTCCGGCGTCAGACCGAGGGCCGCGATGATGGCACCGCTGGCACCGTCGGCACGGCTGGCACCGCTGGCACTTTCGGCGTGGTCGCGCAGCGCGATGACGCCCTGCTCG
Source organism: Micromonospora sp. NPDC005215 (assembly GCF_040607915.1). Lineage (NCBI taxonomy): Bacteria > Bacillati > Actinomycetota > Actinomycetes > Micromonosporales > Micromonosporaceae > Micromonospora > Micromonospora sp. NPDC005215. Next base: position 188,731 of record NZ_JBEXHQ010000004.1, on the reverse strand, counting down.
AACCAGACTTCGATGCCGTCGCGTCGGCGGGTCGCGGTCACGGCGACGGTTCGGTTGCCGGTGCGTTGGTGGCCGTGGTGCTGGGTGGCGCCGCTGCGGCGCAGCAGGACGGCCTGCACGGCGATGGTGCCGTGGCCGCAGTTCTGGAGTTCTCCCTCGGTGGTGAAGAACCGTACGCCGGGCAGGGCCACACTGCTGCTGTCGACGAATGCGGTGTGGGAGGTGCCGGCCGTCGATGCGACAGCGCGCCGTTCGTCGTCGGTGCGGGTGGCATCGTCGATCACGACCGCGGTAGGGCTGCCGCCTCGCCCATCGCGAGTGCAGGCAGCCACCACGATCACCTGTGGGCTGGGCATCAGGCCGTGGCGTCGGCGAAGCGAGGGGCACCCGGCTCGAGGTCGACCCGGGCGGCGCGAGCGGCGAAGCTGATCGCGTGGTACCACCCGCAGAGCAGGAGCAGGTCGAGCAACTGCGGCTCGTCCAGCGCCTCGCGGGCGGATTGCCACAGGCTGTCGTCGAGGTCCGATGAGTCGTGCAGGGCGTCCACGACCTGGATGAGCGTTCGTTCGCGGCTGCTGGTCCAGCACGAGTCTTCCGGCGCGCCGTGGGTAACCGAGGCGATCTCGGGCCGGGTGAGTCCGGCGCGGTGGGCGAAGAACATCAGATGGACGCCCCACTCGTACTCGCAGCGGCAGCGCGCGCAGGTGCGAAGGATGACGATCTCCCGCTCGCGGATCGTCAGGGACAGGTGCCGGCCGAGTTCGTACCTGCCCCAGTGACTCATCGCGATGGTCATCGGCAGGTTCTTGGCGTACGTCCGGAACAGGCCGATCGGTGGCACGCCGCTCGGCATCATCGTGGCGAGTTGGGCCGCCACCTCCGCCGTGAACGGCGCTTCGAACGGAGCTATGCGGGCCATGGGCGCCTCCCGTGATGCGGATTGCACAGCACGATAGCGCTTCTATTCTAGAAGCGCCAGGGGCCCGCTGTGCTGCGCTACGCCGTGCCGTCCTCGGTCATGACGGAAGCCCACTGGTCGGACCAGCGGACGAGTGGGCGCAGGGCCTGGTAGGCGCCGTGGCCGAGCTCGGTGAGGGCGTAGGTCGTGTCCGGCTGCTGCCCGACGAGGTGGGCGTCGAGCAATTCGGTGAGCCGTTGCCGCAGGACGCTGGAGGACATGTTGTCGCAGCGCTGCTGGAGCGCACGGAAGCCGACCGGCCCATGCCGCAACTCCCAGATGATTCGGAGGTTCCAGCGGCGTCCGAACAGGTCGAGGGCGGCCATCAGTGGACGTCCGGTGCTCGATCCTCGTACCTGTCGTCCCGGCCTGGGCGCCGTCATCGCCTGTGCCGCCCCTCTCGATGCTTCGATTGCCGACACAGTAACCCCGAGCCGTGACGGTGCCGAGCGCGACCGTCTGGCGGCCCGCCGCCGGTGAGAATGACGGACCCAAACGGTTGGGTTCAGGAGTCGGAGCGTTCGATCCGGACGGCGATGCCGTCGAGGATCAACTCCAGCCCGAGGGAGAAGTCCGCGTCGGCGATCGTCGCGTCGGGAGTGTCGGACGGTGGCGCCTCGAACAGGGTCGAGGAGAACAGGTGGGCTGTCTCGGGGAAGCGGGCGGGATCGACGAGCCGCGCCAGCGCCCGGCCGTATTCGCGTTCGGCGTCGGCCTGCCCCTGGCCTTCGGCCCTACCCTCGGCGAGTTCGCTGTACTGGCGTACCGACTGGATCACGTAGCCGCTGATCAGGGACAGTGCGCCGATTTTGTGTGCCCAGTCCAGGTGGGTGCCGGACATGATCGCCAGCGCGGTCTCCATCCAGGCGATCTGGTTCGGCCCGGCGGGCGGTCCGGAGGTGGGCACGCGGGTCAGCCAGGGCCGACTCTGGTACACCGCTCGCTGCGCGAATGCCCAACGGTGCAGCCCTCGCCGCCAGTCGCTGGTGTCGATCTTCGGTGGCTGACCCAGTGCGGCGTTGGCCATGAGGGTGAGCAGTTCGTCCTTGGACCCGACGTGCCGGTAGAGCGACATGCTCGTGAAGCCGAGGCTCTCGGCGACTTTGGGGAGCGTCACGCCGCCCAGCCCGTCGCGGTCGGCGATCTTCACCGCCGCGGCGACGACCACGTTGACGTCGAGGGTCGCGGGCCGCCCGAGACGCGACGACTCTGGCATCCCCCACAGCCGGCGCAGTGGCGCCGGGACGAAGTCCTCGCTGGTCATGGGCTCCCACGTTCACCCCGGACAGTTACCGCCCCATCATGCCAGACCTCATTAGTTTGCCTGTGATACTTTCTCTACGAAACTAAAATCGGGGCAGCGGGGAGAGGCGAACATGAGCATGGACACCGCTTTGCGGACATCGAGAGGGCCGGTGCTGCGCACCGAGCGCGCCCTCGCGCCGGACCTGGCCCGGGGAGCGATGCTGCTGATCATCGCGCTGGCCAACGTCGCAGGAGTCGTCTTCGCCGGCGAGCCCGGCCTCGACGCCACGCCCGAAGGCGCCGACCGTGGCCTCAACCTCCTGCTCTTCGACCTCGTCCACGCCCGGGGATATCCGGTCTTCGCCGTGATGTTCGGCTACGGACTCGTCCAGCTCGCCCGCCGCCAGGACGCCTCCGGTGCCACGCCCAAGCAGGTCCGTTCCGTGCTGTTGCGTCGCAACCTCTGGCTCGTCGTGTTCGGTTTCGCGCACGCCGCACTGCTGTACTACGGCGACTTCCTCGGCGCGTACGGGATCGTCGGGATCGCGATGACCTTGCTGCTCCTGCGCCGCAGCGACAGGTTCCACCGGATCGCGCTGGTGCTCTGGGCGCTGGCGACAGTCGAGGTGCTCATCATCGGCGCCATCGTGGTCAGCACGATCATCGGCGGTCCGGGCGGGTCGGCGCCGCTGCCGTCGACCCACGTCGACTCCCTCGCCGCGCCCGGGTACGCCCCGGCGATGCTGGACCGCCTCGGCGAATGGCCGATGCACACGCTGACCGTCCTGCCCTTCATCATGATCGCCTGGCTGGGTATGTGGGCCGCTCGCCGCCGCATCCTCGAAGAACCGGCCCGCCACCGGACCCTGCTCACCTGGACCGCCATCCTCGGCCTCGGCGTCGCCATCGCCGGAGGTCTCCCGGCCGCCCTGGTCAGCGCCGGATGGCTGCACGTCGACGAGTCGGCCGCCAATCTGGCGTTGCTGCTCCACGGCGCCAGCGGCATGTTCGCCGGACCCGGTTACGTGGCTGTCTTCGGCCTGATCGCCATGCGGGCCACGCGGTCCGGCCGTGTTGTCGGCGCGCTCTCCGCCCTGGGGCAGCGCTCCCTGTCGGGATATCTGTTCCAGTCCGTGGCCTGGCTCGTCCTCCTGGCACCCTTCACGCTCGCCCTGGGCGACCGTTTCGGCAGCCCCACGGTGACCGGCCTGATCATCGCGGTGGCCGTCTGGCTCGCCACCGTGCTGATGGCCCATCAGCTCGACCGCCGCAAGCGGCCCGGTCCCGCCGAGATCGTCCTGCGCCGGCTTACCTACGGGCGGCGCAGGTGATCGCGGAATCCTCCCCGGAGTCGAGCCGCGACCTGGCGCGGCTGTCGGCGGCGTACGACAATGTGAGGACGTTGGCGCGGTCGCCCGCTGAGTCGATCACGCAAGACGGCCCGAGCGCGGAAGACCCATTTCGAGTACGCCGACCTGACCCCGCAGGACGTTGACATGGTTCGAGGCACCCGTGACGAGTTGCTCGAGCGCCTGGCTGAGGCAGTCGGCTCCGTCGCAGTCGCCCACCCGACGCGGGTTGCCGTCGACGGACCACCCGCCGCTGGTAAGACCACCCTCGCCGACGAACTGGCCGTCGTCCTGCGCGAGCAGGGCCGTGACGTCATCCGCGCCACAGTCGACGATTTCCTCTATCCCCGGGCACAGCGCTACCCGCGCGGCGAGTACTCGGCCGAAGGTTGCTACTACGACACCCACGACTACGACACGCTGAACCGGGTGCTGCTCGATCCGCTCGGCCCGGACGGAGATCGGCGCTTCCGACACGCGATCTACGACCGGGCGACGGATGCCGCGCTGTCTCCGCCGGTCACGACTGCCCCAGCCAACGCTGTGCTCGTCTTCGACGGCGTCTTCCTCCTGCGCCCGGAGCTGATTGACCGGTGGGAACTGCGCGTCTTCGTGTCGGTACCACTGGAGAAGACAGTGGATCGTGCCGTGCTCCGAGAGCGCTCGGTGTCAACTCGGGCGGAGGTCGAACGACGCTGGTGGGAGCGTTACATCCCCTCCCAGCAGCTCTATTTCGCCACGGTCCGCCCGACCCGGCACGCGAACATCGTCGTGCACAACGACGAGCCCGAACTGCCGGTCTGGGAGACTGCCCGACCTTCGTGGGGTCAGCCGGCCTGCCAACCGGCCGGGTCGACACCGCCGGGCACTGGCGTCGCGGGGTCGTAGGGCTGCCGGGTGAAGACAAAGGTGCCAAGGTCGAGGTGGCTGACGGCGCCAGCCGCGTCGCGTTGCACCCGCAGCCGCTCGCCGGCGAAGTAGCCGTTGATTCCCTCCCAGCCGCCGTCGCGGGTGGGGCGCAGCCGGGTGCCGCGCCCGCCGGACAACGACGCCAGCTCCACGAAGCCGTCAGCCTGCGGGCGCAGCACGTAAGGAGCCGGCCCCCAGTACCACGGGCCGGCGAGATCCAGCAGCTGCGGGTCGACTGAGGGCAGCGGGCGCCACGGCGCCGGGATCCGCGGCTCCCGCTCGGCGACCGTCTGCAGCAGGTCAGCGGCGAGAGCACCGGCGGACAGGCCGGCGGTCACGTTACCCATCACGACCGCGCCGAGCGCCTCATCGGGGCTGACCCACACGGTCGCGACAAAGCCCGGCATTGAGCCGGTGTGCCCGGCCAACAGCCGGCCGTCGCGGCGCAGAAGCTGCATGCCGAGCCCGTAGCCGCTGTCCAAGTCCGTCGCCTCCGGTGGGCTCGCCGGGGTGCGCATCTGCGTGACGGTGTCCGGATGAAGCACCCGGTCGTCGCCGTCGATGAGGAACGCGGCGAATCTGGCCAGGTCCGTTGCGGTCGACCACAGCTGCCCGGCGGGCGCCATCAGACCGCAGTCCACTGTGGGCTCCGCCAGCAGCACATCGGCCCAGGGATGCACCGCCCAGCCCGTGGCGTGCGGCGCGACCGGCAGCAGGGTGGTACGGGTCATCGCGAGCGGCTCCAGCACCTCGCGCCGCAGCACCTCGCCCCACGCCTGGCCACGAATCCGCTGCACAAGCGCGCCGAGCAGCGCGTAGCCGGGGTTGGAGTAGTGGTGGCGCTGTCCGGCCGGATGCACCTGCGGATCGCTGCCCAGCACGTCGGCCAGGTCGGGTCGCAGCGCGCCCGGGGTTCGTTCCCACCACGGGCCGGGCGCGTCAGCGATCAGCCCAGCGGTGTGCGCCAGCAGGGCACCGATAGTGGCCTCGCCCGCCACCGTGCCGGGCAGGTGCTCGGCCAGCGGGTCGGTAAGCGCGAGTTTCCCCTCGTCGCGCAGCCGCAGCACCAGCACCGCCATGAACGTCTTGGTGATCGAGCCGATCCGGTACTGGATACCGCCGTCGGGCACCATGCCGTCCACAGTGCCCCACCCGTCGACCCACACCGGATGGCCGTCACGCACCACGGCAGCGACGACCGACGGCGCCCGACCCGCCACCTGACCAGTGGCCAGCCGGTGGGCCAGCGCACGCCGGGTCTCGGGTAGCAGCGGCGTCGGGATAGGTGGCATGCGAGCAAACCTACCGGCCGGCCCGCACGGCCGTATTCCCACCGCCGTGACGGATGACGTCCCCTGGCATCGGCGTCCAGCACTAGGGTGCACGACGTGTGCCGGGCGCATTGTTGTCTCTGGATCCCGGCTACAGAATCACGTGGGGAGCACACCTTGACCGACCCATACCAAGCCCAGCAGCCGCAGTCGCCCTACCAGCCGGGCGGCCCGGTGTACCCGCCGCAGCAGTACCAGCCCCACGTGCTCGGGCAGCAGGACCCCGGGTCGGGTCAGCCCGGCCACCTGCCACCGCCGCCGGCAGGCACGTCAGGCCGTAAGCCGCTGCTGTTCGCCGCCGTCGCCCTCGTCGCCCTCCTGATGCTCGTGGCCGCCGGATTCACCGTGTACGAGGGGTTCATCAAGGAGGACTCCGGGGTTGCCGCGTGCAAGGCGCTGGCCGAGGGCAAGGGCCCTGACGGCACCGCCAAGGGCTCCGGCGACATCAAGCTCACCGAAGCCGAGTACCGGGAGACGCGGGAGGTGTTCGAAGACTCCCGGTACGAGGACATTCGCAAGCACGGCACCGCCCTTGTCGACATCGCCTGGCAGATCTCGCAGTTGCCGGAGGGGCAGGAGATGGCTGCGATCGCGTTGCTTGTCCCGGTGGAAACCGCGACGACGGGTCTCCAGACGGCATGCGCCGACCAGGGTGTGATTGTCGAACTGGACCGGAAGTAGCGGAGCGCTGCCTGGTGACCTCACCGCCCGGCTCAGGCGGGATGCGGCTTCCGACAGGGGTGGCAGGCCGCCGAGCGGCTGAGATCCCGTGAGTTTCCTGCGGCATCGCGTCGAATCCGAGACGTGTCGTTCGTAGTACAGGCAGGAGGCGGTCGGAGGAGGCCGCCGGGACGAGGGAGCCTTGGAATGCCGCGGTATCTGATCTCGTTCAATGACGGCGCGATGGACCACATCCCCACCGACGACTGGCCCGACGTGGGCAGGGCCTCGCACGCGGTGGTCGAGGAGGCCGTGAACGCCGGCGTGTGGGTGTTCGGCGCCGGACTGGAGAGGCAGCGCGCGACCATCGTGGGCACCGACGGGACGGTCACCGACGGCCCGTACCCGGAGACCAGGGAGGTGGTCGGCGGGTTCGTGGTCGTCGACGTGGCCACCCGCGAGGAGGCGCAGGTGTGGGCTGCCAAGATCGCCGCCGGTTGCCGCTGCGCCCAGGAGGTGCGGGAGCTCATGCCCGACCCCGAGACAGAGGCGCTGCTTCGCCAGGCCGTCGGCCCCGGATCACGAGCTGTTCCCTGAGTCGAGCCGTGACCTGACGCGGCTGTCGGCGGTCAGGGTTTGTCGTCGAGCTGGATCTCCATGAGCGGACTCCCGGCAAGCCAGTCCTCGACTGTCGGAGGGTTGCCGCGCACTGGTATGTGCGGCCCGTCGAGACCGGCGATGATCTCGGTGAAGACATCGCGGCGGGTCTCCGTGTCCACGATCGGCACCGCGGTCGCCGGCAGGTCGGCGACGACCTGGTGTTTGAGGTGAACGGTGAAGCGGGGATGGGCCACGAGGTTCGCGTACCAGTCGCGGCGGCCGGGACGGCCGGTGAGGTACAACTTCCCGCTGGCGCGGTAGAGCCAGATCTCCTGCCGCCGCGACCGGCCTGTGCGCGCGCCCGTGGTGGTGATGTCGATTCGACGTTCCGCGACCGTTGAGTCGCGGTTGATGGCCAGGGCGTTGCGTACCGCGTCATCCACAGTGGTTGTCCTCCTCGGACGCATGCAGGGTCGGCGGAGTCGTGGAGCTGTCACGAGTTCCTCCGGACTGCTTGGGCACTGGCGGGGTGACCGGTGCTGGCGGCACGGTGGGAGCGGGTCCGCGTAGTCCGGCGAGCACGTAGGCGAGGTGCCGCCGCCAGGCGTCCGACGCGGTGTCCCCGGCGGTGTGGATGATGCCGCGCAGTGCCCAGATGGTCGCCGCGATGTCGGCGAGGGTGACGGACGGCTGCACGCCGCCGCCGCGCTGGGCGCGATCGAGCAACTGGCCGGTGCGGGCCTCCAGTTCGGCGACGAGCTGGGTCGGTGCCAGTTCACCCCACATCCCGTGCAGGAAGCCACGTTTCGCGGCCAGCTGGTAGCCGACGGTCTCGAAGTAGACGTCGAGGCAGCGCTGCGGTGGCTCGGTCAGGGCCTGCCCGGCCAGCTCGACCAGGTGGCCGAAGAACGTGGCGAGAACCTCCCCGACAAGCGCGTCCTTGGTCGGGAAGCGTCGGTAGAGGGTGGCCGGGCTGACCTCCGCCGCACGGGCGATCTCCTCCATGCTCGCCTCGGGGCCGCGTTCGGCGAACACGCGTTCGGCGGCGTCAACCAGGCGCCTCCGGTTGGCGGCGGCGTCCCGGCGAAGAGCACCGGTGGCGGGTGCGGACGACATGATCGGCCCTTTCTACGGGCGCTGGAGCAGCGCGGTGAGCGACGATACGGAATCCGTCTCGTGCAGCGCCGCGACGGTCCTGACGATGGCGGCGGCGGCCTCGTCACCGAGCACCCCGGCGACGTTGTCGGTGAACTTGCGTTCGATGTCGTCGAGGCTGGCCGGCAGGGTCGGGTGGCCGCGGAATCCGGCCTGGTAATGCTCCAGGTGGACGCCGTCGCGCAGCTCGATGTCGACGAGGGCGCTGAACACCGGGTCACCCGCCGGGATGGGCATCGCGTACGGCTGGATCAGGTCGCCGATGGCCAGGATCGCCTGGTCGTTCCACCGGTTCGGGTCGAAGTAGTCGGCGGGCGCGTTGTGGCCGCTGACGAATTGGAGACCGACGCCGAACGCCAGGCTGAACTGGGCGGAGATCGCGTCGGTCGGACGGGTGATGGCGGCGCCGTGGCCCACCGCGAAGTCGACGAGCCCGATCCGGATCCGCGCGATCTGCTGCGGGTCGATCGGAGTGGCCTCGCGCAGGTGACGGATCGCGTCGAGGGGGGCGTGCACGGTGCCGACGGACGGGTAGAAGCGGAAGATCGTGTCCAACACCTGCCAGTGCTGCCAGGCGGCCTCCGGGATGTCCGCCCCCTCGGCGCCGGCGAACAGGCCGAAGACGCCGCGATGCCCCTCGAAGATCGTCGGCGGGCCGGTCAGACCGAGCCGGGCCAGTTGTGCGGCCTCCGTGCCGGCGCGGGCCGCGGAGCCGGCGTGCAGGCGCTTGACCTCGCCGCCGCTGCGGTCGTACTCCATCGTGCCGGAGGCGTCGCTGCCGGCGATCCCGAATGCCTGGGTCAGCTCGGCGGGGCTGAGCCGCAGGACGCGGCCAGCCGCGGCGGCTGCGCCGAACACTCCGAGAACCTTGGAACCGTGCCAGCCGGTTGCCAGCATGCCGCCGGTGGTCACCGCGCCCAGTAGCCCCATCACCTGGATGCCGGCGGCCACGGCGGTGATCAGTTCGCGGCCGTCGGCGCCGTCGCGCTCGGCGAGCGCCAGCGCGCCAGGCACGACGGCTGAGGAGGTGTGCCAGGCAGCGCCGTGCGCGTCGTCGTACTCGCAACTGTGGCCGAGGGTGCCGTTGACGTACGCGGCCTGCGCCGCGCTTGTCTTCCGGTCGCCGCCGGTCACCGTGCTCTCGGGTGCGCCGGATGCCGATGCGGCCAGCCGGCGCACCGGCTGGATGTTGGGCAGGGTCGAGCCGAGCACCTGCACCCCGAGTTGGTCCATGATCACCTGCTCGGTGCGCTCGACAACCTCGGTGGGCAGATCCTCGAAGTGGAGGCGGCTCACCCAGCTCGCCAGCCGCTGCGCGACGGTGTCTTCATCAGGCATAAGTGACAGCATGCGCTCTCAAGTGAAAGAGAGTCATGTCATTTACGTCACAGGCCCCGCTCGGGGACCCGAGTCATGATCGATTTCGGGCGCCGGCCGCCGCCATCCATCACGGCTGTGCGCCGCACAATGTGTCCCTCGCCTGCGCCGGTACGCCGATGGAGGACATCGCCTCCGCGTAGCGCCGAAAGGCCTGGGCGGCCTCGCCGTGTCGACCCGCGGCGGTCAGCGTCCGGATGAACTCGCCGTGCACGCCCTCGTCGTAGGGCTCCAGCTCCAGCGCGCGGCCGAGATGCCGAACGGTTTCGTCGACATCGCCGAGGTCGTGCGCCAGCGCGGCCAGCTTGCGTACCACGCGCAGGTAGACCCGACGTGCCTCCTCGCGGGTCGGTCGGGACCAGTCGTCGTACGGCTCGTCCTCCAGGAAGTCGCCCCGGTAGCGCTGTTCGGCGAGGAGGAGCGTGGCGCGCGCGTCATCGGTCACGCCGTGCTCGGCCAGGCGCAGGCCGTGTGCCGCTTCGGCGAGGAACTCCTCGACATCCAGCTCAACGTGACCGACGTCGAGCGCCAGACTGGGGTGCGCGGCGATGATGAAGTGGTCGGTCGACGTACGGCGCTCCGGGTCGAGCACACCGCGGAGGGTGGACAGGGCCACGGACAGCCGGTGGCTGACCCGGTCCGGGTCCTGGGCGGGCCAGAGCATCTCGCCGAGCTGCTCCCGGGGCACCGCGCGACCGCGCCGGGCGGCGAGGATGCGGAGCAGGTCCCGTGCCTTACGGGACTGCCACGCGGTGGCCTGCACCTGCGAGCCGTCCACGAACACCTCGAAGCGTCCGAGGGTGCGGACGGTGACCTGGGCGACGCAGCGGGGGCGCTGCCGGTTGAGCGTCGGAGTCGGTACGCCGGCGCTGGTCAGCCGCTCGGCGGCCAGCCGGGCGTCGACCCGCTCCTGGGGATCCGCCGCGGGTAGCCGGCTGAGCAGCACCGCGAGCCGGTCCGCGGCCACCGCCGACCTGATGTCGCGCAGGGTCGCCGCCGCCTCCCGCCAGGCGTGGCGGGTGTCGTCGGAGTCGAGGGCGGCGGCCCCGCGAAGCTCCAACGCCTCGGCGAGGGCCGCACGGTCCCGATGCAGCCGGGCGGCGGTGGACGCCAGCAGCGCCACCTCGGCGGCCCGCTGGTGGTCGCCGATCTCCAGGGCCACCCAGCCGAGCGCGAGCCGGGCGGTCGCCGAGTCCGGGCCGCGTTCCAGTTCGACGGCGCGTTGGGCCAGGGCGACCGCCGTGGCGCCGTCCTCGGCGGCCAGCACGCGGGCCAGTCCGGCGAGCGCCGGCACCTGGATCTGCAAATCGTTGACGGGTTCGCTGGCGCGCAGCGCCTCCTCGTACGCCGCGCGCGCCAGGTTGGTCCGGCCCCGCAGCGCGTGGACGTCGCCGATACCCACCAAGGGGTACGCCACCTTGCGGGACCCCATGCGTTGCAGCAGCGGTACGGCCCGTTCGTAACAGGCGGCGGCCTCGGTGAGCTGACCGAGGTGGAAATGGGCTCCGCCCTCGTTGCAGAGTGCCAGCGCGAGCATCGCGGCGTGCCCGTTGGCCTGGGCCAACTCCACCGCCGGCCGCACCTCCGCCAACGCTTCGAGGTATCGGCCCTCGCCGACCAGGGCGGACGCGCGGTTGGCGCGGATGCGGGTCACCTGGATGGTGTCGCGGGCCGCCTCGGCGGCCCGGAGCGCCTTCTCGTGATGTTCGTCGGCTGCCGGTCGATCACCGCGCAGCTTGGCGTCGAGGGCGAGCGCGGTGTGCGCGGCGGCGAGGGCCGCCTCGCTGCCGACCGCTGCCGCCGCCGCGAGGGCCCGTTCGGCGTTGGCCCGGCACGCCTCGGTGTCCCCGGTCGTCCACTGGGCCGAAGCGGTCCAGGCGAGCAGTCGGGCGTTGTCGGTGGACGGCTGCGGGTCGAGCACACCGCGTTGGAAGACATCGAGGGCGGACTGCGGTTCGCCGCGCAGGTAGTGCACGAGACCGTACTGCCAGGCGAGCCCGGCGGCGAGCGAGCCCTGACGACTGTCCAGCGCCGCGTAGACGGCGAGTGCCGCGTCGAAGTCGCCCCGCATCTGTAGCGCCTCCCCGTGGAGCAGCCGCAGGCCGTCGGACCGAGCGTGCTCGGGGAGGGTCTGGAAGGCGTCCACGACGGCCTCGGCGCCGCCCGAGGCGAGCAGCTCCGCGCCGTGGTTGGCGAGGAGCAGCGCCGTCGCGTCCGGGACACCCGATCTCCCGTACGACCGGAGGGCCGCGACGAGGTATCCGTGCTCGGCGTACCAGGCTGCCGCTCGCGCGTGCAGGCGTTGCGCCGCCGCCGGACCCAACGGGAACCGCCGACGGGCGACGCGGGCGACGACCGGCACCATCCGGTACGCGGGCCCGCCCCCCGGCACCGGGACGAGGATGCCGCAGCGGGTCAGTTGGTCCAGCCGGTGGCCCCCGTTCCGGTGGCCGAGGAAACCGCTCAGATCGCTGTGGATCACGTCGAGGTGCGCCGCGTCCCGCAGCAGTCGGCGGACTTCGGGCGGCAGCTCCGCGAACACCTCCCGCACCAGATAGGACTCAAGTGGTGTCCCCGGCCCGGCCGGGTTGTCCCAGTCCGTGCCGGTGGCGGCGGCCGTCCGCGCGGCCGCTGTGACAAGCGCCGGCCAGCCACCGGTCTCGGCGTGGACCCGGGTCGCGAACGCCGGGTCGGTCAGGCCGTGGTCGGCGGCGAGCACTGACGCCACCTGCTCCGGTGAGAGCCGGAGATCCGCCGGACCGTACTCGGTGAGCAGGCCCGACTGTCGCGGGGACAGGGTTGGCGGGTGGCGGGTCACCAGGACGACCCTGAGCTGCGGAGGAAGGCGTTCCAGTGTGTCCAGCAGGATCTGTAGCCGGCGGCGGGACAGTCGCGGAACGTCGTCGAGGACGAGCCAGCTCGGTTCGTCGACGCTCAGCTCGATCGCGGCACCGAGGGTGGCGAGCCATTCCGGCCCGGCCGTCGCCAGCGCCGCGACATCCGGCCCGGCACACCACCGCACCGAGCGGTCGCCCAGCCGGCCGCGCACGGCGAAGGTCTTGCCGTACCCGGCCGCGGCGACCACGACGGTGCACCGCCGGCTCCATTCTCGATCCGTCGAGGCGTTCATCCGCGGCCTTCCAGTCGACGCTGGTCCCGGTTTCATTGGGCGCTGCGCGGGTGGCCGCGCGTACGCGAGCGTCGCCGTTACGACACCGAAATCCCGGCGTATTGACGCCACCTTGACGACGCTCTGAACCTCGCCTCGAAGGATGTCCCGGCAAGCAACGCAGAGGGGCGAACCGTCCGGGTCCGCGTCTCGCGATCGAACGGATGAGGAGTTGTGATGGCAAGAATGCTGTCGGGACGCGCACTGCTCGCGGTGCTGGTCGTCCTGCCGACGCTGACCGCGTGGAATGCCACGCCGGTGAGCGCCGCCGGTGGGTCGGGCCCAGGGGTGTACGCCGACGAGCCCGTGGACCGCGACGTCGAGCTGGCGCGGCTGGGCTACCGCAGCGGTGTGCGGGTGGTGTTCTCCCGCGACGAGCTGTCCGGCGACTGGGGCCTTCGTCAGGACGGGGAGATGGGCCGCAACGCGCCACTGGAGTACGACGACAAGCAGAGCATGTTGCAGACGTACCTGAGCATCACGCCCAGGTCCGTGCCGGTGCCGCGGGTGCTGCTGTCGGAGCCACCGGCCGGGACGCCGACCCCACCGGAGCTTGCCTACCGGACCATCGTGGCGTCCGTTGTCGTCGCCGAGGATCTCGCCGTGCCGACGTCGAGCGCGATGTCCACAGCGGCGACGATGACCTGTTGGGACCTGTACTGGAACTCGTACAACTGGGCCGAGCTACCCGGATACCCGAATCCGGGCACCGTGTGGCACCCGGCGAAGACGTACTACTCGTCCGACTTCGGCGGAATGAAGATGTACTCCTACAGCTACCTCGCCAACTGCGGCGGGTACGCCCGGCACCGGATCTACTACAAGTCCGCCGGTGACTACTACAAGCACCACGACTACGAGGTGGCGTACGCCCACTGGCAGGCGGTCAAGAAGGGTTCGGTGCACCGCTACCGCAAGGTGCACTACGACAGCACGGCGGGGGACACCCGCAACGGCAAGTACACCGGCTGACGACGGGGCTCAGCCGTTGATCGTGTCCAGTCCGCGACGAACAGAGCGAGGTCGCCGGGCCGCGGAACTAGCCTTATTTGGTGATCTCGATGGCTGGCACCGGCGTGCGGGTCAGGCTGCTCGGGCCGGTGGAGGTGGTCGTCGCCGACAGTCCGCAGGCGGTGAACGGCCTGCGCCGCAAGGCGATACTGGCGACGTTGGCGCTGCACGCGGGTCGGGTGGTGAGCGTCGACCGGCTCATCGAGGTGGTCTGGGGCGAGCACCTACCGGCCACCGCGGCGAACACGCTGCAACGCCACGTCTCCTACCTGCGCGGAGTGCTCGGCGAGCCCGGATCGATAGTGGCGCGCCCGCCCGGTTACGTGCTCAACACCGGGCCGGAGTCCACGGATATCCAGGCCGCCGAGCGCCTCCTCGAACTGGCCCGACGCTCGTCGGACCGCAACGAGCAGGTGAACCACCTGACGGCTGCCGTGGCGCTGTGGCGTGGTCCGCCGCTGGCCGACGTGGGCGGGTCCGCCTGGCTCGAGGAGCAGGCCGAACACCTGGCCCGCCTCCGGTTGGAGGCCGAACGGGCGCTCGCCGAGGCCCGGCTGTCCGTCGGCGAGCACGCTCGGCTCGTCCCCGGATTGGAACGGCTCGTCCGGCAGCACCCCTTCGACGAGCACCTGCACGCGCAACTGATGCTCGCCCTGTACCGCGACGGCCGGCAGGGCGAAGCGGTCGCCACGTACCGACGGCTGCGCGACACCCTCCGGGAGAACCTCGGCATCGACCCGAGTCCGCGGCTACGGGATCTGGAGTGCGCCATCCTGCGCCAGGACAGCGCGATCGCCGCACCCGCCCCGGCCAGGCCGGCACCGGCGTCGGTGGCGGCGCAACTGCCTCCCGGAGTACCGACGTTCATCGGGCGCCAGGCGGAACTCGTGGCCCTTGACGCGCTCGTCGAACGGGGCGGCGCCGTTGTGGTGTCCGGGACCGCGGGCGTCGGCAAGACGGCGCTTGCCGTGCACTGGGCGCACCGGGCGGCCGAGCGCTTCCCCGACGGGCAGCTCTACGTCAACCTGCGCGGTTTCGACCCGGGGGCCACACCGACCGAACCGGCGCGAGCGCTGCACGGGTTCCTGGAGGCGCTCGGCGTTCCGGCGGCACGGATGCCGAGCGATCCGGACCTGATGGTGAGCCTGTACCGCACGACGGTGGCCGGCCGGCGGTTGCTTGTCGTACTGGACAACGCGCGCGACGCGGAACAGGTGCGGCCCCTGCTGCCCGGCTCACCCGACTCCCTCACGATCGTCACCAGCCGCGACCAGCTCAACCCGCTGGTCGTCACCGAAAGCGCCCAACCGGTCCTCCTCGACCTGCTCAGCCCTGGCGAAGCCCGCGACATGCTGGTCCGCCGGCTGGGGGAGCGCCAGGTCGCCGCCGAACCCGCAGCCGCCGACCACATCGCCGACCGGTGCGCGCGGCTGCCCATCGCCCTGGCCATCGTCGCGGCCAGAGCCGCCACCAACCGGCACTTCACGCTGGGTGTGATCGCCGACGAGCTGGACGATCTGGACGCCTTCCACGGCGGTGACGAGGCCACCGACGTGCGGGCGGTCTTCTCCTGGTCGTGCCGGACGCTCAGCCCGGCCGCGATCCGGCTGTTCCGGCTGCTGAGCCTGCACCCCGGCCCGGACGTCTCCGCCCCGGCCGTGGCCAGTCTGGCCGGCAGCACCCCGCAGTCGAGTGGTCCGCTGCTTACCGAGTTGACCCGGGCGAACCTCCTCACCGAGCACACCTACGGGCGCTACGGGTTCCACGACCTGCTGCGCGCGTACGCCGCCAGCCTCGCCGACGAGACCGAGCCACCGGCCGACCGCCGTGCCGCCGTCCACCGGCTGCTCGACCACTGCCTGCACACCGCACACGCCGCCGACCTCGTCCTGCACCCGCACTTCAGCGAGATCAGCCTCCCGCCGGCGGGTGTGGACGTGACACCGGAGAGTCACCGCAGCAGGTCGGCCGCCACGGCGTGGTTCACCGCCGAACTTCCCGTCCTGCTCGCCGCGGTACCGCTCGCGGCGCGGCTCGGGTTCGAGGGACACGCCTGGCGGCTCGCCTGGACCCTGGCCGGCTTCCTGCACCGGCAGGGGCACTGGCAGGACTGGCTCGGCACGCAACGCATCGCTCTCGCCGCCGCGTCCCGGATCGGGGATCAGAGCGGGCAGGGCCAGGCGCACCGCAGCCTCGGTCTCGCCTGCTCCCGGCTGCGCCGATACGACGAGGCCGACGACCACCTGCGGCGCGCGTTTGACCTGTTCACCGAGATCGGCGACGACGCCGGGCGGGCACACACCTGCCTGAACCTCGGCCAGCTGGCCGAGCGGCGGGGGCAGCACCACGAGGCGCTGCACCATTCCCGGCGGGCGCTGACCCTGTTCCGGCGGGCCGGTAACCAGGCCGGGCAGGGCTACACCCTCAACGCTGTCGGTTGGCAGGAAGGGCTGCTCGGCGACTACCACAGTGCCCTGCGGTCCTGCGGCGAGGCGCTGCGAATGTTGCAGGAGGTGGGCGACGTCCAGGGACAGGCCGACACGTGGGACAGCCTCGGCCACGCCCATCACCAGCTCGGCGACGACCGGCGCGCGATCGCCTGCTACGAGCACGCGCTCGACCTCTTCACGCAGGTCAACGACCGGTACGCCGAAGCGAGCACGTACGTCAACCTTGGTGGCAGCCACCGGGCCCTCGCCGACCTCGACGCCACCCGTACCGCGTGGTGCCACGCCCTGACCATCCTCGACGAGCTCGGCGATGCCGACGCCGACTCGATCCGCGCCGACCTCGCACAGCTCGACGCCAGTCGGCTCTCCTGACGTACCGCGCTTTCCGCGCCGTTTCCGGGCCGCTTCAGCGCGGCCCGGCACTCTTCGGACACCAGATTCTGTCACGAGGAATGGAGCGTTCGATGAGTCGCTTGGCACGCCGCCTCGCGGTGATCGGGGTGGTCAGCGGGACGGTGCTGGCCATGTCCACCGCAGCCGTGGCCCAGACCGACAAGCCGCCGACGAAGGGCACCGACTGTGTGGTCCAGCACGTCGACAAGCGCGGCGGGATCGTCCGTACCGAGACCGCGCCGGAGGGCCGGGAGTACGGCCGGTTCCGGTGCGTCGGCGGGCAGTGGACGTTCGCCTGGCACCCCTTCGGAGCGGACGACATGATCACGGCCGACGAGATCCAGATCGACCCGGCCGGTGCCGTCTCGGTCCGGCGGTTCACCGGTCCCGCGCTCGGCAACGACCTCACGGTGGGCGAGATCGCCGGCATCGCCCAAGCCGTCAGCGGCAGCCGGGAGGTGCTGATCGACCGCGCGATCGTGGCGGTCGACGACGGCAAGGAGCGCACCCCGGAGCAGATCGAGGCGCTGCTGGCCGGCAAGGACACCACCGGGGTACGGGTGCTGGACATCATCGAGAAGCCGAACGTCGCCATGTCGACGAAGGACGTCATCGACGAGGCCGGCGGCACCCCCGAGTCGACAGTCGTCTACTTCAGCCTCTGGGGCGCGATCAAGTCGGTGTTCGCGTGGATCGTGGACACGATCGGCGACATCGGCGAGTGGATCGACGACCACTGCGACTGGGCGTCCCCGAACGACGTTGGCGACGTGGTCACGTGTCGCTGGTAGCCCGTCCGACCCCGCCGACACCGATCACCGAGACGAGGACACCATGACAGCTCTACGGGACATCACCAGACGCGTCACCGTCATCACGACAGTCCTGATCGTCGGGCTGACAGCTTCGTACGCTCCGTCGCAGGCCGCCGAGGACGAGGCCCGGACGACGGTCACGGACCATCCCGGTGCGCCGGGGACGATGCTTCAACGGTTCGAGGACCTGACCGGCCAGCCCGTCGGCGACCTGGACGCGGTGCTGGCCGTCGACGCCGGAGGCCGCGATCTCACCCGCGACCAGCTTGCGGCGCTCGTGGCCGGTGAGCAGGTGGACGGTGTCAAGGTCGTGGGCACGATGCCGGGCAGCCGAAAGCTCCTCGGCACGACAATGGCCGATCTCGCCGACGGCGCGTACGACGGCAGGGGTGACGGTGGGACAGCGACCTCCCTGCTGTTCGCCTCGTCCACGCCCGACGGCCGGGAATGGTGCCTGACCATGTGCATCGCCTCGGGCAAGACCGTCTGGGAGTGCATCCTGTCGCGTCGGAGGACCGACCAGATCCTCACCCTCGACCTTGCCGGCGACACCACGGTGGGCGGGACGAGGGCGGCCTTCGAGAAGGCCAACGGCGTCGCCGTCGACGGGCCGTACACGGTGGACACGTTGGTCGGCGACGGCGAGCCCTCGGCGCAGGACATCGAGACGCTCATCGACGGCAGGGACGTCGACTCGCTGCGCCGGGTGGCGACACTTGACGCACCGGACCCCGCTTGGGCGTTGGCCGACATCGCCGAGAAGTCCGGCGTCCCGTACGCGAAGAAGACGACGATCCACATCTTCACCCTCGGGCTTCCCCTCCTCGGGAAGATCCTCGTGGTCTGCGTCTCGCACGACAACGGAAAGACCTGGAAGTGCGGGGCCCGCCGGTGGGGCGGGTTCTAGGCGAGTCCCGCCAGGTCGATGTGCTGGTGAGCGATATACCTCAGAGGTATGAATATGACTCTGAGGTATATCGCTCACTACCGCATCCGCCCCCACGGAGACGACCGAGGTCAACCCGGGGCTGCGAACGCCGCCAACGGTCACCGCGGAGGGTAAGTTTGAGATCACCCCTTGTCTCGCCTCGTCTCGCCTCGGCTCCGCACGGCGACGGTGGGAGGGGCACAGCACCACCCGGCGTCGTCCGCGCGCCCGAGCCACACCAGGAGACACACCGATGAGAAGCGCCGCTGGGCCGCCGCTCACCCACCCGTACCTGGCCCCGGTTGCCTTCGTCCACACCGGGCCCGGGCCGCTGCCGTGACAGCCAGCCCCGGCCGCACCCTCGATGCGCTGGCCCGGCTGATCCGTGACTACGGGCCACGCGGGGTGGCCCTGGTGGCCTGGACGATGCTGGCCTGTCGGCGAGTGCGCCGCCAACTCGCCCGAGGCGGGCTGATCGCGGTGCACCTCACCGCGCCACCGTCGGGCGGTACCGACACGTTGGTCCAGGGGGCGCTGCGCCGCAGCGGCGGCAACTGTCTGGAGAGCGCCCTGGTACGGCAGCGCTGGTTCGCCGAGCGGGGGGTGCCGCGCACCGTGGTGATCGGGGTCAGCGCGCCGGCCGCGGGGTTCCACGCCCACGCCTGGCTCGACGGCGACCCGGACCCGCACCGGCACGGGTTGGCCGAGATCCTGCGGCATCCGGCCCCGCCGGCCTGGCTGCGCTGACCCGGACCGGTCGCGCCGCACGACCCAGCGGGAACGACAGGCTGGGACGCACCGGACCGGCTGACCGTGCCGGTGGACAGTCGCCGGTGGTGGCTGCCCCGCGGTGGCCCCGGCTATTCGAACCGGTCGGCGATCTTCGTCAGCTTGCTGACGTACGCCGGCCAGTCGTAGTCGTCGGGGATGCCGGCGTTCTCCCGCCGCAAACCGACCGCCTCGTCGTGCTGCTCACGCATGATGTCGGCGTGACCGGCATGGCGGGCGAGGTCGTTGGTCACGTGGACGAGGATCCGCTGCAACGTCGCGTCCTGGTGGCCCGGCTGCCACCACGGCACCCGCCCCGGTGCGTCGAGGGGAAGCTCATCGATCGTCTCATCGGCGAAGACCCCCACCCGGCGATACAGGTCGATCAGCCCGCCCTTCGTCTCATCCTCCGTGGCGTACCAGTCTGCCTGCGGGTCCTCGTCGAGCGCCGACAAGGGGACCAGCTCCTCAGGTGTCGGGAACTCGCGCCCGAACGTGGGCCCGAAGTAGCCGGCCTCGACATTGAGGCAGTGCTTGATGATGCCCAGCAGGTTGTTGCCGGTCGCCGTGCGGGGCAACCTGGCCTCGCGCTCGCTGAGCCCGTCGAGCTTCCAGATCAGGTTGTCGCGGGTCAGCCGGAGATAGCGGTGCAGCGCGGTCTTCGTCTCGCCCAGATCAGCCATGCCAGCCAGTGTTCCTTACCCGCCGGGCGATCGCGGGGGCGCCGGGCGCACGATCGGCACGCCTCGTGGGCGGCGCCGGCGCGCTCACCGCCGTTGTCGCAGTGGGCGAAAGTGGTGTCGGATCGCGATGAGCATTGCCGGATCTCGGTGCGTGCGATGAGGTCACCCTGCAGGCGCGGCCAACCGGAGATCGACGAACGGGATCGTGTCACCGTCGAGCACGTACCGGTCGATCTCGACATAACCGTGCCGCTCGGCGAACCGCAGGCCGTCCTCGTTGGAGGCCAGCACAACGGTCTCGAGGACTCGGGCACCGATCTCGTAGGCCGCACTGAGCGCCTCGTCGTACAGTTGCCCACCCAGACCCTGTCGGCGATGCTCCGGCAGCACGCGGACGATGACCGTCGCCGTCGCCTGGTCGTCCATCGGCGGCCGAACCGTCGAGCAGCCCACGAGCGTGTCGCCGTGATAGGCGACGTTCAGGCGGTTGCGGTCGGCACGTGCGCGGATCTCGTCGACCGAGAGCGGACTGGTCGGAATGATCAGGTTGTGGACGTACTGCCAGTCCGAGCAGACGCCGTCGTCGCCGTCCGGCCGTACCGTCTCGAAGCGAAGATCAGGCATCCGGACAGGCTAGCCGGGCACTATCGTGCTGGCGTGCACATCAGTTTCGACGTCCCCGCCGATCCCGCCTACCCGGGCCGGGTGGCCGCCGCGCTCAGCCGCGTACGCCTGCGCAGGTACACCTACATTGGCGCGGTGCTGGCGGCGGTGGGGGCGATCGGTCTCGCCGTCTCGCGCGGGTCCGCCCGAGCCGACCAGATCTCGCCGCTGTGCATGGCCATGGTCGTGGCCGGTCTGCTGTCGATGCTGTATTCGCCGTGGGTACGGTGGCGCGCCCGACGCCGCTCCAGTGGCTACGCGGTCGAGGGCGCCTACGACATCACCGACGACAACATCATGATGCGCAGCGGCTCGCAGTCCAGCGGCATCGCCTGGGACGGGGTCGCCCAGGTGAAGGACACCCCCGAGTTCTGGATCGTGTTTGTCGGTCGGATGCCGGCGACCGTCATCCCACGCCGCCTGATGTCTCCCGAGGACGCCGAGACGTTGCGCGCCTACCTGGTCAAACGCGACCTGCTCCAGTGACTCGCGGGCATGACCCTCGGCCCGGAACGGCTGTGGTGCCGGACCGGATCGGGTGCGTCAGGGGGTGAAGGCGCGGCGGTAGGCGGTGGGAGTGGTGGCGAAGGCTCGGCGGAAATGGGCTCGTAGGTTGGTGGCGGTGCCCAGCCCGGTCCGTCTGGCGACTTCGTCGATCGTGATGTCGTCGCTCTCGAGCAGCCCGCAGGCCGCGCGCAGTCGTTGCTCGGTCAGCCACGCCTGCGGGCTCAGCCCGAACCGGTGTCGGAAGTTGCGGTGCAACGTACGGGTGGACTGAAGGCCCTGCCGGGCAAGGTCCGCGACGGTGATCGGCAGGTGCAGGTTGGCGGTCGCCCAGGTGGTGACGGCGGCCATCTCGGCGTCCTCCCCACTCGCCCGGGCGGGGACGAACTGCGCCTGGCCGCCGGCCCGGTGCAACGGTGTGACCATGAGACGGGCGCGTTCGATGGCCACCTGCTGGCCGTGGTCCCGGCCAACCAGATAGAGGCACAGGTCGAGGCCCGCGGCGAGCCCGGCGCTGGTCAGTACCTGCCCCTCGTCGACGTACAGCGCATTGGCGTCGACGGTGACAGTGGGGTGTTCGCGGGCCAGCGCCTCGGCGTGCATCCAGTGGGTGGTTGCCCGCCGACCATCGAGCAACCCGGACTGGGCCAGTGCGAACGCCCCGGTGCAGATCGAGGCGATGCGGGCGCCACGCCGGTACGCGTGCCGCAGCGCGTCGAGTGCCCGCGCCGGCGCGGGTCCCCGGCGGAAACCGGGAACGATCACGGTGTCGGCGTCGGTGAGGGCATCGATCGCGGCATCGACGGTCAGGCCCAGCCCGGCGGTGGTGGTGGCGACCGGGCCGCCGTCCGGCGAGCAGACGGTGGTCGTGTACCGGCCCTGGCCCTCGTGGCCGAAGACGTGTGTCGCGATGGTCAGGTCGAAGGCGACGACGGGTGGCAGGGCCAGAACGGCGACCCGGTGCGTGGCCGATTGCTTATGCACAGTGGCGAGGATGCCACTCGTCGTCGACAGTGGTGGGGCGGGATCCTCGTCGGATGCGGATAGAAATCGTGGTTTTCGACGGCTTCGACGAGTTGGACGTGTTCGGCCCCTTCGAGGTGCTGGCGATCGCCGGATTCGCGGTCGAGTTGGTCACTGTCGAGCGGCCCGGGCCGGTGGTCAGCATGCGGGGTGTCCACCTCCAGGTGCCAGCGGTGCTGGGTCGGCCCGACGGTGTGGTCGTGCCGGGCGGAGGGTGGTTGAACCGGGCCGCTGCTGGTGCCTGGGCCGAGGCCCAGCGCGGCGTGCTCCCGGCTCGGCTGGCCGCGCTGGCCCCCTCGACCCGCTGGATGGCGTCGGTCTGCACCGGCAGTCTGTTGCTGGCGGCCGCCGGACTGCTGGGTCAGCGGCGGGCGACCACCAACCGCAACGCGTACGAGGAGTTGCGCTCCTACGGCGTCGATGTCGTCGACGAGCGGGTCGTCGACGACGGTGATCGCATCACGGCGGGTGCGCTCGCGGCCGGGCTGGATCTGGCCCTGTGGATCACGGAACGAGAGCGCGACGCGGCCACCGCCGACCGCGTCGCGGCCACCATCGAGTACGCGCGACCGGCTCCCACCTGGCTCGCGCAGGGGAGGTAGAACCACCTATCTCCCGGACCGACCAATGGCTGAGTGCTGCGGCGGGAGTCGGAGTTCGAGTTCGAGTGTTCGCACCTGTTGCTCCGCGTTCATCGCTATCGGCTCCGGTCTTCCGGTCTGGTAACCCTGGGCGAAGTCGACTCCACAGCTCTTCAGAAGCGTGAGGGTCTCCTCGCAGTGACACGTCGCCCTCGGTGGCACGTATGTGGGTGAGAACCTGCCGGAGCTGTCGAAGCGCGACAGTGCCCTGACCCAGTTCCGCTCGGCAGGGGGCCGCCTGCCGTAGACAGGCCAGCGCGTCGTCGCTCGTCGGCCCCTGCGTGCCAGCAAACGCGTCGCGGTCATCGCCGTGGGTCCTGTTGTCGGTGCCGGACCACCCTCGGGACCTACCGACCGTGCTTACGTCGGCGGAGCCGCCATGCGCGCCAGCGAGACGGCTTCTTGGGTGGTGCTGGCGCTGGCACCTGGCTGACGAGTGCCTCGGCCTCGGCGATGAGTTCGTCGAACTCGGCCGGGGTCAGGTTCTTGCTCCGGAGCAGATAGATGAGGACGAAGAGCTCGACGTCGAGTGCGGTGCCGGCGGAGATGTTGTCGACCAGTTCCGGTTCGCCCAGCGCGGCTCTGATGAGACCTTCCATTTCGAGGGTGGGCAGACTGTCGCCAACCTGGTGCTCCGCGCGGGCCGTTGACACGAAGGCGGCCACGTCGTTCGGGGTGGAGGCGACTCCGAAATGGTCGCCGACGGCGACGGCGAAGGCGGCACCGATGAGGTAGAGGCTGCCACCCCAACCGGGCCGGCCGATCTCCACCAACAGGGCGTCGGCCGCGTCCCAGTCGCCGGTGGCCAGTGCCCGGATCAGGTCGCTGAGCAGATCCCCCTTCATCGGGTCAGCCCGACGAGGGTGGCCAGTCGGGCCACGTGGGCGGCCGCCGGGCCGCTGTGGGCGATCTCGGTGATGAGGGTACGGGCGGCAGGGCGGAAGCGGACTTCGGCAGGCGCGACGGTGTCGGCCTCGGCCAGGGCACGACCGGCGGCGGCGGGATCGCCGAGATCGAGGTAGGCGCGGGCGGCGTCGATCAGGTGGGCGGCTCGATGTTCGGCGGGTAGCCGACGCCAGTCGTCGCGGCGGATGGCGGTCCGATGGTGGTGCACGGCCTGGTCGGTGTCGCCGAGGTACAGGGCGGTGACGAAGCGAGCCAGCACCACCGTGATCGGGCCGAATGAGGTGTGGTGGGAGTCGTCGTCTCCGGTGCGTCGGCCTGCCAATGCGGCGGCGTGATCGAGCAGGTCCTCGACGCGGCGACGCTCGCCACACGCGGCGGCGGCCATAGCGGCCTGGAGGAGCAGTGTTCCGCGTACCCCATGGTCGGCGGCGGTGCCGGCGGCGGCGAGGGCCGCGGTGCGGGCGAGTTTGTCGCGGCCGAGGGCGCGTAGCGCCTGGGCGACGGCGATGGTGGCGGCGCCGGCGCGGACGGGGTCGCCGGTGGCGGCGGTGACGGCCCGGTCGGCGGCGAGCCAGGCGAGGTCCGGTTCGCCGAGTTTGACGAGCACGCCGGCGGTGATCCGGTATGCGGGCATCAGCAGGGGTGGTGTGGCGTGGGCGGCGTCCAGTAGGGCGGGCAGCCCTCGCAGAAGCTGGGCGTAGTGGGCGTGCTGGTAGGTGAGCCAGGCATGCGTGACGTGCCGCCGCACCTCATCGACGGGCACGCTGCGGATGGGTCGGTGGTGGTAGTGGGCCAGGGCGGCGCGGACGCCGTCGATACCGTCCAGGCCGGTGACCGCCGTCAGGGGTGGTTTGCGGGGGTCGAGTAGCACGGCCGGGTCGACGCGCAGCACCTCGGCGATCTCCCGCACGACGGAGTAGCGGTCCAGGTTGCGCACGCCGCGCTCGACCTTGTCGACCCAGCTCTTGGACTTGCCGAGCCGGTCGGCGAGCATTTGCTGGGTCATCCGGCGGCGCACCCGCCAACGAGCCACCCGCCGCCCGACGGGCTCGTCGTCCGGTGCGGGCCGGGTCACCGTTCGCGCCCCTCGGGCAGCGGCTGGGTGTGCTGGCCACAGTGGGGGCACCATCTCGCCTTTACCCGGAACGCCAGGAGCCCGAGCAGAAACCCCGGCACCAGGCCACCGAACACCATCGCCACAACTCCGGAAACCATGCGCACTCTCGCTCTCTGAGAAGTTGAGGGAGGTCATGGGCGAGGCATCTCTCGCAGATACGTCGTCACTCGGGCAGCCACCTTCTCGGCCTGCTCGACAAGCGTGAGCAACGGAGAGTTGGTGGGCCGACGCAGCTCCCGCGCGTCCTCGGCCCGAGCGAGAGCAGCCAGATGGACACGGCTTGACTCAAGAGCGCGGTTGACCACTTCGATGTCCCGGGCCAGCTCGCCAGCTTGACCGCCCATGCACAAACCTCCGAGCAATCGGAACGTGACACTAGGTGTCGTTGGATTGATACCAACCATTTCAGTGGCTCGTGAGGTAGTCAAGACCGCCCGATAGATTGGTTGGTACGACAACGGGAGGTGGCAGTGGCTCAGCCGAGATACCGCCAGATCGCGAACGAGCTTCGGGACCAGATTGCATTGGGAACCCTGCGAGAAGGCGACCGGCTGCCGACGGAGCCGCAGCTCCAAGACCAGTACGGCGCCTCGCGCAACACGGTTCGCGACGCGACGGCGCTCCTGGTAAATGAGGGCCTGGTGCAGAGAGTGCCGGGGCGAAGTGGCGGCATGGTCGTCCGTGGGAAGGCCACCCTGACGTTCCATGCCCATCGGGCCGAGATGCCCGCGCAACCGACTGCCGAGACGGACGCGTGGCGCTCAGAGGTGGTGGCGCAAGGATACGAGGCGTCGCAGGATTTCTCTCTGACGATCAAGTCGGTCTCGCCCGACCTCGCCGAACGTCTCCACGTCGAGCCCGACTCGGTCGCCGTGCTGCGGCGGTGCGTCCGGTACGTCAACGGTCAGCCGTCCTCGTTGCAGGACACCTACTACCCCATGGACCTGGCAGAGGAGGTCCGCGAACTGCTCTCGCCCAAGGACGTCCCGCAGGGGACCACCAGACTGCTGGCCGAGCGAGGCCACGAACAGGTGGCCTACTACGACGAGTACGTCTCACGGATGCCGATACCGGAGGAGACGCACCTGCTCGGGCTCCAGCCTGGCACGACGGTCCTGCTGCACATCCGCACCGGCTACACCGAGCGACGCCCTCTCCGGGTCTCGTTCAACGTGTTCGCCGGCGATCGGAACCAGATCGTCACCACTCAGGGCGACATCCGCATCATCGCGAGATTCCGGCCGGAAGAGTCCTCCGAATGATCATCACGCCCGCCCGGCTGGAGGATGTCGACATCATCATGGGGTGGCGGCGCGAGCGAGTGGCCTGGCTCGCCGCCCGAGGTGAGGAGCAGTGGTCCATCCCGTTGCCCCGAACCGCCATCGCATCGACAGTCTCAGCCGGACAAACCTGGATGGTGTGGGACGGTGAGGCGCCGACCGCCACCATCACTCTGACCGCCTACCTCGACGTCGACGGCCTGTGGAAGCCGGACCGGGATCCTGAGGCGCTGTGGCACCCCGAGGACGATCCGGCCGACGCGCTGTATGCGGCAAAGATGATAATCCCGCTCGCCCATGCCGGCGAAAACCTGGGCGGCGAACTACTGGACTGGGCCGGCGGCCGGGCATACGCGGCCGGATTGACCTGGCTACGGCTGGACGCCTGGACGCGCAACCCACGGCTACACGCCTACTACCGGGAACAGGGCTTCCGGCATGTCCGCACCGTCGATTCCCGGGTGTCCGGCGCATGCTTCCAGCGGCCGTCACAGCCCTACCTCAACGGCCGGCTCAAGACGGAGACGGTCTGAGGATCTCGTGTCGGGGCTCTCTGCCCTGCCGATCTTGCTCACAGACGCCAGTCACGGGTATGTATACGTGAGGTCACCTTGCGTAAGCTGCTTCCGACCAATCACGCTCGGTGGATGCTGGACGTTGGCGCCAGGGGAGGGCATGTGAGCGCGGCGCAAATCATCGCGCAGTTGGCCGCTGCATCGCAGAAGTTGGATGAAGCGCAGGCCAAGTTACTTGCGGCGAGGGAGGACGCGAGCCAGGCGCGGACGCTGGTGGCCGGCGCGTTGCAGGGCAGTTCCGGGCAGTTGGTAGGGCAGATTGATGGCCTTGTTGAGGTGCTCGGTCAAGTTGCCAGCCGGCCGGCGGCGACCAAGGAGCAGGTGAAGCAGACGATCGCGAAGGTGCAAGCCCTGGGAAATTAGGTGGGGGTGGTGGCAGCGGATCAAGCCAGCCACCGCGACATCGGCACAAGGGAGGCCGCCTGCCCGCAACGCCTCGGCGGCGGCGAGGGCGCGACGTGCAGCGGACAAAGGGAAGGGCAGGTTCGACCCGCGGCGTGAACTTGTCAGCCCGGAAGCGATCAGTGCCGGTGCTGCGATTGGGTCAGCGGCATGGGCTAGCGTGTCTGAAGTTATGCCGATCACTGCCAAGGCGCTTGTTGGGACGTTGCTGGCCCTCGGTGCGGCGGGCGGCGCACTCAGGGCCTGGGCGGCAAAGCTCGACGAGAAGAAGGGTAAGGATGAAGATCAGCAGCCGAGTTGAGCCGCTGACCCGCAGCGCGATCCACGCGGCAGTGCAACAGGATCGCTCCAAGCTGGAGATGGCGTTGCAGGCGCTGCCCGACGACCAGGCGACGCGAGAAGCAGTCGAGCTTGCCCTGGCCGTCACGCAGCTTGTACTGCGGGAGATCCATCAGGGCAAGCCGAGCGACGAGGAAACCCGAGCGGTTGCTGCCGAGATCGCGCGGGCCGAGGCTTGGGGGCGTGCGACCGAAGAGCAAATCTCCGCCTTCCTCTTGCGGCTGGTCAACGGTGAGCCCTTCGCAGGTGCGGTGCCTACGGAGAACGTCGTCGTCCTGGCGTTCGTCTCAGCAGCAAGTCTGCTGTCGTCGTGTCGGCGCGACGATGAGGAGTGGTGGAACTATCTCGACCGAGTGGAAGCGGCACTAGAGAAGGCATGAGCTGCCCACCACGATCGTGCTGCGCCCTGGACCAGCGATCTCGCCGGAGACCAGGCGGCTTGCCCCCTCACGACGCGGCGGTGGCGCTCTCCGTCCGGGTCGCGACGATGCGGTGGCGGCGCACCGGGTACGGGATCGGGTGGGAGATGCTCCAGGCCGCGCCCGCGCAGACGACCTCCTTGTAGCGGGCTGCCAGCGTGCCCTTGAGCAGGGCGGGCCTGGCCCGGTCGTCGGCGGTCACGTACTGGATGAGGCCGTCGCGCCGGCCGAGGCTGATGCACTGGTTGAAGTACCGCAGCGGGGCCTTCGGGATCTTCGTCCGACCGGTCAGGCGGGTGGCGATGGCGTCGGCGGCCTGCCAGGCCATCGGGGCTCCCGAGGCGCAGGACATCCGCAGCGGTTTCCCGCCCGGTCCTTCGGCGAGCGCGGCGTCGCCGACGGCGTACACGTCGGGGTGGGAGACCGAACGCATCGTGGCGTCGACGACGATCTGCCCGGTGCCCGCGACCGTCAGGGTCGTGGCGGCGGCGATGGGGTGGACGGCGAAGCCGGCCGTCCACACGGTCACCTGGGCCGGGATCACCCGGCCGTCGCTGGTGACCGCGCCGGTGGCGTCGACCCGGGCGATGTCGGTCTGCTCGTGGACGGTGATGCCGAGCCGGGCGCAGACGCCGCGCAGGTGCTGCTGCGCCTTGTCGGTGAGCCAGTCACCGAGAGCGCCCCGGGCGGCGAGCGTGACGTCGAGGTCCGGGCGGGCCTCCGCGATCTCGGTGACCGCTTCGAGGCCGGTCAGGCCGCCGCCGACGACGAGCACTGTCGCGCCGGCCGTGAGGTGGGCCAGTCGGTCGCGCAACCGCGACGCCGACGGCCTGCCGGCGATGTCGTACGCGTGCTCGGCGACGCCGGGGACGCCGTGGTCCGCGCCGGTGCTGCCGAGGGCGTAGACGAGCGTGTCGTACGCGATCTCGTCGGCGCCGAGCGCGACGGTCCTGCGGTCGGCGTCGACGGCGGTGACCCGGGCCACTCGGACCTCGACGCCAGTGCCCGCGTAGACGTCGGTCAGCGGTCGACGCTTGAGGTGCTGACCGGTGGCGAGTTGGTGCATACGGACCCGCTCGACGAAGTCGGCGTCGGCGTTGACGATGGTGATCTGCGTGTCGTCGGGGTGCAGCCGCCTGGCGAGACGCCCGGCGGCGATGGCTCCGGCGTATCCGGCCCCGAGGACGACGATCCGGTGCTTCATGGTGTCACTCCTGTCTCGGTGAGGGTCGCTTCCTGAACCGGACAGCGACCCGATTCCTGACAGGAGTCGGCTGAGAGCTGGGTCACCAGACGCGCAGCAGGGGCTCCCCGTGCGCGGATGCGGACCAGTGCCGGGTGGCGCGTACGAGCTTGTCGGGATTGACCTGGGTGTGCAGGGCCGCGACGCCGTCGGACGTCACCTTCACCGACATGACCCCGACGACCTGATCGTCGAGCACGACCACCAGCGCCGGACCGCCGTTGACGACCTCGGCGTAGAGGGCGGGGCTGCCGCCCACGAGGTCCCGCTTGGCGGTGCTGGGCGCGAACAGGCCACGCAGGAACCTGGCCACCGCCGACGCGCCGACCACCGGTGTGGTCCGGGCCGGGATCTTGCCGCCGCCGTCGCCGATGCTCGTCACGTCGTCGGTGAGGAGGGTGACCAGCCGCTCGGTCTCGCCGTTCGCGGCGGCGGCGAGGAACTCCTCGACGATCCTGCGCGCGGTGGCGCCGTCGACCTCCGCGCGGGGTCGGTCGCCGGCGACGTGTTGCTTGGCCCGCCGGTAGATCTGCTGGCAGTTCGACTCGCTGACGCCGAGAATGTCGGCGATCTCCCCGTGCGCGTACCCGAAGGCTTCGCGGAGCACGTAGACCGCGCGCTCCTTGGCCGACAGCCGCTCCAGCAGGGTGAGCACCGCCATCGAGACCGACTCGCGCTGCTCGGCGGTGTCGAGTGGGCCGAGCATCCGATCCCCGGCCAGCACCGGTTCGGGCAGCCAGGTGCCCACGTAGGTCTCGCGTCGGGCCCGCGCCGAGGTGAGCTGGTTGAGGCACACGTTGGTGAGCGCCTTCGTCAGCCAGGCCTCGGGCGTCTCGACCCGCTGCCGGTCGGCGGCCTGCCAGCGCAGGAACGTGTCCTGGACCGCGTCCTCGGCGTCACTCGCCGAGCCCAGCAGGCGGTAGGCGATCGCCCCCAGGCGAGCCCTGGCGCGTTCGAAGAGCTCGACCTCGTCCGGACTGAGCGGCATGGCTCGATAGTTAACCACGCCCGCCCGCCGGTCGACCTCACCCGTGGAAAACCGCTACCAGCCTCCGGTCTGCACCCGGCGGAGCCTAGCCGGAGTGATCAAGCCCGGGTGCCCGCCGAGTCGTCGTCAGCGGACGGTGGAGCGTGGCGGCCACCGCCGTCAGGCAGATCACGACAGCGGCGACGAGCGGTGGGCGACCGCCGAGGTGGACGGCCACCGAGCCGAGCGGGATGGCCAGCACGAGTGGGCCGAACATCGCGGTGTTCGCCGTCGCGGAAACTCGGCCCAGCAGCGCCGACGGCGTGTGCGTCTGCACGGCAGTCACCGCCGCGACCAGGGTCCAGGGCAGGCCGACGCCGGCGACCACCGCGCCGGCGACCGTGACCGGCCACCACGGCAGGCCACGGGCCAGGCAACCGACAGCGAACAGCACAGTCCCGGCGACGCCGACAGCACTCGGGCCCCGGCTGGCCAGGAGCCTGCCGACGATCAGGCCGCCGATGATGGAACCGGCGCCCTGTGCGCTGGTCAGCACGCCCAGGAACGTCGTCGGGAGGCGGAGGTCGGTGGTCACGATCGTGTAGATCGCCGCGGTCGTGAAGCCGGACATGGCAATCGACACGGCGGCGAGCACGACCGGCACGCCCGTCGTCCGCTGTCCGAACAGGACCAATAATCCGGTACGCAGGCTCCGGTGTCGCGGCGTCGGCTGGACCTGTGGCGTCCGGTTGAGGCGCACCGTCGCGTACAGGATGGCGACCAGGACCGGCGTGGCCGCGCTGAGCACGACGACCGCGTGGCCACCGTGCCAGGCGTAGAGGCCCGCTCCGGCCAGCGGAGCGACGAGCTTCATGCCCTCCTGTGCGCTTGACCGCCACCCGTTGACGTCGCCGAGCTCGGTGGGTGACAGCGCGGACGGCAGCAGCGCCGTCTCGCCCGCGTCGATAAGCACGTAGCTGACGCCGTAGACGGATGAGACGGCGAAGATGAGCCACGTCTGCCCCGGCCCGCGTACCGCGAAGAGGGCCAGCAGGGCGGCGGCCAACCCGAGGTTGACCGCGATGACCAGCGGTCGTCGGGGTGCCCGGTCGAGCAGGCAGCCCAGCCACGGGCCGGCGAGCACCGGGGCGTACACGCACAGCCCGGTGAGGGCCGCGAGGCCGGTGGAGCCGGTCAGGTCCAGGGTCCAGATGCCGGCCACCAGGGACATGGCGCTGCTGCCGAAGCCGGACAGCAGTGAGATCGCCACGAACAGTCCCGCGTTGCGCCGCATGAGTCCTCCAGGTTGAGCCGGGGCGACTCATATCTTTTTCCTTGAGGCTTGCCCGCGCAATGCTGCCGACCGGCGTCAACGTGGCATTGACAAGGCGGCGTCGATCGTCGCTGCGGCGGCTCGGGCGGGTGCCGGCAGACGGTCGTCCGCGTCGGCGAGGTCAGCGACGAGATGCGGGGCCAGCGCGTACAGCGACCCCGGGGCGGCGTCCAGGGCCGCGTCCACAGTGCTGCGCACGAGCGCCGCTCGGCCGAATCGCTCGTTCCACCGCCGGTCCGTGGCGATCCACCGCCCGAGATCGGCCACGGCGGCACGCAGTGCCGCGATCTGTGCCGGGTAGCGGAGGTCGCGGTGCTGCTGCCGGGACCTCCGCGCCGCCACCAGACGCTGTCGGCGCTGCTCGGCGGCCTGCCGGCTGCCGAGGCCCAACGCCTGCGCCACCTGCGACCACGTCGCGCCGCCGTGCCGCGCCCGGTCAATCAGGTCCAACTCCTGCTCGTCCAGGCGGGCACGGGCAACCTGGACGTCCGCCAACTGCGCCAGCTCCGACGTCACAGTGGTCAACGATACGTTGACATCGCGAGGGTCGGTGCGCGCACCATGAACACGTCCACCGGGTCCTCGGCCGTGAGCACGAATCCGTGCCGTTCGTAGAGCCGCCGGGCCGGACTGCCCTGCAACACGTTCAGCCGGACCAGGGTGCCGTCGCGGTCGCACCGGTCCAGCAACTCGCGCAGCACGGCCGTGCCGATGCCGCCGCCCTGCACCTGCGGGGACAGGTAGAAGTGCTCCAACCAGTGGGCGTCGTCCGCCGGGCGCAGCGCCACGCAGCCGGCGAACGTGCCGCCCACCTCGACAACCCAGGTGTACGCCGGGGCGAAGCCGTCCCGCAGGCGCTGCCGCACGCGCTGGTCGTCGTACCGCCCGAGCCGCTCCAGATCGGCCCGCAGCACCACGGCGCGCAACTCGGCCACGGCGTCGACGTCCGCCACCGAGGCCGGTCGCAGCTCCCACTCCTTCATGATCACCACGGTATCGCCGGACATCGGCCCTACGGCAGGCGCAGTCCCGCGACGAGGAGGCCGACCATCCGACGCGCGTCGTAGCGGGGGTCGCCCGCGCCGATGCAGAGATTGCCGACAGCCCGCAGCAACTCGAAGGCGTTCACATCGGGGCGGATGTCGGCCGCCGTGGCGGCGGCGTCGAGCAGTTGGGCGCACACGGGCACGAGGCGGTCGATGAAGTAGGCGTGCAGAGACTCGAAGGCCGTGTTGTCGGACTGTAGCGCCGCGGCGAGACCGTGTTTGGTGACCAGGAAGTCGACGAAGAGGTCGATCCATTGCGTCAGGGCGGCGTGCGGTGTGCTGCTGGTGGCCAGCAGGGTCGGGCCGGCCTGGGCGCACGCCTCGACCTGGTGCCGGTAGACGGCGACGATGAGGTCGGCGCGCGTCGGGAAGTGGCGGTAGATCGTTCCGACGCCGACGCCGGCCCTGGCGGCGATGTCGCGCACGGGCGCGTCCACGCCGGAGGTGACGAAAGCCGAGGCGGCAGCGTCCAGCAGAGTCGCCTCGTTGCGCCGGGCGTCGGCTCGCTTGCGCGGGGCGGGCTGCGCTTCTCCGCTGTCGTTGTCGGCCACCGCGTCGTTACCTCCACCACTCGACTTGGCAAGCGGAACAGTGTTCCGTATTGTTGTTAGCGGAACGCGGTTCCGCTTGTTCAGCATGACAGGGCGGTGGGGCCAGTGCCAAGCCACGCTTTCGTTTGCAGGGAGGAACAGCCATGCGATACCGCACTCTGGGCAGCACCGGGGTCCAGGTCAGCACTCTCGTGCTGGGCGCGATGAACTTCGGCAAACTGGGAGGAACCACCCAGGCTGAGAACACCAGCATTGTCGACGCAGCCCTGGCCGGGGGAGTCAACCTCATTGACACCGCCGACGTGTACGGCCAGGGCGAGTCGGAGGAACTGGTCGGCAAGGCCATCGCCGGTCGCCGGGACGACGTCCTGCTGGCCACCAAGGCCGGCCTGCCCATGGGCGACGAGCGCAACCGTCGGGGCAGCTCCCGCCGCTGGTTGGTCACCGAGTTGGACAACAGCCTGCGCCGCCTCGGCGTCGACCATGTCGATCTCTACCAGATTCACAGGTGGGACCCGAACACCAGCGACGAGGAGACCCTGTCGACCCTGACCGACCTCCAGCGAGCGGGCAAGATCCGCTACTTCGGCTCGTCGACGTTCCCCGCGTACCGCCTCGTGCAGGCCGAGTGGGCCGCCCGGGGAAACCACCTGAGCCGTTACGTCACCGAGCAGCCCAGCTACTCGATTTTGCAGCGCGGGGTCGAGACCCACGTCCTGCCCGTGACCGAGCAGTACGGGCTCGGCGTGCTCGCGTGGAGCCCGCTCGCCTCGGGCTGGCTGTCCGGGGCGATCCGCGCGGGCGAGGAGGTCACCACCAACCGGTCGGCCTTCATGCCGCAGCGCTTCGACACCGCCATCCCCGCCAACCGCGCCAAGCTCGATGCCGTGGAGAAACTGGCCATGGTCGCCGACCAGGCCGGCCTCACCATGATCCAGCTTGCGTTGGGATTCGTCACCGCGCACCCCGCCGTGACCAGCGCGATCATCGGCCCCCGCACCATGGACCACCTGCACGCCCAGCTCGCCGCCGCGGACACCGTGCTCTCGGCCGACGTGCTCGACGCGATCGACGCGATCGTGGCACCCGGCGTCGACCTCGCCGCACACGAGAAGTCCGACACCCCGCCCGCCCTGCTCGACCCGGCACGCCGACGTCGCTGAGCCGAGCAGGCGCGGTGCCGCCTGTCAATTAGGATGAGGCTCATGAGCGCCGAGGCCGTCGGCATGCACATGCCCGCCATCGTGACGCTCGACGACGTGGCGGCGATGAACGCCGCCGACCCGAACGGCCACCGTTACGAGACCAGCCCCGAGGGGGTCCTGTCGGTCACGCCGCCCCCCGATTCGGACCACGCCATGATCGCCAGTCGCCTCTTCGCTTGGCTGATCATGGCGGGTTGGCCCGCCGAGCAGGTGCTTCAGGCGGCCGGTCTGCGCATCTCCGGCCCGGACGGCCACGGCGGTCGCATCCCCGACCTCAGCGTGTGGCGCAAGCCGCCGACCCGCAGCGTCTGGGCGGCGGTCGGCGACGTCGTACTCGTCGTGGAGATCGTCTCGCCAGGCTCGGAGGCGATGGACTCGGTGACGAAGGTCCGCGAGTACACGTCGGCGGGGATCCCGCAGTACTGGGTGGTGGACCGGGACGGCGCGCAGACCGTCACCCTGCATCGGCTGGGCGGGGACGGCACCTACGAGGAGCGGGCACGGATGCCGTTGACGTGGTTGCTCCAGACGATCCCCGCCGATCATCTCGAGTGAATTCCGGCACCGACAGGGCGCGGCGCTGGCCTACGTCACGACGTTGACCAAACCGGCCCGGGAGGCGCTGCGGGAGGTGCTGGCGGCCCGGCTTCCGGTCGAACCGGACGGGTCGATCCGCCTCGTCGCGCGGGCCTGGGCCGTGCGGGGTGTCGCGCCCGAATAGCAGCGGCGACTCGCGTTTCCGCAGCTCAGCGGGGGTCTCTGTCGGGCAACGGACAAGACGGCAGCGCCTCGGACGGGGCACTGTTGGGGCAGGTGCCGACTCCGCTGGGGGCGCCCGCAGCGGGTTCGTCCTCACCGGGACAAGGACGTCATCACCGCCGACGCCGCCGCCTGGCCGCGTCGCCTGGGCCGGTGTTCCGCCTTCCCTCTCGCACCCGTGTGCGTCCGTCGGTCCGGCGTCGCTCAGCGCGCGCCCGGACCCGGCGACCTATCTCAGAGAGGCACCTCCATGGCCGCTCCCACCGCAACCGCAACCCTGAACGCGCCGACCTACTCGCCGGGCGACCAGATGCTGCTGACGGTCACCTACTCCGACGCCGACACCAAGCCGTTGACCGTCACCATCGTGGTCACCGACGCGCAGGGCAACAGCAGCGCGCCCGTCAAGGTCACCGCGGTTATCGACCCGCTCACCCTGACCGTCACCGACAACTCCGGGCGTACCTGGAACCGGGTTTCCGACAACGGCGCGGTCGCCGTCTACCGAGCGGTGGCGTGATGCCCCGCGTCACCGTCCAGGTGCGCGACGTCGCCGGTAACACCGCGACGGCCAGCGCCGACTACACAGTGGGTGGCCAGCCGATACTCGGCGGCTACTACCTCTCCGGGGGTGCCGACCCGACCGCCGACATGGCCGGCGGCAACTTCCGCTCGCTGACCCAGTACCGCAGCTTCGCCGACGGCTACATCTTCCCCGGCTACAACCGGCCCTGGCTGATCAACCTGGGCAGGGCGGGGATACAGATGAACATGGTCCTGGAGCTGAAGCACTACGGCGCCCCGGACACCGGCCCGCAGAGCTTCACCGTGGACGGCGCCACCTACACCGCGCCCGCGCCGTCGATGACCATCCAGCAGCGCCCCGGCACCTCCTGGCCGAAGGCGTACGGGTACGGCCAGGTGCTCAGCGGTCAGTGTGACGGGTTGTTCGCCCGCGCGCTGGCACAGTATCGGACGCTCGGCTTCGGCGTGAACATCCAACTCGCGTCCGAGCTGGACACCGACCACGAGTTCGGCACCACCGAAGGCGGTGTCGGGTACACCTGGGCGCAGTCCGATGCCCGCGCGGTGCAGGCGCTCAACTACATGCTCACCTGGTTCAAGACGCGGAAACTGCCCGGCGGCACGACCTTCTCGGTCGGAACCGCCGGCTTCGACCGGGCCTGCTTCCAGCGCATCCACCCGGAGTCACTGATGACCCGGCTGGACTTCCTCCAGTGGAACGTCTACGGCACCAACGCCAGCCACACCGCGCTGGCCCGGTTCCGGCGCACCAAGGACTGGGCGGTGGCCGACCTCGGCCCGGTGGCGCTGTCCCGTCCGGTGCTCATCGCCGAGTGGGGGGTGCGGGTCGCCGAGATCCCCAACCAGGCCGCCTGGATCGCCACCGTCCCAAAGGCCATCGCCCAGCTCAACGCCGAGCGTGGGCCGCTGATCGTCCGGACCAACTACTTCAACTCCGGGTGGGGCACGCTGACACCGAAGGCGACCGGGCTGGCCGCGTTGCGAGCGGCCTACTCCACCCCGCCGTACGTCTGAGTCCGCGGCCGGTGGCCCGGTCGGCGCGACCACCGACCGGGCCCGACCGGGGGACCCTATGCTCGGATCATGGAACTGCGGATCTTCACCGAACCCCAGCAGGGCGCCAGCTACGACCAGTTGCTCGCTGTCGCCCGCTGCGCCGAGGACGCCGGCTACGGCGCGTTCTTCCGGTCCGACCACTACCTCAAGATGGGTGACGTGACCGGCGCGCCCGGCCCCACCGACGCGTGGACCACGCTGGCTGGCCTGGCCCGGGACACCAGCCGCATCCGGCTCGGCACGTTGATGACAGCGGCCACCTTCCGGCTGCCCGGCCCGCTGGCGATCACCGTGGCGCAGGTCGACCAGATGAGCGGCGGTCGCGTGGAGTTGGGCATCGGCACCGGCTGGTACGCCGAGGAGCACAGCGCGTACGGCATCCCGTTTCCGCCACTGGCCGAGCGGTTCGACCGGCTGGAGGAGCAGCTCGCGGTGATCACCGGGCTGTGGTCCACGCCGCCGGGGGAGCGGTTCGAGTACGCCGGCCGGTACTACCCGGTCCGGGACTCGCCCGCACTGCCGAAGCCCGTGCAGCAGCCGCGCCCACCGATCCTGCTCGGCGGGACGGGCCCGAAGCGCACCCCCGCGCTGGCCGCCCGCTACGCCGACGAGTTCAACCTGCCGTTCGCCTCGGTGCCGGACACCGCTGCGCAGTTCGACCGGGTCCGCGCGGCGTGCGGGGAGATCGGCCGGGACCCTGCCGAGTTGGTCTGGTCCAACGCTCTGGTGCTCTGCTGCGGGCGCGACGACGCCGAGGTGGCGCGTCGGGCCGCCGCGATCGGCCGTGAGCCGGACGAGTTGCGGGCCAACGGCCTGGCCGGGACGCCCGGCGAGGTCCTGGACACCATCGGCCGGTACGCGGAGATCGGCAGCGAGCGGCTCTACCTCCAGGTGCTGGACCTCGGCGACCTGGCGCACCTCGAACTGGTCGCCAGCGAGGTGATGGCGAAGCTCTGAGCCAACGGGACTGCTGCCGGCGGTCAGGCGCGGCGATGGGCGCCCACGCCCGTCCCGGCCGCGTGCGGGTCTCCCAGCACGGTGTCCAGCCGCCCGTCCCGGTCACTGTCCACATAGGTGATGTCGGGTATCCCGTCGCCGTCGACGTCGATCTGGACGACGTCGGCGACGCCGTCGCCGTCGAGGTCGGTGACCACCTCCACCGAGCCGTCCAGGTGCCGGGTCACTATCGACTGTGGCCCGGTGCCGGGCGCGCGCGGCGCCGGGCCGGGTGTGGGCACCGGCGTCGGGGCCGGCGCGGGCGCCGGGGTGGGCCGGGGACCGGGCGTGGGCGCCGGATGGCTGGGCATCCCGCTGGCCGACGGCGCGCTGGCCTGCTCGACGCCGCTGCCGGTCGGGTCCAGCTCCTCCTCGGAGGGAAACACGTCGCCCCGTGGGGCCGGATCACGGTAGCTGCTCATGGGCGTAGGGTTCCCCGGCGATGACGAGAACAACCGTGCCCGATCGACTGGTGTCCTCGGTGGGCGGTTTGGCGGAGGATGCTGGAACCGACGCCGCGGTCATGAACGGGGGTCCGAGCGTGGAACTGCGCCGGAATCGGGGGGCCCGTGCGCTGGCTCTGGTGTGCGTACTCGGTGGGGTGCTCCTGTTGGTTTATCCCAGCGACGGCGCCCTGCTACGGACGATCATCGCGGGCGGCGCTGTCGCGCTCGGCGTTGTCGCGCTGGTCAGCGCGCTGCGACCGTTCCGGTTCGGGATCGGCGCCGAAGGGCTCACCATTCGACGGCCCGGCCTGCGTCGGGACATCCGCTGGGCCGAGGTCGACGCGCTCGTCCTCGACGAGCCGCCCCGCCGCGACGGCTACCGGAAACCGCCGCGGCTGCTGCTGGTGCCCGTGCCGGGGGTGCCGCTGGAGCCGGTGACCGCCCGCCACCCGCTCGACGGCCGCCCGGCCATCGAGTTGCTCGTCCTCGACCAGGTCCGCGAGCAGCCCGACCAGGTGTCCGCCGCGCTCACGCAGTACGCCGGTGACCGTTTCGTCGACCTGCTGGCGCTGCGCCGAGCCGCATTCGCCGACCCGGACCTCCCGGTGGGCCTGCGTGGCTACCAGATGGACCGGGTCGACCGGTTGATCCGACGCGGCCAGGACGCCCTGCTGTCCGGGGACGCGCCGACCCGGCAGGCGGCGCGCGGTGAGATCGAACGCGCCAGCGCGGCCGGTCTGCCGATCGCCCAGCGTGGCTACCACACGTTCCAGACGGATACGGTTCTGGACGCCCTCGTCGCCGCGTTGGCCGACCACCAGTCCACCGATCGGGAGACCGCTACATGATCGCGCACGGACAGCACAGCACACCGACCACCGCGGCCGAGGTTCCGCGCCGCAACTGGGCCGGCAACGTGCGGTACGCCGCTCGGGCGTTCCACCGCCCGACCTCCACCGACGAACTGCGCCGACTGGTCGCCGGCAGCACCCGGATCCGGGCGGTGGGCAGCGGGCACTCCTTCAACCGCCTCGGCGACACCGACGGTGACCTGGTCACCCTCGCCGGGCTGCCCCCGGTGGTCGAGGTGGACCACGAGCGCGGGCAGGTCACGGTGAGCGGCGCGATGCGCTACGGCGACCTCGCCCGACACCTGCACACCCAGGGGTACGCGCTGGCCAACCTCGCCTCGCTGCCCCACATCTCGGTGGCCGGCGCGGTGGCCACCGCCACCCACGGTTCCGGGCAGACCCACGGCAACCTGGCCACCGCGGTCGCCGGCCTGGAGTTGGTCACCGCAGCCGGCGACCTGCTGTGGGTCGACCGCGAGACCGACGCGGACACGTTCGCCGGCATGGTGGTCGGTCTCGGCGCACTCGGCCTGGTCACCCGGGTCACCCTGGACGTGGTGCCGGCCTTCGAGCTGCGCCAGTACGTGTCGCTCGACCTCGACCGGGAGGCGTTGGACGAGGCGCTCGGCTCGGCGTACAGCGTGAGTGTCTTCACCGACTGGCGTACGCCCCGGCTGCGCGAGGTGTGGCGCAAGCAGGTGGCCGACCAGCCGCCGCCCTCGGCGGACTGGCTCGGCACCACCGCCGCCGACCAGCCCCGGCACCCGGTGCTCGGCATGTCGCCGGAGAACTGCACCCCGCAGCTCGGCGAGCCGGGCCCGTGGCACGAGCGGCTGCCGCACTTCAAGCTCGGCTTCACCCCGAGCAGCGGCGACGAGTTGCAGTCCGAGTACCACGTACCGCGTACGGCGGCGGCCGACGCGCTCGCCGCGCTGGACGAGGTCGCGCACCTGATCGCACCGGTGCTGCTGGTCTGCGAGCTGCGGACCGTGGCGGCGGACGAGCTGTGGCTCAGCCCGAACCACGAACGGGACAGCTTCGTCGTGCACTTCACCTGGATCGCCGACACCCCGGCCGTGCTGCCGGTGGTGGCGGCCGTGGAGGCA
The DNA here is from genome assembly GCF_040607915.1 of Micromonospora sp. NPDC005215. Taxonomy (NCBI): domain Bacteria; kingdom Bacillati; phylum Actinomycetota; class Actinomycetes; order Micromonosporales; family Micromonosporaceae; genus Micromonospora; species Micromonospora sp. NPDC005215. Next base: position 148,956 of record NZ_JBEXHQ010000004.1, on the reverse strand, counting down.
CGCCTGGCGCCGTTCGCACCGCGCCCGCACTGGGGCAAGGTCTTCGTCACCGACCCGGCCGCGCTGGCCGACCGCTATCCGAGGTACGCCGACTTCGCCGCCCTGCTGCCCCGGCTCGACCCGACCGGCAAGTTCCGCACCGACCTGCTGGACCGCTACTTCCCCCGCTGACCGGCCGTGGCAAGGGTGCCGCGTTGCACCGCGCGACTGATGTCGCTGGGCGAGACGATGCCGACCAGTTGGCCGTCCGTGACCACAAGGGCTCGGCCGTCGGCGCACTCACTGAGCCGGGGGAGCAGGTCGTTGAGCTGTTCACCCGGCTGGGCGAGGACCAACTGGTCGGCCCGGCAGGCCACCTCGGCCAGCGTGGTCGACGCCCGCCGTTCGGCCGGCACGCCGCGTACCCGGTCGACGGTGACCAGGCCGGTCGGCCGGCCCTCCTCGGTGAGGGGCAGCGCCGAATGCCGATAGGCGAAGAGGTAGTGGTCGACGAAGTCGGCGACGGTCATCTCCGCCGAGGCGGTCTGCGGTTGCGGCGTCATGACGTCACCCACCCGGACCCCGCGCAGGGCGCTGCCGGTGCGGGCCTGCCGCTCCTCCTGCCCTGCCGCACCGATCAGGAACCAGCCGATCAGGGCCAGCCAGAGCCCACCGAAACCGACCCCGGACAGGAACTGCCACAACCCCAGGCCGATCAGCAGGACGCCCAGCACCCAGCCCGCCCGCGCGGCGACCACCGACGCTCTGGTCCGGTCACCGGTGGCCTTCCACACCGCGGCGCGCAGCAACCGGCCGCCGTCCAGGGGTGCGGCCGGCAGCACGTTGAAGATGGCCAGCAGCACGTTGATGCCGGCCAACCAGGCCACTGCCCCGAAGAGCAGCCCGTCCTGCCCGGCCAGCGCGAGCAGCGCGGCGATCGCGCCGAAGAACGCCCCGAGCACCAGGCTGACCAGAGGGCCGACCCCCGCGATCCGCAGCTCGGCGCCCGGGTCGCGCGGCTCGCCCCGCAGCTCGGCCACGCCGCCGAACAGCCACAGCGTGATGCCGTCGACGGTCAGCCCGTTGCGCTTGGCCATCACCGCGTGCGACACCTCGTGGGCGAGCAGGCCGACGAAGAAGACCACCGCCGCGGCCAGCCCGGCGAGGGTGTACGCCACGGGCGAGCGGTCGGGGTACGAGCGGGGGAACTGGTTGGCGGCCAGACCCCACGCGATCAGCGCGAAGATGACCAGAACGCTCCAGTTGACACCGACCGGCACCCCCGCGATCCGACCAAGTCGGAAACTGGCCCTCATCCCTGCCCGTTACCCCCGGCCGGCCGACACATGCCGGACCAGTGCGAGCGAGCGCCCGAGCGGGCGGCGATGCGCTCGGAGAATGACACGCGGCGCTCGGAACACCCGTCCGAGTATGCAGCGGGTAGGGTCAAAGTATGACTCGCCGCATCACCATCAGCCTGCCCGACGACGTGGCCGCGTACGTGGAGCGCACGCAGGGCAACACGTCGGGCTTCATCACCGGGATCCTGCGCCGGAAGATGCGTGCCGACAGCCTTCGCGCCCGTTGGGCACAACTCGGCTACGTGGTGACCGACGAGGACATCGAGCGCACCCGGTCGCACCTTGCCGCACGAGCGCCGATCACCGACGAACAGCACGCCCGCAACGCCGAATGGCTGCGCCAGTTCGACCAGGACGGGTCGGCCGCGGCGTGAACGGTCTTGTTCTGGACACGTCCGCACTCCTCGCCTACGCCTCCGGCACCAGCGTCGAGCCGGGGGCGATCCTGACCCTCGCCGAGGAGGACCCAGCGCAGGAGGTGTGGATTCCGGCGCTCTGCCTGGGTCAGGCTCAGCTGGAGGTGGCTGGCACGCCAGCGGTTCACCTGCTCGACCTGCTCCTCGGCGAGGAGCGCGAGATCAAGGTCGCGGTGTACGACGCGCCGACCAGTCGTCGGGCGGCCCGGATCGCGGCGCGGTTCGACGTGCCTCTGGACGTCGCCCACGCCGTGGCGACCGCCGTCCTGTACCGCTGCTACCTGGTCACCCGTGACCCCAAGCGTGTCGCTCCGGCGGTACCACCGGGTCTGGAGATCCTGGACATCTCGCTGGGCTGGGGCTGAGTTAGCCAGGTGCCAGACGCGCCGGCGTCGGACGTCACCGCGGCGGACTTCCTCGAGTACGTGGTGGAGCTGGGCGGCTTGCCTGCTGCTCGACCCGTGGTGGAACCCGGCCGTGGAAAACCAGGCGGTCGACCGGACGCACCCCATCGGCCAGACCCGCAACGTGATGGTCTACCGGATGGTCGCCAAGGACACCATTGAGGAGAAGGTGATGGCGTTGCAGGCCCGTAAGGCGGAGCTCTTCAGCAGCGTCCTGGACGGTGGCGAGTCCGGCTCCGCACAGCTCACCGCCAGTGACATCAAGAGCCTGCTGGAGTGATCGGTGCCACCTCACGCCTCCGGGTATCGCCTGATTGGCCCGGCGCCGAGTAATCGGCACCCCGGGCACGCCGGCCTGGCCAGGGCTAAGGACGGGTTGAGCCCTGGGCGTCCTGGCGGTCGGCGATCGCCAGGGCCAGCAGGCCGTGCTCCAGCCCGACGACCAGAGTGCCCGCGACGAAGTGGCAGGTGAGTGCGGGGTGCCGGACCGGAACGCTGCGGAGCAGCCGGTGCGTCTGTGGGTCCCAGAGCCGGACGGTGCGGTCCAGGCTGGTCGAGACGACGATCTCCCGGCCCCTGTACGGCATCGGTTGGACCGCGGTGACCGCGTCGGTGTGCCCGGACAGGCTGGCGACCGGGCGGCCGTCCGCCGGGTCCCACAGCCGGATAGTGCCATCCGCCCCGCCCGAGACGAGCATCGTGTCGGCGTGCACGGTGACAGCGCAGAGCGCACGTACCGCGTCGTGGTGACCCTGCTGTTGCCACAGCGGCGCACCGTCACTGTCCCAGAGCTGCATGGTGCCGGTGTCGTCCGCCGAGGCCAGGAACTGGCGCCCCTGACGCGTGACGACGGTGAGGGCGGTGAGCCATCCCGGGTGCCCGTGCAGGCTGCCCCGGAGGGCTCCGGTCGCCGGCATCCAGAGGCGCACCATCTTGTCGTCCCCGGCCGATGCCACGATCTGCCCGTCGTCGGCGTCGAGCACACAGACCGCGGTGACGGAACCAGAGTGTCCGTTCAGCACCTTCTTTGGGGTTGTCGCGACGTCCCACAGCCGGATGCTTCCGTCGTCGCTGCCGGTGATCAGCAGCGCCGGGTCGGTGCCGATGGTGGTCAGCCCGTTGATCGGGCCGAACCGGCTGTGCAGCTCGCCGCGCGGGGTACCGTCGGTCGGGTCCCAGAGTCGTACGCTGCCGTCGTTGCCGGTAGAGGCCACCAACCGTTCGTCCCCCACCGGTACGGTGCAGAGTGCGGTGACCCGCCCGGCCTGCCCATCGGCGGTCGACCGGTCCGGAAGTTCGGCGTCCGGGTTCCACAGCCGGATCGTGCCGTCGTCCCCGGCGGTGGCGAGCACCTGGCGATCGGTCATCGACAGTTCGCAGACCGCGCGGATCCAGCTGGCGCGGCCCCGCAGGCTCGGTTGCTCGACGGCGGATGCGACGTCCCAGAGCCTGATCACGCCGTCCTCACCGGTGCAGGCGAGCAGCGTCACGCCGCCGGTGTCTATCGTGCACAGGTCGGTCACCGGCCCGACGCCGACCGTGAACTCGTGCACCAGCGTCCCGCCGGCGGCGTCCCAGAGCCGTGCGATGCCGTCGTAGCCCGCCGACGCGAGCAGCGTGCGTGCCCCGGCGCGGACCGGGCAGAGGGCCGTCACCCATCCGGTGTGTCCGACCAGCGTTCCGAGGGCCGCTCCGGTCACCGGGTTCCACAGCCGCACCGACCCGTCGAACCCGGCTGACGCGAGCACCCCCGGCCCGCCAAGCGGGAGGTGCGTCACGGCGGTTGCCCAGCCGGTGTGGCCGGTCAGGGTGTGACGCAGCGTCCCGGTGCCCGGATCCCACACCCGGACCGTCTGGTCGTCGCCGACCGAGGCGAGCAGGTCGCCGGCGGGGAGCGGCACCGCGCACACCCCCCGGACCCAGTCACCATGACCGTCGAACCTGTGCACCGGCTGGCCGCTGAGCGGATCCCAAACACAGACCGACCCGTCGTGGCTGGCGGTGGCGAGGAGCAGTTCGCCGCCCACCCGCACGGTGCAGATGCTGCGTACACAGTCGTCGTGGCAGCTCAACAGGCTCTCGGACCGGTTGGTGAGCGGGTCCCAGAACCGTACTGTGCCATCCTCGCCAGCGGAGGCCAGCAGATTGCTACCGGCCACCGTGATCGGGCAGACGTCGTACACGCCCTGCGCGTGGCTTTCGAAGACTCCGCGCTCCTGCCGGGGTGGGGTTCGCGCCCAGCGCGCATGGTAGGGCGCTCCGGCCGGCGAGACGTCAGCGTGCAGACCGTCGAGTTTGTCGACCACGGAGAAGAGCGCGGCCCGCTCGGCCGGTGCCGCGCCGATCGCGGCCGCCGTACGTTGCAACAGGTGTGTCCGGGCGCGGGCGGCTTCACTCTGCGCCGAGCCGGTCACCCGGAGCAGGCGGTCAAGCCGGGCGTGCAGCAGATAATTGTCGTCGCCGAGGAGGTCGTCGACGCGCCCGGCACGGGCGGCGTGCCCGGGAAGGGACCGCAGCAGGTAGTCGGGCGCCGCCGACCAGTCGCTCTCCCGGCCGATCGCCGACCAGCCCTGGAACAGGCGCCATTCGTCGTCGGCCCGCGTGGTGACGTCGGCCCGGGCGCCCAGCAACGCGTCGTTGAGGGCCTGGTGGAACAGCCGGTACGTGGGTCGTTCCGCACCGCCCGTCTCCACCAGGAAGTTCGCGGCCGAGGTTCGGGCGAACTCCTTCAGTTGGGCCTCGGTGGTCCGGCCGCCGAGCGCCGCCGCAGCGGTCTGCCAGAGCGCCAGTGGCAGTCCGGGCGACTCGGCGTAGGCCAGCGCGGTCAGCGCCAGCCGGGCTGGCGCGGAACCCGCGTCGGGCAGCCAGGTCAGGTAGCTGTCCAGGGCGTCCGCGACGGTTCCGCTGAACGTCACCCGGGCGGGGTCGATGGCTGAGGTGTCCCGCAGCGCCCGGGCCCGCGCGACCAACCCGGCGACGAGAAAGTTGCCGTTCGCGAGCTCGGCGATCCGCCGCGCCACCGGGGCGGCGACGATCTCGTCCGCATACGGGTTGGCGGGGCGTTCGGCGCCCTGAAGCTGGAGAGTCGCGCACGCGTAGTCGACCAGATCCGACTCGGCGAAGAACTCCGGCGTATCGAGGTCGATCAGGTCGGCGAGGTCGCCGAACCGGCCGAGCAGGTCGCCGTGGTCGTCGGAGCGTCGGCTGCCGACGACGACCTGGGCGCCGACGTCGGCGCTGCGGGCCAGCGGCAGGAGCACCTCGTCGATCAGCAGGCGGGCCTGTTCCGGGCTCGATGTCTCGTCCAGCGCGTCCACCAGGACGTTGATCCGCGTCGGCCGGCGGGCGAGGCGTTCCCGCAGCGCCGGCACAAGGTCGCTGACGCGCTGCGGCAACCCGACTCCGGCCGCACGGGCGACCTCGGTCGCCACGTCCAACGCGCTCTTGCCCTTGGCGTGCACGGCGCAGGACACCGAGCCGACCGTGGCTCGCCAGGCGGAGTCCGACGTCGGCAACGCCGCTCTGATCGTCGCATCGGCGGTGCTGATGATCCGGCCGAGGACTGCCGACTTGCCGACCCCGGGCGATCCGGTGACGATCATCGGCCGGCCCGCCGGGTCGGCGTTGTCCAGCCAACCGGTCAACCGTCGCAGCGCCACCTCGCGACCCCGAAACCGGGAACCGCGCTCGGTGGCGACCGCGACCCCGCGGGCCCTCGGCAGCCAGTGTCGCCGCGCCTCGTCGTCGGTGGCGAGCGTCCAGCCCCAGGCGGCGAGCGCGGCGTCGTCGGCGTCCTGCGCCCGCCAGTGGGCGAGCGAGGCCAGCTTCAATTCCGGCATCAGCGCGTCGACGTGGGCGAAGGTCAACGCCTGCCCGTGGCCGGCCGCGTCGGCCTCCAGCAGGATCCCCACCACGGCTTCGTAGTCGGGCGACCACAGGGCCGCACCGCTGAAACCCTTGGCGACGCCGGGCTCGGACTCCGAGGTGAGGCGGACCCGCCCCCAGCCACCCTCGGCACCGATGCGGCCGTGTGCCGGACGGCCACCCTCGACGTCCTGCGGAAAGCCGTAGGCCCACCACGGTTTACTGCCCAGTGTCTCCGCCGGCAGAACCCTCAGTCGGGCCGCCGCCACGCAGATGGGCACGGGCTCAACGAGTTCGAGAAGCACCAGGTCGAGGTGCTGTTCGGGTCGACCATTGTGCAGGCACTGGCTGACCTTTCGGCGATCCCAGTAGGCAACGCCCGCCTTAGGAAAGGAAATCCACAGATCATCGCGGAGTTGGCCCTTGACGAAGGCCACATGCTCACAGGTAAGGATGAGATTTGTGTCGATGACGAAGCCGGCGCCGATCGACCCGTGGTCCCGTGCACCGGGGTGGATCGCGACGGTCCAGGGGGCGGTCGGCGCTGCGGTCACCCGACGGCCCCCTAACTGTCGAACGTGCTGCCGTCGTTTGGCGAGATTCCGGGTTGCCAGGAGAGGGTGATCTCGAAGTTGCCTTCGGAGGCAGCCTTGGCGATGAGCCAGTTCGTGGTGCCGGTCACCTTGACGCCGAACTTGACCTGCACCGCGTCGGGTGTCAACACTCTCACCTGCTCAAGCAACACACGGGCTGCCTGGATCGCGGGTTCCGCGGCGTCCCTGACCCGACCCGCGACGTCACCGGCACTGGCTGGTTGAAACCCGGCGATCGGCTCGATCTCGATCTGGGCGACCGTCTTGTTGTCCACCTCGTAGCGGACGACCTCCGACGACACACCTGACCTCCGGCTTGAGAGAAGGCAGGACAAATGCCGGCAATCGAATAGGCGACGATCACCGCGAACGCCCTGCTGGCAATGAGCGCAATGCTGCATGGGGGTTGAGTTGGTTGGCAAGCGGACCGGACAGGTCAATCCTCGGTGCGCCCGCTCACAGTGGTCGTAAACGCTTTCGACCAGGCATTTTGCGAATCGACGGCGAGGTCGCTGTCGGGTATCTGCCGTTCCAAAATGGACCTTGCGTAGCACTCGTTCGATGGAGAGAATCGGCCCGGTATACCGTGGCCTGCGCGCACACGGTCGACGAGCAAACCCCTCCGGCACCCATCGCAGATGTCCCGCCGTGGCCGGCGGCTGGCTTTCGCACCTACAGGAGCACAATGCCCCACGACGGACTCACCCCCGTGCAGCGTTACGTACTCGTCCGGCTGATGATCAACGCGGATGCCCTGCCAAACAAGCTCTTCGGCAGCCTGAAGCAGGAAAAGCGCATAGATCTGGTCGACCGGAAGCTCCTCGTCGTCACCGGGCGGCCGATGTCCTTGGATCTGACCCAGCAGGGCCACGACCGGGCGGTCGCGGAACTCGGCGCCGAGCCGCCCGAGCGGGCAGGCACGGCTGGCGAGGCCCTTTACGCCGCGCTTGAGTTCTTCCGCCGTTTCTTGGAACACACCGGCATCGAGCCCAAGGACCTCTTCCGGCTCCGGCTGGCGACCGAACGGCTGGTCGTCGCGACCGAGCCGATGCCGGATCAGGTGGCCGAGGCAATCGACCTGGGGCAGCGCATCCGTGCGGCGTACAGCGATCTGTCACCCCGCCCCGGCGACTACGTCGCGCTGGCCGCGTTGCGCGCCGCGCTGGCGGGGGTGCCCGGCCCGGAGGTCGACGCCGCCCTCATCGATCTCAATCGCGCCCCCGACGTGCACCTGGTGCCCGAGTCGAACCAGAAGGCCCTGACGGCCGAACAGCGGGCCGCCGCGGTCAGCATCGGTAATCAGCACAAACATCTGCTCGCCATCGGCCTGTGATGGACGAGGCCGAGCGGCGCGCACTCACGGCGCTTCGGTTCAACTGGGCACCGACCCCGGACGATGTGTGGCAACCCCCGTCCTTCCATGTCGCCGGCCTGCACGAGCACGCGGTCGAGCTGATCCTGGACGGGGTCGAGGAAGCGGGCCGAAGCGTCGACTCCAGCCCGATCGGTGTCGCGCTGCTCGGGCAGCGCGGCACCGGCAAGACCCACCTGCTCGGTCACGTCCGTGAGCGGGTGCAGGCCGAGGGTGGCTACTTCTTCCTGGTGAGCCTGTTGGAGGCAAGCGCCTTCTGGAACAGCGCCGCGTTGTCCATCCTGGACGGTCTTGCACGGCCGGGGGTCGACGGTGAGACCCAGCTCAGGTCCTTCCTGCGGAGGCTGGCGGAGACGGTCGACGCGCCCCGGCCGGTCCGCCGCGCCATCATCGGCGAATATGAGCTGAGCCGGGCGGCGCTCGACGCCTTCGTCGACCTCATCCGCAAGCACAACCGACAGGTCGGCGTCGAGTGTCAGAACACCGCCCGAGCCCTGGTGCTTCAGGCGGCGGAGTCATCGGCCGTGCAGGACGTGGGATACGAGTTCCTCTGCGCCAACGACGAGGAGGAGCCGGGCGAGCGCGCGGCCTGGGGGATCCGGCGCGGCAGACGGTCCGCGCAGGAGATCGTTCGGGAGATCTCCCGACTGCTCGCCCTGACCGGCCCGACAGTCATCGCGGTCGACCAGATCGACCTGCTGATCGCCCAGTCGGTCAATGCCACCAGCGGGAAGAACCAGTCCGACCACTGGCGGACCTCGCTGCTGTTGGAACAGATCGGCGGCGGGCTGATGGCCCTGCGCGAGGAGACCCGCCGGACCCTGTCGGTGGTCGCCTGTCTGCCACACACCTGGACGGAGATCAAGTCCCAGGCCACCGATACCATCCAGGACCGGTTCCGGGAGGCGGTCCGGCTCAGGGAGATCCCCTCTCCAGAGCTGGGCCGGGCGCTCATCGAGCGGCGGTTCACCGCACGCTTCGACGAGATCGCCTTCACCCCGCCGTACCCGACGTGGCCGGTGCTGCCGGCGGCCTTCGCGGACGCGGTGCAGTTCACGCCACGCGAGATGCTGCGCACCATCGACCGCCACGTGCGCGGTTGCCTCGCCGCCGACGAGGTCCGCGAACTGTCCCAGCTGCTCTCCGGAGGGGTGAGCGCCGGTGACACCTCGGGCCGGTCCACGGTGCACGGTAGCTCCGGGTCGGGGGCCGACGCGGCGACTCTCGCGAAGCTGGCCCGCCTCGACGTGGAATTCGCCGAGCTGTCCGACCGAGCCGACCCGAGCACGGCCCTACGACAGGAGACCGAGGACTTCGTCGTACCGGATCTGTTGAAGGCCGGGCTCACCGCGTGGATCGGGGAACGCGGCCCGGCCGGGGACGGGTTCAGCATCGACCCGCAGGCCGGTGGCAAGCCGGCCCTGCACGCCCGCCTGCGGCTCACCCTCGACGAGGAAATCGAGGACGAACAGCACTGGTCGTTCCGGGCGGTCAGCGCAACGCACCACATCGCAGCGCTCAACCGGATCCGCATCGCGAGCACGACCGCCGGCCTGACCGAGGGGGGGTCGAGACGACGGCTCTTTCTGCTGCGTACCCGGGGCTGGTCGACCGGCACCCGGACCAAGGAAGTCATCGCCGCGTTCACCGCGGCCGGCGGCAGCACGCTGGCTTTCACCGAGCAGGACGTGGCGAGGCTGATGGCGCTGCGGGAGCTGATCGGCAGGCACGGCTCGGAGACATTGCGGCCCTGGTTCGCCAGCCGACGTCCGACGGAAAAAATCGCGCTGCTCCGGCAGGCACTCGCCGACGTGGTCGCCGATGCGGAGCCGGCCGATCGCGCGGTCGGGCCGGTGGCGCACGCCGAGCCGGTGGCGCACGCCGAGCCGGTGGCGCACGTGGTGCCGGTCGGCGTGGTGGTCGGCGGCGACGAGTCGGTCACGGTTGACCTGGAGGCGCTCCGGCGACATACGGCGATTTTCGCCGGATCGGGATCGGGCAAGACCGTTCTGATCCGGCGGCTAGTCGAGGAGTGCGCCCTGCGCGGCGTCTCGGCCATTGTGCTCGACCCGAACAACGACCTGGCTCGGCTCGGCGACCCGTGGCCGGTCCCGCCGGAGAAGTGGGGTGGTGACGATGCTCGGCTGGCCGCTGACTACCTCGCCAATACCGACGTCGTGGTGTGGACGCCCCGCTGGCACGGTGGACGGCCGCTGAGCTTCCAGCCGTTGCCGCAGTTCGCCGACATCCTCAACGATTCGGATGCCTTCGCCGCCGGGGTCGACGCCGCCGTGGCCGCACTCGCCCCGCACGCCCGCGCCGACGGGCCGACGGACCGGGCGCGACTGAGTCGGGCCGTGCTGCGCGAGGCGCTGACCAGCTACGCCCGGACCGGGGCGAGCGACCTGCGGGAGTTCATCGCGCTGCTCGGTGCGCTACCCGAGGGTGTCAGCCAGCTCGACGAAGGCGTCAAGATCGGGGCGAAGATGGCCCAACTGCTGACCGCAGCCATGGTCAACGATCCGTTGTTCGGTGGCACCGGCACTGCCGTCGACCCCGGTGAGCTACTCACCCCACCGCCCGGATTTCGGGCCCGTATCTCGGTGATCAGCTTCCTGGGCCTTCCCGACGAACAGCAGCGGCAGACTTTCGTCAATCAACTGCAACTCGCCCTATTCGCGTGGATCAAGCGCAACCCGGCGGGAGACCGACCGCTCGGCGGGCTCTTTGTGATGGACGAGGCGCAGACGCTCGCCCCCTCCGGCGCGATGACAGCGTGCACGCAGAGCACCCTGGCGTTGGCGTCGCAGGCCCGCAAGTACGGGCTCGGCCTGGTCTTCGCCACCCAGGCGCCAAAGGGCCTGCACAACCGGATACCCGGAAACGCCGCCACCCAGTTCTTCGGCCTGCTCACGAGCATGACCCAGATCGACGCGGCGCAGGAGATGGCGCGGGCCAAGGGCAGCTCGATCGCCGACGTGGGTCGGCTCACCACCGGTCAGTTCTACGCCGCTGTCGCGGGGGGTGAGTTCGTGAAGATGCAGGCACCGATCTGCCTGAGTCACCACCCGAAGAGTCCGCTGAGCAGTGAGGAGGTTGTCGAGCGGGCGAACCGTGGTGTTGCCCCAAGCACCCAGTCTGGCCATGCGGAGGGCACCTGACTCGTCACGCATTGCGGCCGGGATCACCTGCAGTTACCTGGACGGGAGAACCCGGGACCGGGCTGCCGTCGTCGACAGCTTCAAGAGCGGCGACAAGAGGCCGACTACTGCCTGCTGCTCGACCCGTGGAGCGGCGCTGCCCAACAGGTGCTCAGTCGGCGGTGCCGGCGGGGACGACCCAGGCGGTGGGCTGCCGGGTGATCGCGGTGATCAGGTCGAAGTCGCTGTCGTCGTGCAGGACGGTGACTCCGTGTCGTTCGGCGGTTGCGGCGATCAGCAGGTCCGCCATGGACAGGGCCGGTTGGTCGCCCTTGTGCAACGCCTGCACCTGGACGTCAACCGCCCGGTCCCAGACCTCGTCGGCATTGCCAGCCAGCGGAAGCCGCTCAACAGCCACCGGGCGCGCTGCGCGTCCTTGGCGGTGCGTGCGCTGTGGATGACCTTGACTTCGGAGCGATGACCCGTACCTCTGGCTGGAGGACCTTGAAGGTGCGGACGCCTCCGGGTGGGTGTGGGCCCGCAACGCGGAGGCCGTCGCCGCATTGACGCGCGATGAGGCGTTCGTCGGCCTGCGGGCCGAGATCCGGCAGGTGTACGACGCCGAGGAGCGGATTCCCTATCCCGGCTGGCGTAGGGGCGGCTTCTACTACGACTTCTGGCGGGACGGGACGCATCCGCGTGGGATTTGGCGGCGGACGACGCTCGACCAGTACCGGCGCCCCGAGCCGAACTGGGATGTGCTTGACGGTCTCAAGTTCGTTGCGGCCCTGCCGAGACACATGGCGACGGCGACGCTCGCCGCACGGTTGGCCGACCTGGATGCGGCAGCCGTGGTACTGAGCAAATCTGTCCGTTTGTCATGGTCTGATGGTCAACGGCGAGGGCTCTCGCTGGCGATGGTCGCCTCCCGGGGCAGGGCCGCCGCGCGTAGCGCCCAGTCCAGCGCGTAGTCGGCGACCTCCTCCCAGCCGTCCTGCCCCACTGTGAAGTGTGTTCGACCGGGAAACTCCTCGTACGCGGTGAGCGCCCGGGACTTCTGGTAGAGCCCCGCGTTGGCCCGGACCACCGACGCCGGCACCACGTGGTCCGCCCCGCCGGCCAGCAGCAGCAGCGGCGGCCGGTCGTCGCGTCCGGTGTCGACCCGGGCCGGTGAGCGCGGGTCGACGTTGGCGAACGCGCCCTCGAAGAACACCCGGCCGGCACCGGGGACGGCATAGCGCTGCCAGGCCCGGTCGGAGTCCTCGCGGCTCATCGTGTTGCCGAAGGTGTAGGCGAAGTCGTCAGGCGTGAACGGCACGGCCCTGCTCCGGTTGGCGGGGCTGCGCAGGATCGGGAAGCCGGAGCGCAGCTGACTCAGTGGCACCTTGAGCACCCCCTTCACCGCCGCCGGATGCACCCCCACCACGGCTGCGCCGAGGCCCCGGTCGGCGAGGACCTGCGCGAACAGACCGCCGAACGAGTGCCCCATGATGATCGGCGGTCGGGGCAGCGCCCGGATGATCTTGTCGTAGTGCGCGACGATCGTGGCCATGCTCTGCTCGGCGATCGGGCCGGGGTCGTCGCGCAACTGCTCCACGGACCGGTCCATGCCGGGCCAGGCCGGGGCGATGACGTGCATGCCCCGCGCGGTGTACCGCTCGACCCACCCCTCCCAGCTGCGTGGGGTCATCCAGAGTCCGTGAATCAACACGATCGTGTCGACCTGGCCCTGCGGCGTGGCACCCATTGCGTCCTCCCGGTGTCGCGGCGTCCGGCCCGGCGGTTACCCGCTGCCGCGCCTGGAATGCCTGTGCCGGCATGTCCTCTGCGGCGCGCAGGTGCTGGGGAGCGTTATGACTCAGAGGTATGAATATGACTCAAAGGTATACCGGTCCGCGCGGTGTGCGTGCCCAGGAAGGTCACGCTCCGTGTCGCCCGGTCCCAGGATCGCCCCGCACGGCCCCTGACAAATGTCATGGCCGGGGCGTGACGGCCGCTCCAGGCATCGGGGTACGCCACGCCGGAACATCTACCCCATGACCAGTACGCATCCGGCCGTCGAGTTGAACGGCCTCACCAAGACCTTCGGCGCGGTCACCGCTGTCGACGGGCTGAGCCTGCGGGTGCAGCCCGGCGAGGTGGTGGCGTTCCTCGGCCCCAACGGGGCGGGCAAGACCACCACCATCGACATGCTGCTCGGGCTGGCCCGCCCGGACGCGGGCACCGTCCGCATCCTCGGCGGCACCCCGGACAACGCGGTGGCCCAGGGCCGGGTCGCCGCCGTGCTCCAGACCGGTGGGCTACTCAAGGACCTCACCGTCGGCGAGACGGTCCAGCTGACCGCCCACTTCTACCGACACACCCGCCCCGCTGCCGAGGTGCTGGAGCGGGCCGGCATCGCCGACATCGCCGGGCGGGTGGTCGGGCGGTGCTCCGGCGGCCAGCAGCAGCGGCTGCGCTTCGCGCTGGCCCTGCTGCCCGACCCGGACCTGATGGTGCTCGACGAGCCGACCACCGGCATGGACGTCGAGGGTCGGCGGGACTTCTGGCAGGCCCTGCGCCAGGACGCGCGGGCCGGACGGACCGTCATCTTCGCCACCCACTACCTGGACGAGGCCGACGCGTACGCCGACCGGATCGTGCTGGTCCGACAGGGGCGCATCGTCGCCGACGGCACCACCGCGGAGATCAAGAACCTGGCCGCCGGCCGCACGGTCCGGGCCACCCTGCCCGGTGCCGACCAGGCCGCGCTGGCCGCGCTGCCCGGCGTGGACGCCGTGGAGGTACGCGGCGACAGCGTGCTGGTACGCACCGGCGACTCGGACGCCATCGCCCGGTACCTGCTCACCCGGACCGACGCCCGGGACGTGGAGATCACCTCCCGCAACCTCGAGGACGCCTTCCTCGCCCTGACCACCGCGCACACCGGAGCCTGAGATGACGACGCTCACCCCCACCCCGACCCCCACCCGTGCCGCCGAGCCGGACCGTCGGCTGCCCGCCCTGGGCGGGTTCGCCCCGGGCGTCCTGCGCATCGAGCTGCGCCGGGTGCTGCGTAACCGCCGCACCCTCGCCTTCACGCTGATCATGCCGGGCGTCTTCTTCCTCATCTTCGGTCTGCCCCAGGGCGGGCAGTCGCTGGACAACGGCCGCCCGGTCACGGCGTACGTCATGATCAGCCTGGCCGTGTACGCGGCCATGGTGGCGACCACCAGCGCGGGCGGCGCGGTCGCCACCGAGCGGGCCCTGGGCTGGAGCCGTCAGCTGCGGCTCACCCCGTTGCGCCCGACCGCGTACGTGGCGACGAAGCTGGTCACCGCGATGACCCTCGGCCTGCTCGCCGTCGTCGTCGAGTTCCTGGTGGGCGCCGCGGCCGGGGTGCGCATCCCCGCGTACGTCTGGCTGCTGTCCGGGCTCGCCGCCTGGCTCGGCTCACTTGTCTTCGCCGCGTTCGGCCTGTTCATCGGCTACCTGGTACCGGCCGAGAACGTCATGCAGTTCATCGGCCCGATCCTGGCCGTGCTCGCCATGTTCGGCGGCCTGTTCGTCCCGGTCGAGGTGCTGCCGGAGGTGCTCCAGCAGGTCGCGAAGTTCACCCCGGTGTACGGCATGGGGGTGCTGGCCCGTGCCCCGCTGACCGGCGACGGGGTGAGCGTGGCGGCGGTGGTCAACCTGGTCGGCTGGGCGCTGGTCTTCGGTGTCGGTGCGGCCCGGCTGTTCCGCCGGGACACCGCGCGGGTCTGACCACCACGACGGCTAGCGTGGACCCGATGGACCCCTCGACCGGGCAGCCCCGGCTGACGAGCCGCCACTGGCGGTTCATCGGCTGGCTGCTGGGCGCCGTGTGGCTGTTCTTCCTCAACGTGCCGCTCGCCACCGCGTGGCACCAGCCACAGCCGGGGCGGCGGTGGCTCGGCGTGGCGGCCCTGATCGTCTTCGGCGTCGGTTACGTGCTGCTGTTCCAGTGGGCCCGCAAGAAGCGCCAGGCCCTGCTGCCGATCCCGGCAGGTCGGGCGCGGGCCGGGCTGGTGCTGCTGCTCGCGGTGGGCCTGGTCAGCATCCCCGGCACCGGCGGGGACTGGCTGGCCACCCTGGTCTACGTGGCGGCGGCAGGGGTGTTCCTGCTGCCGCCGTGGGAGGCGTTGGCCACCGTGGTGGTCTGCGCGCTGACCCCCGCGCTGGCGTCCTGGCTGGTCCCGGGATGGGCAGCGGAGCACGGCATCGTCTGGGCGGTACTGCTCGCCTCGTTCGCGATGTTCGGGGTGTCCCGGCTGGCCCAGCGCAACAGTGAACTACAGGCCGCACAGCGGGAGATCGGGCGGCTCGCGGTCGCCGAGGAGCGGGCCCGCGCCGCCCGGGACCTGCACGACATTCTCGGGCACTCGTTGACGGTGGTGGCGATCAAGGCCGAGTTGGCGGGCCGGCTCATCCAGGTGGACAGCGAACGCGCCGCCGCCGAGATCGCCGAGGTGGAGGCGCTGGCCCGCGCGGCGCTGTCCGACGTGCGGCAGACGGTCGGGGCGTACCGCGAGGTGTCCCTCGCCGCGGAGTTGGCCGGCGCCCGCTCGGCGCTGGCCGCGGCGGGCATCGCGGCGGACCTGCCGGTCGAGGTGCCGGAGCTGCCGGACGAGTGGGACCGGTTGTTCGGCTGGGCGGTACGGGAAGGGGTGACCAATGTGGTCCGGCACAGCGGGGCGCGGTGCTGCACGGTCCGGGTGCACCCGGATCGGGTCGAGGTGAGCGACGACGGTCGCGGCCCGTCTACTCCCGACGCCACCGGGCACGGGCTCGTCGGCCTGCGTGAGCGGGCGTGGGAGTTGGACGCCTCGCTGACCGTCGGCCGCCGGCCCGACGGGAGTGGCTTCCTGCTCCGGGTGCACGTCCCGGCGGAGGCCCGGTGAGTGCCTCCGGCGAGGGCCGGTCCAACCCGATCCGGCTGCTGCTCGCCGACGATCAGGCGCTGGTCCGCGGCGCGCTGGTGGCGCTGCTCTCGATGGAGGAGGACCTGAGCGTGGTGGCCGAGGTCGGCCGGGGCGACGAGGTGGTGCCCGCGGCCCGCCGCAGCAACCCCGACGTCGCCCTGCTGGACGTGGAGATGCCCGGCCTGGACGGGATCGCCGCCGCCGCCGCGTTACGGACCGCGTTGCCGACCTGCCGGGTGCTGGTGGTGACCACCTTCGGTCGGCCCGGCTACCTGCGTCGGGCGATGGAGGCCGGCGCGAGCGGCTTCGTGGTCAAGGACACCCCGGCGCGGCAACTCGCCGACGCGGTCCGTCGGGTGCACGCCGGCCTGCGGGTGGTCGACCCCACGCTGGCCGCCGAGACCCTGGCCGCCGGGGTGAGTCCACTGACCGACCGGGAGACCGAGGTGCTGCGGACCGCCCGCGGCGGTGGCACTGTCGCCGATCTGGCCGGGGCGCTGCACCTGTCCGAGGGGACGGTGCGCAACCACCTCTCGGCGGCGATCGGCAAGACCGGTGCCCGCAACCGGGCCGAGGCGATCCGGGTCGCCGAGCAGAACGGCTGGCTGCTCGGCGAGTGACGGCTGCCGGTCAGGCGGTCGGGGGCGGGGTGGGCAGCTTGTCGACAACCACCACGCTGCTGCCGGGGCGGACCTCGGCGAGCAGCTCCCGCTGACCGCTGCGGGTCAGCCGGATACAGCCGTTTGTGGTGTTCTCGCCCAACTCGTCGTCGTTGTGCCAGGTGTGCACCCCGATGTGGGCGCCCCGCAGCCCGGCCGGCACCGACTCGGGGTCGTCGGGCACCGAGCCGAGGGCGTAGATGTCCACCCCGCCGTAGACCTCCTCGGGCGGCGGGGTGCGGCCCAGGACGAAGGTCCGCCCGAGCGGCGTCTCCTGCCCCGACTGGCCGAGGCTGACCTCCCAGGAGCGCACCGCCGTGCCGGCCCGGTACCAGGTGAGCCGGTGGACCTTGCGTTCCACCACTATGTGGTCGCGCAGCGCCACGGTGTCGAACCCGCCGGGAGGCAGCCAGGCGAGCCGCCGATTGGCAGAGGGCAGTAGGACGGCCGTCCAGCCGGCGCGCCGGTCGGCGATCGGCATGGTGAGCTCGACGCCGTTGATCGTTGGTTCCAGGAAGGCTCGCGGACGGCCACCGGGCGCGTCGTACGCGGTGATCCGCCTGGTCGGGTGCGCACCCTCGGTCAGCGGCGTGGTGTCCATGGCGGCCGGGTCCGCGGGGAAGCCTCCGGGCGCGGGGTCGTAGTCGACCACCGGCAGCCCCGCCGGGGCGGGCGCGGCCGGGGGAACCGACTCCTCGGGGCTCTGCTCGACACTGCTCGGCGGCGGGTCGGCCGCCGCGATCCGTCTGTCGGGGGCCGTCGTGCCGGGCGTCAGGGCCTGGCCCACAAGCAGCGCGGTCACCAGCAGGGTCGGTACGGCGATGGCCGCGGCCACCCAGGGGGCACGGCGGCGGTACGGCGACTTTCGGTCAAACGGCACTAAACCACTCTAAGGTGGCGGACCGTTCGGGGCTCCCGATTCGGTGATACCCGCCGACCGAAGGCGCCGAGCGCAGCGCACGAGTGCGCCGAGGTGGCCGGAGACGCACGTGGCCGCGGTTCGGTTCGATCTCGGCCAGAAATTTTTCCGCACGGATGATCCGCGCGCCCCGCCGGTCCGTACTGGATGGGGGAGCAGGGGTCGGCCGGTGGTACGCCGCCGCGAGACGATCGAGGAGCACATGGCCCGGGCACAGCAGAACCAGAAGGCGGCCACCGTCCGGACCAGCGCCAGCAGTCGGGGGGTGCGCACACCGTCACGATCGGCGGCCACCCTGCTGATCGCGTCGGTGCTCGCCGCGCTGTGGGCGGCGATCATGCTGACGGGCGCCGGGCAGACGGCGTACGCGTACGGCTTCTTCTTCACGGAGTTCTTCGCCGGGGTGATCTCCCTGGTGGCGTTGAGCCTCACCGTGCTGCTCGGCCTGCTCGCCACCGACCGGCTGGTGCTGCGCATCTCGCACCGGGTGCTGATGCAGTCGGCGCACCGGGCCACCGGTGTGCTGGGCGTGGCCGGGCTCGGCTTCCACGTCCTCACCAAGATCGCCACCGGGCGAGCCGCCGCGACCGACGCCCTGGTGCCGTTCGTCGGCGGCCGAGGGCTCTACGTCGGGCTCGGCACCGTGGCCGCCCTGCTGATGGTCAGCGTGATCTGGACCGGCATCATCCGGGCCCGCTTCGCTGGCGTCGGTCCCAAGTGGCTGTGGCGCACGCTGCACTCCACCGCCTACCTGGCCTGGCCGTTCGCCGTGTTCCACGGCCTCAACGCCGGTCGGGCCGCAGCGCCCTGGGTGATGTTCAGTTACCTCGGCTGCATCCTGCTGGTGGTGCTGGCCCTGCTGGTCCGGCTCTCGGTCACCATTGGCCGGCGCAGCCGCGAACAGCACCAGGCGGCGGTGCGCAACGCGGTGATGGCCGGTCGGGCCGACGACGCGAAGACCGCTCGGTTGCTGTTGGGCGGGTTGGGTCGACGCGGCAAGTCCGCCGCGGAGAAGCGTCCCGCCTGGACGGACACCACCACCGCCACGTGGGCCGCGCCGGTCGCGCGGCGCGACCCGGAACGGTTCACCGTCCCGGTGGTGCCCGAGCCCGGTTCCCTCGTCGAGCCGACCCGGCCCAGCCGACGCCGACGTACGGAGGAGCCGGCGGCCGGCCGCGACGCCGAACGGCCGTCGCGCAGCCGGCGCGACGAGGCGGAGCCCGCGACCCGCCGGTCGCGCCGCAGCGTCGAGGAGACCGTCACCCGCGAGCGCGACGACGAGGAGTTGGAGCCGGTGACCCGGCGGCGCGGCTCGCGTACCCGGGACGAGGCTGTGCCGACCGGACGGCGACGCGTCGAGGAACCGGCCGCCGAACGGTCCAGCCGCCGGTCCCGCGACGAGGACGACGGCAGCCGGTACTCGGCCCCACCACAGCCGGTCGAGCCCGAGGAGCCGTGGGACAGCCCGCGCCGGTGGCAGGCCGCCGAGCCGATCTCCGCCGGCCCGGTCTCCGTCGAGCCGATCTCGGCCGGCCCGATCTCCAGCAGCCCGATCTCCGCGACGCCGCGCAGTGGCAGCGGCCGGCACAGCGTCGAGGACGACCTGCCGGAGGAGCCGGACTACTGGCGTCCGCCGGCCCGGTACGACGTGCCCGACGAGGTGCCGCCGCCCGTCGACGACACCCCGACCCTTGTCGACCTGGCGTCTCGCCGCGCCAAGCGAGCCGCCGGCGAGGGCCGGTCCAAGCGCCGCAAGGCCAGCGCCGACGCCGTGGACGGGGCGTACTGGGCTGGGCTGCGGGGTGAGGCGAAGTGATGCGTACGGCAGTGCCACCCGTCGCCTGCGTGGGGGAGCCCCGGCTCACCGCCGGCTTCGCCGAGTTCGGTCGGCTGGACCTGGCCGCGCACGAGGAGGTGCACGGCCCGATCGGCCCGATGGAGCCGGCGCAACTGCTCCGGCTTGCCGAGGGCATGCAGCTCAAGGGCAAGGGCGGGGCGGGTTTCCCGTTCGCCCGGAAACTGCGCGCGGTGCTGGAGTCCTGCGAACGGCAGGACCTCGCCGCCGTCGTGGTCGTCAACGCCAGCGAGGGGGAGCCGGCCAGCTGGAAGGACAAGGTGCTGCTCACCCGTGCTCCGCACCTGGTCCTGGACGGCGCGGCGCTGGTCGCGTACGCGTTGGACGCCGACGAGATCGTGATCGGCGTGGCCGACGACGGGGTTGGCCGGGACTCGCTGATGGAGGCGCTGGAGGAGCGCCGGATGCCGGTGCTGACCACCATCGTCACAGTGCCGCACCGGTTCATCTCCGGCGAGGGCGGCGCACTTGTCAACGGGATCAACGGGCTGCCGCACATCCCGCCGGGCACCAAGAAGCGCTCCAGCGACTCCGGGGTCAGCGGCCTGCCCACCCTGCTGTCCAACGCCGAGACGTTCGCGCAGCTCGCCGTCGGCGCGCGACTCGGCCCGTACGAGTACGCGGCCCTCGGCACGGACGACGAGCCGGGCACCGTGCTGCTCACCGTGACCGGCGCGGCGGGCCGCCCGGCCGTTGTGGAGTGCACCGCCGGCATGCCGCTGCGCGACGTCCTCGACCTGTGCGAGGTGCCGGAGACCCAGGGCATCCTGATGGGCGGCTACCACGGAAAGTGGATCACCCCGGAGGCGGCGGACACCGCTGAGGTGTCCCGCAAGGGCCTGGCCGCTGTCGGTGGCACCCTCGGCGCGGGCATCATCATCCCGCTCGGCGTCGACACCTGCCCACTGGGTGAGGCCGCCCAGGTGGTGCGCTATCTCGCCGGGGAGTCCGCCGGCCAGTGCGGACCGTGCAAGATGGGCCTACCGGACCTGGCCCGCGCTGTGGACCTGGCCGTGGCCGGGAGTCAGCCGGCCGACGTGGTGCGAGCCGCCGCCGGCGAGGTGAAGGGTCGGGGCGCGTGCAGCCACCCGGACGGCACCGCCCGGTTCGCGCTCTCCGCGATCGAGGTCTTCACCGACGACCTGCGGTTGCACAGCACCGGTGACGGCTGTGGCCGGCGGGTCAAGGGTGTGATGGGGCTGCCCGGCGCACCCGATGCGAACCCGCAGAAGCTCACCCTGGACTGGTCGCGCTGCGACGGGCACGGCCTGTGCGCGCACGTCGTACCGGACTTCATCCGGCTCGACGCGAACGGATATCCCGCCTTCCCGCCCACCCCCGTGCCGACCTGGCTGCGAGAGGGCGCGCTGAAGGCGGTCAAGGTGTGCCCCGAGCTGGCTCTCCGCCTCGCCAAGGCCGAGTAGGAAAGGGCACCTTCTCGCCGAACGAACGGAGACGCGCATGCCCAGCTGGCCCGCACGGAGGCGACCGTCAGGGGTTGGTGCGGCCCGCCGTGCCGGCACCGCCGCGGCGCTGGCCGCCGCCCTCCTCGGCGCGGTCTCCTGCACCGGCACGGCCAGCCCGCCACCGGCAGTCGCCGGTACCGCGCCGGCCACCACCGGTGCCGCGTCAACCCCCACCGCCACCGCGACCGGCTCGCCGCCCCCGGCGCAGGTTCCGGACGTGCTGCGCTTCACCGGCACCACCCTCGGCGGGGCCGCGTTCGACGCGGCGCAACTCGCCGGCAAGCCGGTGGTGCTGTGGTTCTGGGCGCCGTGGTGCGCCACCTGTGCCAGCCAGGCCTGGACGGTGGCGGAGGTCGCGCCCCGCTACCGCGACACCGTGCCGATCGTCGGCGTCGCCGGCCTCGGCGAGCAGCGGGCCATGAAGGAGTTCGTCACCGAGTTCGACCTCGGCGGGACACCGCAGCTTGAGGACCGCAAGGGCGTGCTCTGGAAGCGGTTCAAGGTGACCGAGCAGAGCATCTTCGTGATCATCGATCGGAACGGCACGATCGTCCACCAGGGCTTCCTCGACGGAGAGGCGCTCGCCGCCCGGGTCGCCGCACTGGCCGGGGCGTGACCACACCCCTGCTGCTCGCGCTGACCGCCGGCATGCTCGGCGCTGTCAACCCGTGCGGCTTCGCGTTGCTGCCCGCGTACCTCTCGCTGTTGGTCGCGGGGGCGTCGGACGTCCGCGGCGCGGTAGGCCGCGCGCTCACCGCGGCGGCCGGGCTGACAGTGGGGTACGTGCTGGTCTTCGGCGCGTTCGGCCTGGCGCTCGCGCCGCTGGCCGGTTGGCTGCGGCCCCGGCTGCCCTGGCTGACCGTGGCGCTCGGCGTGCTGCTGGCGGTGGCCGGCTGCTGGCTGCTCGCCGGCCGGCGGCTGCCCGCACCCGGCTGGTCCACTCGCGCGCCCCGGCTCACCCGCTCTTGGCCGTCGATGGCGCTGTTCGGCGCGGCGTACGCGCTGGCGTCGCTCGGCTGCGCCATCGCGCCGTTCCTGGCCATCGTGGTGACCAGCCTCCAGGCCGGCTCGACCGGACGTGGGTTGGCGCTGTTCGGCGCGTACGCCCTCGGGATGGGCCTGGTGGTCGCGGTCGCCGCGCTCGGTGTGGCGCTGCTGCGCGACGGCCTGGTGGCCCGGCTGCGCGTCGCCGGCGCGCTGGTGCCCCGCCTCAGCGGCCTGGTGCTGCTGCTCGCCGGCGCGTACGTCGCCTGGTACGGCTGGTACGAGCTACGGCTCGCCGCCGGCCGCCGAGACGCCCTGCGGGACCCGGTGATCCAGGTGGCGTCCCGGGTGCAGCACGCCCTGGCCGACACTCTCGACGCCGTCGGTCCAATCGTGCTGCTGGCCGTCCTCGTCCTGCTCGCCGTGCTGGGCGGGTGGATGCGTCGACGGGGGCGCGGGGTGGACCCGGCCCCCGTCGAACGGATCGGCTAGCGCGGGGTCAGGCGGTCGGTGCCCAGGCGGTCCTGGAGGACCTTGGGGATCAGGACACTGCCGTCGGCCTGCTGGTTCTGCTCGAGGATGGCCGGGAAGAGCCGGCTGGTGGCCAGCGCCGAGCCGTTGAGGGTGTGCACGAAGCGGGTCTGCTTGCCGCCCGGCTCGCGGTAGCGGATGGCCGCCCGACGGGCCTGGTAGTCGCCGGCCCAGGAGACCGACGACACCTCCTTGTACTTGCCGGTGCTCGGCATCCACACCTCGATGTCGAGGGTCTTCTTCATCGAGGCGCTGGCGTCACCGGCGGAGAGCAGGCTGCGCTGGTAGTGCAGGCCCAGCCCCTCGACCAGGCTCTCCGCGTGGGCGAGCATCTCCTCCAGCGCGGTGTCGGCCTGTTCGGGCAGGGTGAACTGGAAGATCTCCACCTTGTTGAACTGGTGCCCGCGCACCGTGCCGCGTTCGTCGGAGTGCGAGCCGGCCGACTCCCGCCGGTAGCACGGCGTGTACGCGAAGGCCTTCAGCGGCAGCTTCGGGGTCTCCAGGATCTCGTCCTGGTACGCGCCGAGGATCGCCGTCTCCGAGGTGGGCAACAGGAACTGCCCGCGCGGGGCGGACTCGGCGTCCAGGTGGTAGACGTCGTCGTAGAACTTGGGGAACTGCCCGGCGGCGAAGCCGGCCGAGTCGAGCAGCAGGTGCGGCGGGAGCAGGAACTCGTACCCGGCCTTGACGTGCTTGTCGATGAAGTAGTTGAGCAGCGCCCACTCCAGCCGGGCGCCGATGCCCGTGTAGATCCAGAAGCCGGAGCCGCCGAGCTTGACCCCGCGCTCGTAGTCGACAAGGCCCAGCGCGCGGCTCAACTCCACGTGGTCGCGGACCTTGTCGATCACCGGCGGTTCGCCGAAGGTCTTCACGACCCGGTTGGCTTCCTTGCCGCCGGCCACGACGTCCTCGGCGGGCAGGTTGGGCAGCTCACTCATCGCCGTGCGCAGCCGGGCCTGCACCTCGTCCAGCTGGGACTCCAGCTCGGCGAGCTGCTTACGCTCGGCCTCCGGCGCGGCGGCCTGCGGTTCCTCGCCGGCCCGCTTCGCCTGCGCGTACGCCCGGGCCTCCGCCTTGCGGCGCTGCCGCTCGGCGTCGATCTCCGTGATCAGGGCGCGGCGTTCCTGGTCGAGTCGCTGGATCTCGTCCAGCGCCCGGGTGACCTCGGCGGGATCCAGACGCTTCGCCAGCGCGGTCGCCACCGCCTCGCGATCCTTCCGGATCAACTCCATGTCGAGCATGCTGCTCCGTACGCCTCCGTCCGGGGTCACAGGTGAACCACCAGATGCTACCGTCGCGGGCTTTTCCTCCCGGAACGGGGACTGCGGGCCGTCAGGTCAGAGCCGGATCGGCATCAACACCGAGTAGGTGTCCGCGTCGTCAGTGCGGCGGACGGCCAGCGGGGCGATCGGTCCGTCCAGCTCCAACACGAGCTGCGGCGCGCCGGCCGCGGTCAACGCGTCCAGCAGGTAGCGGCCGTCCACCCCGACCCGCAGCGCGTTGGTGCTCAGGTCGGCGGCGGGGAGCAGCCGCAGCCCGCCCTGGTCGTCGACGCCGAGCACGGTTACCTCCCGGGTCGTGCCGTCGTGGTCGCGGGCGACAGTGGGGGCCGCCGGGTCGGCCAGCGCGGCGCGCAACGCCGCCACGTCCACCGGGATCCGGCGCGCGGTGGGCCGCTCGCCGACGGCCTTGCGCAGCAGCCGGCGGTAGTCCGGGAAGTCGTACGGCAGGGCGGTGCCGGTCAACGTCCGACCGGCCACCAGCACCCGCAGCTCCGCGCCGGCCACGCTCAACCACACCGGCCCGGCGTCGGTGGCGTCGAGCAGCGGCCGGAGCTGGTCGACGAGGGCCACCGGAACGAACACCCGCGCCGGCGGACCGTCGACGTCGGCCGTGGCGCGGGCGAGCGCGAGCCGGTACCGGTCGGTGGCGACGAGCCGGACACCGTCCGGCTCCACGTCGAGCAGTACGCCGGAGAGCATCGGCAGCTCCGGGTCGACGCCGACGGCGAAGCGCACCGCGTCGAGCGCGGCGGCCAGGCCGGTGGGGGAGAGCAGAAGTGTGGTGGTCACCGGCTGGGCCGGGTCGACCAGGGCCCGGAGTCGGGCGGCCTCCCGGCGGGCGTCGGTGAGCCCGTCGGCCAACCGGCGCAGGTGCGTGTCGAGCAACTGGTGCACCGCCGCCGGCTCGGCGCGTACCGCGGCGGCGATCTCCGGAACCGGCATGCCGATCCGGCGCAGCCCGGCCACCAACCGGGCCGGCGTGATCTGCTCGTCGGTGTACCAGCGGTAGCCGGTCACCGGGTCGACAAGGGCCGGCTCCAGCACCCCCGCCGAGTCGTAGAAGCGCAGCGCGCTGACGGTCAGGCCGCTGGCCCGGGCCAGCTCGCCGATGCTGTGCAGGTCACTCACGCAGGGCATCCTGCCCCCTCGACCCGGTCGAGGGTCAAGCCGAGGCCGCCAGCGTCTCCTGCTTGAGCACCCGGAAGGTGAGGCCGGCCCGGATCAGCCGGTCCAGCAGCGCGTCACCCATCGCGGCGACCGGGGTGAGCTGGCCGGCGGTCGGCGGCAGCTCGTCGAGCGCCAGGCAGAGCGTCGACTCGGCGAGCATCTTCGCCGTCTCGTCGTACCCCGGGTCACCGCCGGCCACCTCGGTGACGACCCGCTGCCCGCCGCCGGTGCCGACGAACCGGACCCGGAACCAGGACGCCGCCCGTTGCTCGGCGGTGGGCCCCTCCCCGGAGGCGAGCCGCCCGAGCAGCCAGCGTCGGCTGGGCGGCAGCTTCACCAGCCCGACCAGCGCGCCGAGCCCGACCGCGCCGGCCAGCACCGTGGGCAACCGCTTCACGGCGGCGAAGTGCCGGTACCGGAAGTCCGGGCCGTACTCCGGTCGGGCCGCCGCCGACCGGCGGACCACCTGCGGGTCGATGGTCGGCAGCGGCACGGCCCAGCTGCCCAGCTCGGCGGAGCGGGCCAGCCGGCCGGGCACCGCGCGGACCCGGCGGTCGGTGGGGCGCGGCTCGACCGCCCGGCGCTCCCGGGCGGCCTGGCTGGCCTGCCCGGTGCGGGAGAACGCGGTGAGCGCCGAATGGTAGGTGCCGGCGGAGAACCGGCCGCCGGCGCGGACGTAACCGTCCACTGTGAGCGGAGCGTCGGCGGGCAGCTGCTTGACAGTGAACCAGACGCCCAGGTCGTGCGGGACGGAGTCGAACCCGCAGGCGTGCACCAGCCGCGCGCCGGTGCGGGTCGCCTCGGCGTGGTGGCGCACGTACATCAGGTCGACGAACTCCGACTCGCCGGTGATGTCCAGATAGTCGGTGCCGGCCGTCGCGCAGGCCGCGACCAGCGGCTCGCCGTGGTGGATGTACGGGCCGACAGTGCTGGCCACCACCCGGGCGCTCTCCGCCACAGCCCGCAGCGAGTCGGCGTCGGTCACGTCGGCGGTGAGCAGCGGCAGGTCGGCGAGCGTCGGGTCGATCGCGGCGAGCCGGTCCCGGACGGCGGCGAGGCGGTCCGGGTTACGCCCGGCCAGCGCCCAGCGCAGTCCGGGCGGGGCGTGTCGGGCCAGGTAATCGGCGGTCAGGCCGCCGGTGAACCCGGTCGCCCCGAACAGCACCACGTCGTACGTCCGCTCCCCAGCCATGCCCAGAGTGTGCCATTCGCCGTCCCCGATGGCAGCTCGCGAGGAGGGCGTCAGGGCGTGAACACGGCTCGCACGCAGCCGTCGGTCCGGTCCCGGAACAGCGCGTACCCCTGGGGGCCGTGCGCCAACGGCAGTCGGTGGGTGGCCAGGTGTTCGGTGTGCAGCTCACCGCGGGCCATCCGGTCCAGCAGCATCGGCACGTCCCGCAGGTCCGGCCGACCGGCCCCGCGCAGCGTCAGCCGTCGGTCGGTCACCGCGCCCAGCGGGAACGCGTCGACGAACCCGTCCGTCCCGCCGAGCAGCACCACCACACCGCCCTTGCGGCACGCGTGCACGGCCTCGCGTCCGGCGTCCGGCCGGTCGGCATGGCCGCCGAACCGCTCAGGCGGCGGCGCGCCGACCGCCACCACGCACACGTCCGGACCCCGCCCACCGCTGCGGTCGCGCAACTCCGCCGCGACGTCGGTACGGAGGTAGTCCAGCGGCTCCGCCCCGACGTGCCGCTCGGCCATCCGCAACCGCTCCTCGTACCGGTCGACGACCAGCACCCGGGCGGCACCGCGCAGCACCGCCGCCCGAGCGGTCAACTGACCCACCGCCCCCGCACCCCAGATCGCCACCACGTCGCCGGGACGCACCGCACCCAACTCGGCGGCCAGCCACCCGGTCGGCGCCGCGTCGGCGGCGAACAGCGCCCGGTCGTCGTCGACCGGGTCCGGCACCCGGAAGGCGCCCACGTCGGCGTACGGCACCCGCACGTACTCGGCGTGACCGCCCGCGAACCCGCCCGCCGCCCGGGGACGACCGAAGCAGCCGGCGTCCGAGTGTCCCCATCCGGGGTCGGCGCTCGCCGGGTCGGCATGGGCGTTGTCGCAGCAGGAGTGCAGGCCCTGGCGGCAGTACCAGCAGCCGCCGCAGGCGATGCTCGCGCCGACGACCACCCGATCGCCGCTGCGGTGCCGGCGGACCCCGGGACCGACCTCGACCACCTCACCCAGGAACTCGGCCCCGAGCACGTCGCCGGCCCGCAGCAGCGGGTTCCGGCCGGCCAGCAGCGGCAGGTCCGCGCCGGAGGTGGCGCTGCGGCGGACCCGGACGATGACGTCACGCTCGTTGCGCAGCTCCGGGTCGGGCACCTCGCGTACCGCCAGCTCGCCGGCGGCCACCCAGCACAGCGCCCTCACCCGCGGACCTTGGGGCGGTCCAGCGCGGACCGGTCGGCGCGCAGCACCTCGCCGGCCTCCACCCGCTGCTTGATCTGGCGCAGGGCCCGGCGGACCAGCAGACCCGGGTCGTCGCCGACCAGGTGCGCGGCCAGCCCGACCGGCGGGGTGACGCCGGCCAGCGGCCGGGCGGCCAGCTCGGTGCCCCGGTCGCCGGGCGCCAGGCGCACCCGCACCTCGACCGCGCCGTCCAGGCGGCGCAGCGGTTCCGGCCAGCGACCAGCGGGAAGCACCTGCTCGGGCGGCCGGTCGACGGTCACCACCTCCCACCGGGGCGGGGTGACCGGGTCGCGGTCCGCGCCGCTCCGGCCGCGCCACCGGGGTACGCCCAGCCGGCGCAAGCCGGTCAGCGCCGCGCCGCCGAGGGCCGGTCCCGCCCGCTCCAGCCGTCCCATCGCTCCCACCGGTCCCACGTCCTCCCCGTCCACGTCCCCCGATCGTCGGTCGCGGTCGGGTGAAGCGTGCTCGCCCGGAAGGGGTGAACCGGCCCGCGTCGGGTAACCGCTCGCCGACCGGGGGCGGAGCGTGGTGGGGGTGGGGCCGAGTGCCAGAGCAGCAGAGTCCGGTACGCGTCGACACCGCGGCGGGGCACCCGGTGGAGTCACCGCTGCTGGCGTCCCGGCTGACCCCGGCCGTGCCACCGGAGCCGGTGCTGGCCCGGCCACGGCTGCTGCGCCGGCTGGACAAGGGTGCCGCCGGACCGGTCACGGTGATCGCCGCACCCGCCGGCTGGGGCAAGACCACACTGCTCGCCACCTGGGCGCGGCTCGACGGTGGGACGCCCGACGTCGAGCCGGGCGCGGTAGTGCCCGACTCCGGCGAACTGTCGGTGTCGCCCGAAGACAGCCCGGTCTCGGCCTGGGTGTCGGTGGAGGGCGGCGACGACACCGACCGGCTCTGGGCGTACCTCGCGGCGGCGTTGCGGACGGCCACCGGGTCGGCCGAGGGTGGCCCGGTGCCCGACCGGCCGCCCCGCCCCGACCAACTGGAGCTGTTGGCCGCCACCCTCGCCGCCGCGGACCGGCCGGTGCTGCTGATCCTGGACGACCTGCACCGGGTCGCCGACCCGGCGGCGCTGAGTGGCGTGGAGTTCCTGCTGCGGCATGCCGGGCAGCGACTACGCCTGGTGATCGGGGCGCGGGCCGGGCTGCACCTGCCCCTGCACCGGCTCCGCCTCGCGGGCGAGCTGACCGAGATCGGCCCGGACGAACTGGCGTTCACCGACGACGAGGTGGCCGACCTGCTCACCGCGCACGGCGCGGCCCTGCCGGCGGCCGACGTGCACCAGTTGCGCGAGCGCACCGGAGGCTGGCCGGCGGCGCTGCGCATCGCCGCCCTGGCGGTACGCGGGCAGCCCGACCCGGGGCGCTGGGTGGGGCAGTTCGGGGGTGACCAACCGGAGATCGCCGGGTACCTGCGCGAGGAGGTGCTGGCAACGCTCGACGCGGCCGAGGAGGACCTGCTGCGCCGGACCGCCGTCGTCGATGCCGTCTGCGCCGACCTGGCCGGGGCGCTGACCGGCCGCGCGGACGCCGGGCAGGCGCTGGCCGACCTGGCCGGGACCGGTGGTCTGCTGCACCGGGAGGACACCCGACCGCCGTGGTACCGCTGCCACCCCCTGCTCGCCGACCTGCTCCGCGCCGACCTGGCCCGGCTGCCCGGCCCCGAGTTGCGCGAACTGCACGTGCGGGCGGCCGACTGGTACGCGGGCGACGGACGGCCCGCCGACGCTCTGCGGCACGCCCTGACCGCCGGCCGGTGGGACCTGGCCGGCGACCTGTTCGTCGCGCACTGGCCGGAGCTGACCCGGTACGACAGCGATCCGGTGTCCGCCCCGGCTCCGGTGGCCCCGCCGACGGAGGTGATCCGGGCCGACCCGGAGGTGGCTCTGGCCTACGCCGCCGAGCGCGCGTACGCCGGCGATCTTCCGGCCGCCACCGGTCACCTGCACGCCGCCGCCGAATACGCCGCAGGGCTGCCGGTGCCTCGCCGGCAACGGTTCCTGCGGTTGGTCACCGCGCTGGAGGTGACAGTGGCCCGGCTCGCCGACGACCCGGTGGAGGTGCGGGCCGCCGCCGCCCGGCTGCTGCAGACCCGCCCGCGGGGCGCCACGCCGACCCGGCTGCCGGACTCCGCGTCGACCACCGGTTCCGCGCCGACGTCCGGTGGGGGTGGCGCCGCCGACGACGCCGACCTGCGGGCGTTCACCGGCATTGCTCTGGGGCTTGTCGAGTTGGCCGGCGGCGCGCTGCCGACCGCCCGGTTCGTCCGCGCCCGGGCGGCCGCTCGGGAGGCGGGCCGGCCACGTACCGAGCTGGTCGGGGCCAGCCGCGCCGCGCTGCTGCTCGCGGTCCGGGGCGAGCTGCGGGCGGCCGAGCAGGCGGCCCGGGACACGCTGGGCATGCCGCCCTGTCGGGGCTGGTCCTGTCGGCTCGACTGCGCCTACGCGTACCTGGCGTTGGCCCTGGTGGCGCTGCTGCGCGACCAGCCCGACGAGGCCACGGCGAACCTCCACCTCGCCGGCCCGGCACTCGGCGTCACCGGCGGCCGGGTCGGCGAGGTGGACGCGGGCGACGGCTGGCTTGCCGCTGCTCCCGGCGAGCCGGTGGCCGCGGCGGTCGCCGCGCTGTGCCGGGCGCAGCTGCACCGCGACTCCGGTGACCCGGCGGCCGGGCAACGACTCCTCGTCCGGGCCCGGGAAGCGCTCGTCGACAAGCCGTCCGCCGCCGAGTTGACCGGCCTGCTGCGGGCCGCCGAGGCCGAACTGCGCGCCGAGCGGGGCGACCTGGACGCCGCCCGGGACCTGCTGGGTGCCGCCGACGCGGGCATCGACCCGGTGCTCGCTGTGACGTCGGCGAAGGTCGAGCTGCTGGCCGGCGACGCCGCTGCCGCCGGCCGCAGGCTGCCGGCCTGGCAGGCGCTGGCGGCCACGGCCTGGCCCCTGCCGGTACGCCTGGACGCGGGCCTGCTGGACGCGGTGCTGGCCGAGCGGGCCGGAGACGGGCGTCGGGCGGGCCGGCTCCTGGAGCAGGTGCTGGATCTGGCCGGGCCGCAGGGTTGCCGGCGGGTCTTCACCCGCGCCGGACCGCCGGTCCGGGACCTGTTGGCCGTGCACCTGGACGCGGGCACCGCCCACTTCGCACTGGTCAGTGACCTGGTGCGCGGGGCCGGCCCGAGCACCGCCCGCCCGGCCGCCGAGCCGAGGGGCACGCTCGACGAGCCGCTCACCGAGCGGGAGCTGACCATCCTGCGCTACCTGCAGAGCATCCTGTCCAACGTGGAGATCGCCAGCGAGCTGTCCCTCTCGGTCAACACGGTGAAGACCCACGTACGCAACATCTACCGCAAACTCGACGCGACCCGCCGGCGCGAGGCGGTCCGGCGGGCGCGCGAGTTGCGGCTGATCTGAGCGGGTCGGCGGTCAGGCGTTGTCCGCCCCGTCCACGGCCGCCAGCAGGTCGGGCAGGTCGTACCCGCCCTCGTGGCGGACGCCGTTGACGAACAGGGTGGGGGTGCCGTTCACCCCGCTGCGGATGCCGCCCACGAAGTCCCGGCGCACCCGGTCCGCGTGCGCGCGGTTCTCCACCTCGGCGTTCAGCTCGTCCGGCGGCAGGCCGACCTGCTCGACACCGAGCGAGAGGTGCACCGGGTCGAGTTGGTCCTGGTGCTCGTAGAGCCAGTCGTGCATCTCCCAGAACCGGCCCCGGACCGCGGCGGCCTCGGCCGTCTCGGCGGCGCGTTCGGCGTACGGGTGCACGTTGGCGATGGGGAAGTAGCGGTAGACCAGCCGGACGGTGTCGGCCCGCTGCCGCAGCAGTTCGTGCAGGTTCGGGTAGGCCGCACCGCAGAACTGGCACTGGAAGTCGCCGTACTCGACGACCGTCACCGCCGCGTCGGCCGGCCCCCGGATGTGGTCCTCGGTGGTGACGGGGTCCCGGAGTCGAGCGGTCACCTGCAGTGGCGTGGTCATCCGGTCGTCACCTTCCGATCGGCGGCGAGTTGGTCGAGCGCGTCGAAGATCCCGTCGGCCCCCGGGTTGACGTCGGGCGGCGAGACGTAGCTCCAGGTCACCTGCCCCGCCGGGTCGAGCACCACAAGTGCGCGGTCGGCCTCACCCCGCGAGTTGTACGCGCCGTAGCGGCGGGTCACCTCGCCCTTCGGCTCGAAGTCGGCAAGCAGCGGGAACTCGATGCCCCGGCTCTCCGCGAACGCCCGGTGTGACCAGATGCTGTCCACCGAGATGCCGAGCACCACCGCCCGGTACTGGTCGAAGACGGGTGCCGCCGACTGGTAGAGCGACATCTGGTCGCCGCACACCGGGCTCCAGTCGGCGGGATAGAAGGCGAGCACGACCGGTCGTCCTCGGAACTGCTCGGGCCCGGTCAGGGCCCCGTCCGGGGTGGCCGGCAGGGTGAAACCGGGCGCGGGGCGCCCGGGTCGGATCAGCCGGTTCGGATCACTCATGCCCCGAGCCTGCTCCCGGGGTGGGTGAGTCCGGCTCACCCACCCCGGGTGGTTTCGCGCTCGCTCAGCGCAGCACCGGCGCGACAGCGATGTGGTTCTGCACCTCCCGGATACCGGGGGCGGACCAGGCCACCTGCTCGACCTCGGCCCGTTCGGGCATCGAGTGCACCAGTCCGGCGAGCACCACGGTGTCGCCGTGCACCCGGACGCTGATCCGTTCGGCCTCGGTCGCTCCGGCTCGGGCGAGGGCGTCGACGATCCGATCGGCCAGGTCGCGGCCGTCCGGTGCGGCGGCCGGCCGTACGGTGATGCCGTTGCTCAGCCCGCGTACGCCGGTCAGGCGTCCCACCGCCCGCTCTGCGGCTCGGCGCTGGTATTCCCACTCGACCTCGCCGTGCAGCGTCACCCACCCGGCCGAGACGGTGACCTGAAGCTTCTCGATGGGCACGAACGCGTCCCACTCCAGCGCGTGGCTGGCCGCGGCGGCCAGGTCGGGATCGGCGCGCTCGGTGCCGTCGGCCAGTTGCACGGCCAGGTCGTTGGCGACCGCCCGGACCCGGGCGACCCGGTGAGCGGCCCGTTCGGCGGCCCACTTCTTGGCGTAGCTGTCCACCCGGCCGGTCAGCGTCACGACGCCCTCGGCGACGGTTACGCCGATCTCGTGCGGTTGCACCCTCGGTTCCCAGGTCAGCTCGTCGAGTACGGCGGACTGGATGTCCTGGTCGGTGCGGTCGATCTCGGCGATCGCCATCTGGGCCTCCTCCCTGCGTGGAGTGGCGGACCGGTGGCGGCTGCGGCCGGAGGTCCGCCGGGTCCGAGCCTGCCGCCGGCCCGGGTGAACCGTCGTCACCCGCACCGGGTGAGGCGTCGCAGGTCCGGGTGCCGTGGGCGGTCCCCAAGGGAGTTGGTGGGAGCGCTTCCAAAGCGAGCGCGTTTCGGTTACCGTAATCGCATTCCTCGATCGCGGAAGCCGTCGCGTCGGGTGGTGGAAGCCAGGGCAGCTCCACCTAGTCCCCGTCGTCGTGCTCGTCCCCCGGGCCACGACGTCACCACCGGATCAGCCTCGTCCCCCGGGGCTTGTCCCGCGAGGAAACCACCGATGCCCGGAAGTCTCCCGGGCATGGTCCGGTCCGGTCCGGTCCGGTCCGTGCTGGTCGCAGGCGCCAGTCGGTGAGCAGACGATCCGGGCGGCGCCGCGGACCACCCCCCCGAACACCGGTCCGCCGGGCTGCCTGAGGGGTCCGGCACCCGGCGGACCGGCCCACCCCGGACCTCGACACAACTGCACACGTGCTACGGCACAGGTCGGCGGCACGACGACAGACCCCGCTCGACCAGTGGTGAGCGGGGTCCGTGGTGGTGCTTGTGGACCGGTCGTTCAGACCGCCGGCGAGTTGGGCCGGTCGACGTCGACGAACTCCACGTCGTCGACGGCGCTGTCGTCCCGGCTGCCGGCGGCCCGCGCGGCGGAGCCGACGGCCCAGCCCACGGCGGCGCCGACCAGCGCGGCGCCGATCAGCAGCGTCCAGGGCAGAGCCGGCTGCCGACCGGCGAGCGCGTCGAAGGCCAGCGAGGCACGGCGTCGTGCCTCCTCGGCGGCGGAGCCCACCAGGCCACCGGCGCCGTCGGCGAGGTCGCCGCTGTTGCGACGGGCCGAGCGGGCGCTGTCCCGGACGCTGTCTCCGGCCGAGTTGACGGCGGAGAGCAGCTGCTCCCAGGCATGGTCCGCAATCCGCTCCGGCTTGCTGCGGCGGTCCAGCACGTTGGTTCCGAACATCGTGGTTACCTCCTCGGGTGCCGAAGCCGCCGGCCACTTCGGACCTCGGCGTCTGTTCAGCGCGTCACGGTTCGCCTACCCGCCAGTGCCCAGGGCCGCCCGGGCGCAAACCCGGCCGGCTCTGGACCGCCACCGGGAACTCAGCGCACCACCACCGCTGCGACACCGCGGGCGAAGTCGTCATCGTCGTCATCGTCGTCTCCACCGCCGAAACCGCAGGCCAGTACGAGAGCGAGCAGAACGCCGACGCCAGCCAGACCGGCAAGTCGTTTGATCATCGAAGGTCCTCTCCGTCACGGGGGGTGTCCCGGTCCGATGCTAGGTGGCGTCGGCAACGGGTGGACCCGGGTCGGGCGGGTGTGGGCAGGCGACACGCCGGTGGCACCGGCGGGCCGCCGGCCGAGGGCGGGTTGTCGGGCGCGTCGGGCCCGGACCGCTACCCTGGTTCGCGGCGCGTCGGTCACGACCGGTCGTCAGAGGTCAAATAACAAAAAGTCTTGAGCAATCAGATACTCAAAAGTACGGATATGGGTGCCTTTGTGGGTCCGGATCCGCGAATTGCTCATCCCGAGGGGTGGCGACCGAGGCTGTCAGAGGAATACTCTCGGTCGCGGCCCGCGTACTGATGAGGCGCCCGGGGGACGGGCGGGTGGAGGTGCTCGCGTGAGCCTGTCGATCGTGAAGTCGGTTTTGTCCGGTGGAGTCGTGGAGATCGCCCCCCGGGGTGAGATCGACGTCGACACAGCGTACGAGGTGCGCGAGGCGATCGCGGAGGTGCTGGCCAAAGGCCGGCCGCTCCGCATCGAACTGAACATGAGGCTTGTCACCTTCATCGACTCCGTCGGCATCAGCGCGATGGTTGCCGGCTTCCAGACGGCCGAGGTCAGCAACGTCAAGCTGATGGTCACCGAGCCGAGTCGGTTCGTGCACC
Source organism: Micromonospora sp. NPDC005215 (assembly GCF_040607915.1). NCBI lineage: Bacteria > Bacillati > Actinomycetota > Actinomycetes > Micromonosporales > Micromonosporaceae > Micromonospora > Micromonospora sp. NPDC005215. Next base: position 114,454 of record NZ_JBEXHQ010000004.1, on the reverse strand, counting down.
GGCAGCTCTGGGTGACCGGCCTGCTCGGCCTGTTCGGTGCCCCGGAGCCCTACTTCGCTGGCGCTGCCACTCCCGAGGTGCTGCCCGGCGCCTGAGCGCCACCAGGCACGCACCTCAGGGCTGGTCGTCCAGCCCGGTCAGGTCGACGTCCGTCGCTTCGGTGACTGCTCGGATGGCGGTCACCGACGCGTACCCGGCGGCCAGCAACGCCACGTCTGTGCCGGGCTGCGCGGCCTGACCCGGCTCCTCCAGCGAGGTGCGGACGAAACCGTGCCCGGATTCGGCCACCGTCATCTGCACCTGACCGAAGCTGGCCAGCGTGCCGCGTCGCACCCCGCGCAGCCGCCCGTGCGGCAGGTCCGGGGCGTTCACGTTGAGCACGCTCTCCATCGGCCCGGAGGTCAACCGGGGGAGCAGGTCCAGGGCGACCCGCGCGGCGGTGCTCCAGTGCCGCTCGGCGTCGCGTACCCGGGCGGCGGCGTCCACCGCGGCACCACCGCTGGCTGCCGTCGCCTCCCCCGCGGAGAGCACGTCGAGGGAGACCGCCATCGCCCGGCAACCGTTCGTGGCGGCGGTGAACGCGGCACCCACAGTTCCGGAGTGCAGCACGGCCCGGCCCGCGTTGGCACCCCGGTTGATGCCGGAGAGCACCACCGACGGCGGTGGGCCGAATGCGCCGTGCAGCGCGATCAGGGTGATGAAGCCGGGGGAGCCACCCACCCCGTACGCCGGCACACCCGTCAGGTCCGGCAGCGGGTGGTCGTTCACGACGACCCGCCCGTCGCGCTCCACGGCGCTCATCGCGGCGCTGGTGCCGCTCGCCTCCTCCAGCGGCGCGGCGACCACCACGTCCAGGCCCCGCTGTGCCGCGGCCCAGGCCAGTGCCTGAATGCCGGGCGCGGCAATCCCGTCGTCGTTGGTGATCAGCACCCGCAGCGTCATCGCTCGACCACCCGGTCGGCCAACTCGTCCGGGGTGGTCCGTTCCTGTGGCCGGCTGTCCGCCGGCACCAGCCGGACCCGGTCGACCAGGCCGGTGATGGAGTCCAGTCGTCCGGTGCCCAGGCCGTGCCGGGTCACGTTCATCGCGCCGGCGGCAGCGCCGGTGCGGATGGCGGTTCGGATGTCCCCGCCCCGGGCCACGACGGCGGCCACCCCGGCGGTCATCGAGTCGCCCGCGCCGCGCGGATCGGCGGCCTCCAACCGGGGCATCTCGACCTCGAACAGTTCTCCGTCGATGAGCGCCAGCGCCGGCTGTTCGGCCCGGCTCACCACCACCGTCTCCGCGCCGGCGGCGTGCAGTTCGTACATGGTCTGGGTCAGCTCCAGGCTGTCGTCGCTGCGGGCGCGGCCGTCGCGGATCAGTTCCTCGTGGCTGACCTTGAGGAAGAACACGCCGCTCTCGAGCACCGCGCCGAGGTGATCGCCGGAGAGGTCGACCACCACCCGGCCGCCGTTGGCGGCGAGGTCGGCGGCGAAGCGCCGGTACAGGTCGGCCGGGACCAGCCACGGCTCGTTCGGCCCACTGAGGACGCTCACCGCGGCCCGGAGTCCCTCGCCGAGGGCCAGGTTGTACAGCTCGTCCAGTTCGTGTCGGCTCAGCGGCTGCCCGGGCACGTCGGCGATCTCCTGCCGCGAGCCGCCCCGGCGGTCGTGCACGTACCCGCCGCTGCCGGAGTCACGGACCACCACCTTGAGGTCCACGCCCTCGCTGACCAGGAGCGGCTCCAGCACCTGGCCGATCTCGCCGCCGAGGGCGGCGCAGAGCACCACGTCGACACCGAGCGACATCGCCATCCGGGCCTGCCAGACGCCCTGCCCGCCGGGGTGCAGATGCAGCTCGGGGTGGTCGTTCGGCTGGTCCACGGTGACCGTGAGCTGCGGGGTGGGCGCGAAGACCATCACGTGCCCGCTCATCCGTCGTCGCCGCTCATGATGCCGCCCTTCAGCACGGTCGGGTAATTCCTCACCAACCGACCCTAATGCGACAGCTGGTGAGGCGGCATCCCATCGGCCGGGGTTCGTCCTGGCATCGGCGACCGTCAGGCGTTGCCAGCCAGACATCGGTACGGGACGATCGTGCGACAAACGACGGTGGGAGACGTGTGCGCAGCAGCGATACCTTCAGCTACACCGTCCAGGCCCGGTGCTCGCCGGCCGAGGCAGCGGCGATGCTCGGTGACCTGACCCGACACGGCGAGCTGCATCCGCTGATCGTCCGGGTCCGCAAACTGCCGCCCCGACCCGGCGCCCAGGCCAGCTACACGATCAACGACAGGCTGGTGGCCGGCCCGCTACGCTTCCGGACCACGTACCACGCGGACGTGCTGGTCAGCGAGGACGACGAGATCGTCATGGTGGCCCGCCAGTGGCCCGCCACCACGGTACGCAACCACACTCGACTGCGCGCCGAGCCGGACGGCCTGGTCCGGATCGACGTCGAGATCACCCTGACCGCGCCGACGCCGCTGTTCCGGTACGCGTTCCGCCAGGCGCGGGCCGCTCACCTCGCCCTCGCCGCCCGTCTCGGCCCAGCCCTCGACCGCACCGGAGACCTCCCACCCCCGGCCTGACCAGCCCACACCCCGCCCCCTGCGGCCCCAGCTCAGGACCGTGCTCGATCATGGAATGTAGTGGCCCGCGGGCGCGAGGATGCCACGACAGCCGGGTTCTGGCGCGATCACCGCACTGCTGGGACTCTCACGGATTGCTGCCCCGGCCCGCGCGGGCCGGTTGGGCGGCGGGACGTCGGCCCCACGGCTTGTACGTGGACAGCACCGTCGCGATGATCATCAGGCTGGTCGACACCGCGGGTGCGATCACCAGGTCGGCGCGGTCCCGGGCGGGGAGGGCGGCGCCCACCGCACCGGCGTGCCGCAGATTCGGCGTGAGCAGGAACAGCACCAGCCCGACCAGCACCGTGGTGAGCACCAGCTTGACCAGCACCCAGCGGTAGCGCCACAGGCCCCACGGGGTGAGTAGCGCGCTGGCGACCCCGACCAGCCAGACCAGAACACTCAGCGGCGCGAACAGCACTGTGCCGACCAGCGCCGTGACCGGGTAGACCACCGCCGGGTCGGCGCCACGCTGCACGGCGATGCCGAGGGTGAGGAGCACGAGGTCGGCGCCGAGCCAGCCGAGCGAGGTGACCAGATGCAGGGTGAGGAGCCCTTTGCGGGCGGTGGGTGAGATCCGACGCATACCGCGATGCTGCCCGCCGACCAGGTCCGGGTCGTCCGACCGCCGACGACATCCGGGGTACGCCCGGCGACGTAGCCCGGCCCGGCGAAGGCATCGCCGACTCCGGGGGTATCCCGTCGCCCGGATACCCCGGAGTCGGCGAGCGCGAGTGGCTCATCCCCGGACCGAACCCGGGGACTCGTCGGGTGGGTCAGTAGACCGACAGGTGTACGTGGTTGGTGTGGTCGGTGGAGGGGGTGCCACCCGCGCCGCTGTACGACTTCCACCCGCTGCTGGGCAGCCAGATCTGCCGGTACCAGATCACGTACAGCACGGCGAGCTGGTCGGCGTTACGGATGAAGTACGCGGCCAGGTTGTTGCCGTACGTCTTGTCGCCGCCGGTGGCATTGCCGCCGAAGCCGCTCTTCTGGGCGGCGAAGTCGCAGGCCCGGCCCTTGGGGTGTTCGCCGGAGCCGCTGGGGCGGTGGCAGGAGACGTACCTGGTGAAGCCGGCGGCCTTGGCCTGGTTGAGCGCGTGCAGGGTGCGCGGGGTGATGCAGCCGTTGGCGGGCGTGGGGTCGTTGACGCTGCACGATTCGGATGGCCAGGAGCCGTCGGAGTTGCGGGGCGCCGCCTTCGCGTTGGCGGTGGAGGTGCCCCGGTTGGAGCCGGTGTCGGCGGTGGTCTGCGGCTTGGGGGTGTTGGCCACGGTCAGCGCCCGTTCGGCCTGGTCCTTGCGCTTGGCCATCACCGCGACCTGCTTGCGCTGTTCGATGATCTCGCCGTTCAGGGCGGCCCGGGTGCGATTGGCCTGGTCCTTGGTGGCGAGCAGATCGCGGAGCACGCGGTCCTCGTTGGCGGCCACCGCCTCCAGGGCGGCGGCCCGGTCCATGAAGCCCTCCGGGCTGTTGCTGTTGAGCAGTGCCGACACCGTGCCGAGCCGGCCCGTGCGGTACGCCACCCCGGCGATCTGGCCGACCTTGCCGTCGCGCTGGGCGAGCTCGACCTCGATGCCCTTCAGCTTGGTGGCGAGCTGTTGCTGCCGCTGCACGGAGGTGTCCAGAGCGCGTTTCGCGTCCAGATAGCCCTTGCTGGCGGCCTCGAGTTGGGCGCGTAGCGAAGGGCTGCCGCCCTCTTCGTCGGAGTCGGGTGCGGCGGCGGCCCGTAGGCCGGTCGGGGGAGCGGCCGAGGCGGTGCCGGCCGGGATCGCGACGCCGAGGGCGAACATCGCGACGATCAGGGCCGCCAGTCGGGCGGCGGTCGGTCGTGCTGGTGCCACTGCGCGTGTCCTTCCGTCAGCCGCCGACCGGGTTAGCTGACGGGTTCGGGACGGAAGATCCCTACCGCTGACGCGGATGCACCCCAGGAACGTGGTTCCCCGGTTCGCCCAGGTGGGCGATTAGGCGGCGACCGCCACCGGCGCCTGGAGGGCGCCGCCTGGTGGAGGCCGGGACCGAGCTTACCGGTGCCGGTGGGGCTGTTGCAGCCGATGTGACGGACGGTGCGTACGTCGTCACGGGAAACCTGTCACCACTCGATCGAGCCGCAGGCCCCGGAGGCGGCGCCGGGCTCGATCTGCAACGTCGCGTGCTCGATCCGGAAGTCGTCGTGCAGGGCGGTGCGCGCCGCGGTCAGCACCGCGCCGACCTCCGCGCCGGGTGCCATGGTCAGGTGGGCGGAGGCCACCTCCATGCCCGAGGTGAGCGTCCAGACGTGCAGGTCGTGCACCTCGACCACCCCGGGGACCGCGGCGAGCCGGTCGTGCACGGCGGTCACCTGGAGGTGTTCCGGGGCGGCCTGCACCAGGATGCGGACGGCGGCGCGGGCCAGCCGCCAGGTGCGCGGCAGGATGAACGCGCCGATGGCGACCGCGACGAGGGGGTCGGCCCACCACCAGTCGGTGACGGCGATGAGCAGCGCCGCGCCGATCACGCCGAGCGAGCCGAGCAGGTCGCCGAGCACCTCCAGGTAGGCGCCCTGAAGGTTGATGCTCTCCCGGGCTCCGGCGCGGAGCAGGGCGAACGCGGCGACGTTCGCGAGCAGGCCGAGCACTGCCACCGCGAGCATCGGACCGGCGACGACCTCGTGCGGGTCGCCGAAGCGGCGGATCGCGGCGATCACCACGTAGATCGCGACGCCGGAGAGCAGGACGGCGTTGGCCAGCGCGGCGAGGACCTCGAGTCGGTAGAGCCCGAAGGTGCGTTGCGGGTCGGCGGTGGCCCGCCGGGTCGCGGTGATGGCGGCGAGCGCCATCCCGATGCCGAGCACGTCGGTGAACATGTGCCCGGCGTCGGAGAGCAGGGCGAGCGAGCCGGTGTGCAGGGCGGCCACCGCCTCGACCACCATCAGGGTGGCGAGCAGCCCGAACGCCGCCCAGAGTCGGCCCCTGTGCTGGTGTGCGGCATTGGCGACCGACCCATGGTGGTGGTCATGACCTGCGCCCACGAGATCCACCTTCCGCCGCCGGTCGGGGCCCGGTCAAATGTATGCTCACATCGCTATGTATGCAAGTGTGGGGCAGGCCACTGGCCCGCCAGGCAGTTTGCCCCGAATCAGCCCGTTGGATCGATGGTGGTGAGCCGCTGCGTGGCCCGGGAGAGCGCCACGTACAGGGTGCGTACCCCCGCACCCGGATCTGCCCGGATCTCGCTCGGAGCGACAAGCACGACCCCGTCGTACTCCATGCCCTTGGCCTCCAGGCTGGTCACCACCTGCAGGCGCGGCGCGTCGAGCGCGTCGAGCCAACCGGCGACCTCGTCGCGGCGGGGGACCGGCGTGATCACCCCGACCGTGCCCTCCACCTCGGCCAGCAACCCGGCGGCCGCCTTCACGACGGCGGCCTCCAACCCGGTCGCGGGCACCACCAGCTCGACCGGATCGACCCCGGTGGAACGCACGGCGGTGGGCAGCAGCAGGTCAGGGTAGAGCCGGCGGATCTCCGCCGCCGCCACCGCGAAGATCTCCGCCGAGTTGCGGTAGTTGGTGGTGAGGGTGAAATCGTGCCGCTTACGCCGGCCCAGCGCCTGGTCCCGAGCCTGGGTCAGCTCCTCCGGATCACCTGTCCACGCGGTCTGCGCGGGGTCACCCACCACCGTCCAGGAGGCCAGCCGGCCACGCCGTCCGACCATCCGCCACTGCATCGGCGAGACGTCCTGTGCCTCGTCCACCACCACGTGCGCGTACTCCCGGTAGTCCTCCGGACGCTCCCGCGCCGCCGCCCGGGCCGCCCGCTGCCGGTCGCTGGCGGTGCTCAGCTCGCGTACGCCGCCAGCGAGCTGGAACGGGTCGCGCCGGGCCTTGGCCGGCTGCGCCGGCTTGCCGAGCAGGGCGTCCAACTCGTCAAGCAGCGCGATGTCGGCGATGGTCAACCCGTCGGAGTCCAGGTTCCGGTACGCGGCGCTGAGCAGCCGGATCTCCGCGGTGGAGAGGATCTGACCGGCGTACCGGCGCAGCCGGTCCGGCCGCGCCAGCCAACCGAGCACGTGCCGCGGGTGCAGCCGGGGCCACCACGCCTTGAGGAACTCCCGGAATTCGGCCCGCTCGGCGATCTCCGCCTCGAAGGTCCGCTGCTCCGGCAGTCGAATGCCCACCTCGCGGGCCTGCGCCCAGAGCGCGGCGAACACTCCGTCGAAGCCGGCCCGGCGCACCTCGTTGCGGCGGGCGCCGCGGTGCAGCGCGCGGTCCCGGATCCGGTCCAGGTCGGCCCGATCCAGCCGCAGCAGCGTGCCCCGGTAGAGCAGCCGCAGCTCACCCGGACCGCCCGGCACCGCGTCGCGGACCGCGCGCTCCAGCACCCGGCGCATTCGCAGCGAGCCCTTCACCGCCGCCACCTCGGGCGGGTCGGTGCGGGTGGCGGTCAGCCCCGGAAAGAGAGTGCCCAGCGAGTGCAGGGTGGCGGTGTCCTCACCGAGCGCGGGCAGCACCGAGGCGATGTACTCGACGAAGACCGACGACGGGCCGACCACCAGGATGCCGCCGCCGGCGTACCGGCTGCGGTCGGAATAGAGCAGGAACGCCGCCCGGTGCAGGGCGACAGCGGTCTTACCGGTGCCCGGGCCGCCCGCCACGATCGTCACCCCGGAGCCGGGCGAACGGATCGCCTCGTCCTGCTCCCGTTGGATGGTCGCCACGATGTCCCGCATGCCCCGGCCGGTCGCCTTGGACAGGGTGGCCAGCAGGGCGCCGTCACCGACGACAGTCATCCCCTCCGGGGCGGCGTTCGGGTCCAGCAGGTCGTCCTCGATCCGGGTGACCCGCTCGGCGCGGGACTGGATCGTGCGGCGACGCACCACCTCCAGCGGCTGCGCCGGCGTGGCCTGGTAGAAGGCGGCGGCGGCCGGTGCCCGCCAGTCGACGACCAGCGTGGTGGTGTCCTCGTCCCGGATCCCGAGGCGCCCCACGTGCAGCACCTGCCGGTCACGCAGGTCCAGCCGGCCGAAGACCAGCCCCTCGTACTCGGCGTCCAGGGCGTGCCGCCGCTGCGCCGCGTGGAAGACCATCGCGTCGCGCTCGACCAACGCGCCGAACGTGCCCACCCGGGCCATCCGGTAGCCGTCACGCTCGGCGCGGACCGCCGAGCGCCGCAGTTCGGCCAGTCGGGCGTACACCCGGTCGAGGTGTTGTTGCTCGACGGCAATCTCCTGCTCCAGGCCGGTCTGGTCGGTCAACGCACGCTCCTTCGAAGGTCGCCGGCGGGCGGCGGGAACCGCGCAAGCCAACCGCAGAAGGGTACGGCCCCGGGCCAGGCCCGCCGCGCCCGAGGTGCGAGAACGTGCTCAGACACCCGTCGCGGCGGAGGCCGCGCCGGAAATCCGGGGCGTCGGTTCGGCGAGCACCCGGCGCAGCACGCCGGTGAGCGCGGCGTTGACCTCGTCCGGGCGCTCCAACATCAACATGTGCCCGGCACCCGGGCAGACGGTCAGCTCGGTGGCCGGCAGGGCCGCCGCGATCGACTCGGCGCACGGCGGCGGGGTGAGCCGGTCCCGGTCGCCGACCAGGGCGGCGGCCGGCAGGTGCGCCAACGCGGCGAGGGTGTCCAGGCGGTGCTGGGTGCCGATGGAGGCCCGGAAGCCGCCGATCGACCGCAGCGAGGCACGAGCCACCGCCGACGTCACCAGCCGGATGTCGGCCGGGTCGCAGCGGTCACCGAAGAGCATCCACCGGATGCTCGGTTGCAGCGCGTTCAGCAGCGCCCGGGGCGCTCGCCACGAGCCGCACCGGGCCAGCACGCCGGCACCGGTCGTCTCGGCCAGCCGGATCAGTCGGGCGATCCGCGGCGAGAGCCCGTAGACGGTGTGGGCGTGCCCCTCGGCGGTGGTCGACACGAAGACCAGACCGGCCGTACGGGCGGCGAAGTGCGCGGGATGGCGGTGGGCGTACTCCATGATCGTCATGCCGCCCATCGAGTGCCCGACCAGGACCACCGGTCCGACCGGCGCCACCGTGTCGAGCACCGCGGCCAGATCGTCGCCGAGTTGGGCCAGGGTGGCAGTGGGCAACGCCATGCAGCTGGACCGGCCGTGCCCCCGCGCGTCGTAGGTGACCACCCGCACCGGCCCGCCCACCGACGCCGCCGTGAGCGCGTCGACCTGCCGGTGCCAGGCACGCCCGTCCAACGTCCAGCCATGCAGCAGGATCGCGGTGACCTGGGCGTCCGTCGGCCCGGTCGCCTCGACGTTGAGCCGTACACCGTCGGGCAGAGCGACCTCGAACCGCTCCGGCATCGCCACCTCCCCAGGGTCGCCCGGCACCACCAGCACCTTCGATACCCGGTGGTAACACCGGCTACCCAGCAGGACCGCACGCCAATCGCGCCGTGGCCAACATTCCCGACCCCACCCGTGGTGGCCGGCGGCGGGCCAAGCTGGACGGCATGGGGTCGTCGGGAGCGCCGATGGGCGAGGCGTCGGGGCAGCGGCGGCAGGCCGGCGGCACTCCTCGGGCCGCGCTGGCCGACCTGCTCGCCGGCAACCGGCGGTTCGTCAGCGGGCAGCCGATCCACGGGCACGACGTCACGGCCGCCGCGGCAGCGGCCTCGGGTGACCAGCAGCCGTACGCCGTGGTGCTCGGCTGCATCGACTCGCGGGTGCCGCTGGAGGCGATCTTCGACCAGACCTTCGGCGCGATCTGCGTGATCCGTACCGGTGGGCACGTCCTCGATCGGGCTGTGTGCGGGTCGATCGAGTACGTGGTCGGCCAGCTCGGCGTACCGCTGGTGCTGGTCCTCGGACACGAGCGGTGCGGGGCCGTCGGCGCCACCGTGGACGCGGTGCGCGGCGGGGAGCGTCCCGGCGGCTCGCTGGCGTACCTGGTGGACGAGATCGCCCCGGCGGTGACCGCTGTGGGGATCGACGACCCGGCGGTGCTGCCGCTCGCGATCCGGCGGCACGTCCGGCGGACGGTGCGCACGCTGCGCGAGGACGACCTGCTGGCCGGACCGGTCGCCGCCGGTCGGGTGGCAGTGGTCGGCGGTCTCTACGACCTGGCCACCGGCGAGGTCGCCCTGCTCGACCCGGGCTGAGCCCGCCCGGTGCGGTCGACCGTGGCTACGTCGTCCCCGGACACGCGAAAGCGCCCGCCGGGACTCCGGCGGGCGCTCTGCGTGGTGCGGTGGGGGAGGGCTCAGCCCTCGAAGACGCCGGCCGCGACCAGGCGCTTCTCGGTGGCCTCCCAGCCGTCACCCGGGTGGGCGGCAGCCAGGTTGTTGATCTCGGCCCGGATCTTGGTGGCGTGGCCGGCTGCGGCCAGCACACGGATCTCCTCGACGAAGGCGTCGGAGTCCGTGCGCAGGTGCGCGGTCTTGCCGTTGGTCAGGTTCCGCACGTAGGCGTGCTTGCCGCCGTTGAGCGGGATGAGGTACTTGAACTCGCCCAGCACGCTGAGGGCGCCACCCTGGCCAGCCTGGCCGGCCCGGACTGACGCGCGCGCGGTCTTAGAGGTGTTGCTCGCCACGGAGGTACTCCTTGCAAGACGTACGGGAGGACTGGACGTCCGGGGGCTGTGTGCGGGCCACACTGCGCTCGACCCGCGAAGATGTAACGCGGCATAAGCCGCCGGTGGAACTGTACATGACCACGACATCATGCTGGTCGCCGCGGTGTCCTGAGAGGTAACGGCGACCACCCGTCCGGCTATTCCACCCGGCGTTTTTTCCGATTCCCTGGCGCACCACTGGCCACACGAGTCATCATGTGTTGCAGCAACCACCTGGGTGGACGAGGTCGTAGGGGAAGACGCACCTCGCTCTCCGGGAGGTCACCGTGCCAACGCGTGGCGTCGTATACGTCCACTCAACCCCGCTCGCCGTGTGCTCGCACGTCGAGTGGGCGATCGCGCGCGTCCTAGCCGCGCCGGTCAACCTGCAGTGGACGGCTCAGCCCGTCGACCCCGGCGCACGCCGGGCCGAGTGCGGGTGGACCGGTCGTCCGGGGACGGGCGCCGAGCTGGCTGCTGCCCTACGGCAGTGGCCCATGATCCGTTTCGAGGTCACCGAGGAGCCGAGTCCCGGCGCCGACGGCGAGCGGTTCATGTACGTGCCGGCCCGGGGCCTGTTCCGGGCCACCGTCGGCGTGGCCGGCGACATCCAGCTCGGCGAGGACCGGCTACGAGCCCTGATGGTCGCCTCCCGGGCGCCGGAGGCACTGGCGCATGCCCTGGACAAGGCGCTCGGCACCGCGTGGGACGCCGACCTGGAGCCCTACCGGTACGCCGGCGACGGCGCCCCGGTGACCTTGCTCACCCGCGTCGGCTGACCCGGTCGCCGGTCCGCTGGCCGTACGCCGTGGGACCGACGGCGACCGGTAAGGTCAAGTTGCCCCGATAAGGGGGAACCTGGTGGGATGGGCGGCGTGTCGAATCGCCCGTGGCGCGCCACTGTCGCAGTCGCCGCCCTGACCGCCCTGCTCGTCTCCGGCTGCTCAGGCGGCCCCGAGCGGCCTGCGCCGACGGCCAGCCCGGTCGGCGCGTCCGCCGCCCCGAGCGTCCCCGCCCCGACGCCGGCCAGCGATCCCGCCGCCCGTGCCGCGGCCCTGGTCGCCACGCTGTCCGACGAAGATCTTGTCGGCCAGGTGCTGATGCCGTACGCCTACGGCGACTCGGCGACGAAGGTCTCCGCCGGCTCGGCCGCCGGCAACCAGGCGCTGGCCGGGGTCGACACCCCCGCCGACATGATCACCAAGTACCGGCTGGGTGGCCTGATCCTTGTCGGTTTCAGCGCCGACGACCCGACCAAGGGCAACCAGGAGACCACGAACGTCGACAACCCGAAGCAGGTGCACGAACTCACCAGCGGGCTGCGTGCCTCCGCCGGTCGGCTCGCCGCCGGCCCCGCGCCACTGCTGATCGGCACCGACCAGGAGTACGGCGTCGTCACCCGGGTGACCGACGGGGTCACCGTGCTGCCCAGCGCCCTCGCGGCGGGCGCGGCCGGCGACCCGAAGCTGACCGAGGCCGCCTGGCGGGCCGCCGGCGCCGAGCTGGCGGCGATGGGAATCAACGTCGACTTCGCCCCGGTGGCCGACGTGCTGGCCACCCGCAGCACCGTGATCGGCTCCCGCTCGTACGGCGCCGACCCGAAGCAGGCCGCGGCGCAGGTGGGCGGCGCCGTCCGTGGCCTCCAGGCGGAGGGCGTCGCGGCCACCCTGAAGCACTTCCCCGGCCACGGCCACAGCGCCGACGACTCGCACCAGGATCTGCCGGTGCTCACCCAGTCGGCCGCGGCGTTGCAGAGCGGCGCCTGGCCGCCGTTCACCGCCGGCATCGACGCCGGCGCGATGGCGGTGATGTCCGGGCACCTGGACGCGCGCGCGATCGACCCGGGGACCCCGGCGACCTTCTCCCACAAGCTCCTCACCGACGTGCTGCGCGGTCAGCTCGGCTTCCAGGGCGTGGTGATCACCGACGGGATGAACATGCCGCCCGCGAAGCGCTGGGCTCCCGGCGAGGCGGCGGTCCGGGCGCTGAACGCCGGCAACGACCTCATCCTGATGACCCCGAACGTCGGTCAGGCGTACGACGGGCTGCTCGCCGCGCTGCGCGGCGGGTCGCTGCCCCGGACCCGACTGGTCGAGGCGGTCACCCGGGTGCTGACCATGAAGTTCCGGCTCGCGGAGACCCCGGCCGCGCAGATGTCCACGCTCAACGCCCCAGCTCACCGCGCCGCGGCCGACGCGCTGGCCGCCGCCGCAGTCACCGTGCTGCGCGGCACCTGCGGCGGCGCGGTACGCGGACCGGTCACCGTCACCTCCTCCGGTGGTCGCGAGGGCACCCGGGCCGCGCTCACCGCCGCGCTGACCGCCGCCGGGGTGCCGGTCAAGGCCAGCGGGGGCACGATCGTGCACCTGGTGGGCTACGGCGACGGCACCAAGGACCTGCGCGCCGACGCGGCGGTCACCGTCGCCATGGACACCCCGTACGTGCTGAGCGGCGCGAAGTCACCCACGTTGCTGGCCACGTACTCCTCCAGCCGGGCGTCCATGACCGCGCTGGCCGCAGTGCTGGCCGGCAAGGCCCGGCCGGGGGGCCGCTCCCCGGTGGCAGTGCCCGGCCTGCCCGCCACCACCTGCGCGAGCTGACCGGCCGACCGAAATCCTGTCGCTGACACCCCGGTCGCTCTGACAACCTGCTCGGATGGGAGCGGCAGAGGGATTCCGGTACGTCCAACGGGCGGACGGCACGATCGTGATCACACACCACGGGCGGGTGGCGGGCACCCTGCGTGGTGCCCGCGCGGCGCAGTTCCTCGCCGAGGTCGACGACGACCCGCAGCTGGTGATGGCCCGCTGGACCGGCAACTACCGCCACGGCAACGAACGCACAGCGAAGCGGCACCCCCGCAACCGGGCGTGAAACGAAGCGAAGACCCCTCCCCGTCGCCAGGCGACAAGGAGGAGCCTTCCCCACATCCAGGGCGGGACCGTGCCGCCGCTCAGGGGCGCGCGAAGACGAGCGCCACGTTGTGGCCGCCGAAGCCGAACGCGTTGTTCAACGCGGCGGGGATCTCCATGTGGCGTGCCTTGTGCGCGGCGACATCCAGCGTGAGGCCGGGCTCCGGGTCGTCGAGGTTGATCGTCGGAGGGACGACACCGTCGCGGATGGCCAGGATGGTGGCGATCGACTCCAGCGCGCCGGCCGCACCGAGCAGGTGACCGGTCATCGACTTCGTCGCGGACAACACCGGGTGGTCGCCGAGCGCCTTGTGCAGCCCGCCGATCTCCAGCATGTCACCGACCGGCGTCGACGTGGCGTGCGCGTTGACGTGCACGATGTCCCGCTTGGCCACGCCCGCGTCCGCGATCGCCTTGGCGATGGCCCGGATGGCGCCCTCGCCCTCGGCGTGCGGCTGCACGATGTCGTACGCGTCGGACGTGATGCCGGCACCGGCGAGGCGCGCGTACACCCGGGCGCCCCGGGCTGCGGCGTGCTCGGCCCGTTCCAGCACGATGATGCCGGCGCCCTCGCCGAGGACGAAGCCGTCCCGACCCCGGTCCCACGGGCGGGAGGCGCGCTCCGGGTCGTCGTTGCGGGTGGACATGGCCCGCATCGAGCTGAAACCGGCGATCGGCAGCGGGTGGATGACCGCCTCGGTGCCACCGGCCACCACCACGTCGGCCCGGCCGGAGCGGATGATGTCCAGGCCGAGCGCGATCGCCTCGGCGCCGGTGGCGCAGGCGCTGGCCACCGCGTGCACCCCGGCCTTGGCGCCCAACTCCAGCCCGACCCAGGCGGCCGGACCGTTCGGCATCAGCATCGGGATGGTGTGCGGGGAGACCCGCCGCGGCCCGGACGCTTCGAGGATGTCGTCCTGCGCGAGCAGGGTGGTGGCACCGCCGATGCCGGAGCCGACGCTGACGGCCAGCCGCTCCCCGTCGAGGTCGGACCCGGCGAGGCCGGCGTCCGCCCAGGCCTGTTGCGCCGCGATGAGCGCGATCGCCTCGGAGCGGTCCAGTCGGCGCAGTCGGACCCGGTCCAGCACCTCGGACGGTTCCACTGCCAACTGGGCGGCGATCCGGACCGGCAGTTGCGCGGCCCACTCCTGGGTGAGGGCACTCACCCCGGAGCGGCCGGCGAGCATGGCGTCCCAGGTCGACGCGACGTCCCCGCCAAGCGGGGTCGTCGCGCCGAGCCCGGTGACGACGACGTCAGGACGACTCATGATCAGGACTGGGCCGCGATGTAGCTGACGGCGTCACCGACGGTCTTGAGGTTCTGCACCTCGTTGTCCGGGATCTTGACGCCGAACTTCTCCTCGGCGGCCACCACGACCTCCACCATGGAGAGCGAGTCGACGTCGAGGTCGTCGGTGAAGGACTTCCCCTCGGCCACGTCGTCCGGGTTCACTCCGGCAACCTCTTCGAGGATCTCGGCGAGGCCGGTGGTGATCTCGTCACGGGTCATTGCGGTTGGTTCCTTTCATCGGGGTTGTCCGACGGACGGCGTCGCCGACCGCCACTCCTCGGCGCGTACGCGCCGAAGGGGGTCTTCAGGGGCAGCGGACGACCTGACCGGCGTAGGTCAGGCCGCCGCCGAAGCCGAACAGCAGCACCGGCGCGCCCGAGGGCACCTCCCGGCGCTCGACCAGCTTGGACAGGGCCAGCGGCACGCTCGCGGCGGAGGTGTTGCCGGACTCGACGATGTCCTTCGCGATGATCGCGTTGGGGATGTTGAGCCGCTTGGCGATGCCGTCGATGATCCGGGCGTTGGCCTGGTGCGGCACGAACGCGGCCAGCTCCGACGGGTCGACCCCGGCCCGCTCGCAGGCCTGCAGGGCGAGCGGCGCCAGCTCGGTGGTGGCCCAGCGGAACACCGCCTGCCCCTCCTGCTGGACGTACGGGCGCCAGCCCTCGATGCGGACCGCGTCGCTCTTCTCCGGCACCGAACCCCAGACCACCGGGCCGATCCCGGCCGGCTCGTCGTCGGCGGTGGCGGTGACCACCGCCGCACCGGCGCCGTCGGCGAAGATGATGCAGGTGGAGCGGTCGGTCCAGTCGGTGAAGTCGGACAGCTTCTCCGCGCCGATGACGATCGCGTTGCGCGACGCGCCGGCCCGAATGGCGTGGTCGACGGTGCCCAGCGCGTACGCGAAGCCCGAGCAGGCGGTGTTCAGGTCGTACGCGCCCGGGGCGGTGATGCCCAGCTTGGCGGCGACCCGGCAGGCCACGTTGGGGCTGCGGTCGATCGACGTGCAGGTGGCGACCACTACCAGGTCGATGTCGGCGGCGGTCAGGCCCGAGTTGGCAAGCGCCTTGCCGGCGGCGGCAGCGGCCATGTCGGCCACCGTCTCGGTGTCGGCGATCCGCCGGCTGACGATGCCGACGCGGTCGCGGATCCACTCGTCGTTGGTGTCGACGAGCTGGGCGATGTCGTCGTTTGTCACCACCCGCGAGGGCTGGTAGTGCCCCATCGAGACGATGCGACTGCCAGTCATGAACGACCTCCGATGCGGGCGATCAGGTCCCGTGCGGCCGGCAGGTCGTCCGGGGTGTTCAGGGTGACGATCTCCGGGGCGCCCTCACCCTTGAGGTCCCGCTTGACCAGCCCGGCGAGAGTGCCGGCGGGCGGCAGCTCGATCACGCCGGTGACTCCGAGGTCGGCCAGCGTACGCATGCACAGATCCCAGCGCACCGGCGCGGTGACCTGGCGGACGAGGCGCTGCACCAGCTCCGCGCCGTTGTCGACAGCGGTGCCGTCGAGGTTCGAGAGCAGGGTCCGGACCGGGTCGGCGGGGGTGATCTCGGCGGCGACCGCGGCGAGCGCGGTCGCGGCCGGGGCCATGTACGGGGTGTGGAACGCGCCGGCCACCTTGAGTCGGATGACCCGGGTCCGGGCGGGCGGCTCGGCGACGAGCTTGTCGAGGCCGTCCAGCGCGCCGGCGGCGACGGTCTGCCCGGCGCCGTTGCGGTTGGCCGGATACAGCCCGTGCGCCGCGATGGCGGTGAGCACCTCGTCCGGGTCGCCACCCAGCATCGCGGCCATCCCGGTCGGCTCCAGCGCGCAGGCGGCGGCCATCTCCCGGCCGCGTGCGCCGGCGAGGGTGATCGCGGCTTCGGGGGTCAGCACACCGGCGAGGGCGGCGGCGCCCAACTCGCCGACGCTGTGCCCGGCGGTGAGTCCGACGCCGTCCAGTGGCAGGTGCTCGGCGGCGAGCAACGCCGCGGCGACGAGCAGTGGCTGGGTGCGGGCGGTGTCCATGATCTCGTCCGCGTCGGCGGCGGTGCCCAGGTGCACCAGGTCGACCCCGGCCAACGCCGACCACTCGCGCAGCCGCGCCTCGGTGCCGGTCAGGTCGAGCCAGGGGGTCAGGAAGCCGGGTTTCTGAGAACCCTGGCCGGGACTAAGTACGGCGAGCACGCCTATGACTCTCCCGGATTCGCGCGGGTAACGCTGTGCCGCCCCCGACCAAACCACACTAGAACGTTTGGAGGTTTCCTACAAAAATCGGCGGGGATCATCCTCGTTCTGTGCCGTTTTCCGGTTTGCCGGGGTCATTGTCTGAGTTGGTACGGTCGAGGAGAGCGGGACGACCGGATCCAACCGACCCACTGTCAGCGCGACCTGAAGCGCGAACGCGTCCCGGGGCGACAGCGGCGAGAAGCCGGTCACCTCGGCGATGCGGCGCAGCCGATAACGCACCGTGTTCGGATGGACGAACAACGCGCGGGCGGCGCTCTCCAGCGTGCCACCGGCGGCCAGGAAGGCGTCCAGGGTCGCCAGCAACTCACCGCCGGCGCGCACCAGCGTCGCGTACACGTCGTGGCGCAACCGCCGACGAGCCTCCGCGTCGCCAGCCAGGGCCCGCTCCGGCAACAGATCCGCGGCCGGCACCGGACGGGGAGCAGCGGGCCAGGCCGGCGCCGCCCGGAAACCGGACAGCGCGGCCCGCGCCGACTCGGTCGCCTCGTCCAGGCTCGGTACGGCCGGACCGACCACCACCGGCCCGTCGCCGAACGCGCTGAGCAGATTGGCGGTGGCGGTGAGCGGGTCCGCCGCGCCGCCCAGCACGATCACCAGCCGGTCGCCGTGCACCCCGCCGATCACCTCCACACCGATCCGGCGGGCCTGCCGGTAGACCACGTGCAGCACCGCGGAGACCTCCCCGCCCGGCGATCGACCGACCGCCACCGCCACCGGCGGCGCGTCCGCCCAGCCGAGCGCGGCGGCCCGACTGGCCAGCACATCGGGCGAGTCACCGCGCAACAGCGCGTCGACAAGCAGGGCCTGCAACCGGGCGTCCCACGCGCCGCGTGACTCGGCTGCCCGCGCGTACACCCGGGCGGCGGCGAACGCGATCTCCCGGGAGAAGCGCAGCACCGCTTCGCGCAGTTGCTGCTCCTCACCCTCGGCGGCCAGGTGCGAGACCTGCTCCTCGACCACGTCGATGGTCACCTTGATCAACGCGACGGTCTGCTGGAGGGTGATCGACCGGGCCAGCGCCTGCGGTGCGGCGGCGAAGACCTCGTCCGAGACCTCCTGGGTGCTGTCCGCGGTGCCGCCACCCTCGCTCAACCACTGCACAAGCGACCGGGCGCCCGCCTGGGCCACCAGCATCACCCAGGAGCGCTGGTCGGCCGGCAGCGCCCGGAACCACGGCAGCGTCTCGTCCATCCGGGCCACGCTGGAGGTGGCCAACGCCCCAGCCGAACGCTCGATCCGGCGCAGCGTGGCCGCCAGCTCTCCACCCCCCGGCGTACTCACCGCCCTAGCCTGACATGTCGTGAGCAGGCCAACCACGTCGGGCACCGGTCAGCGGGCCGCCAGCGCCAACAGGAGTGCCGTCCCGTACCAGCGTCGCATCTCGTCTCTGTCCCGGTCCGCCACCGTCGGCGTGAATGCCGGGAAGCGTACGTCAGTCCGGTGTCCAGAGTGGACGGCGACGTGCTCACGGTTGCGGGGGAGCGGGCAGACCGAACTCCTGGGCCAGGATCGCGGCCTGCACCCGGCTGCGCAGCCCCAGTTTCGCCAGGATCCGGCTCACGTGCGTCTTGGTGGTGCTCTCCGCCAGCACCAGCCGGTCGGCGATCTGCTGGTTGGACAGGCCCAGGCCGAGACAGGCCAACACGTCGCGTTCCCGCGGGGTGAGGGTGCCCAGCGCGGCCCGGGTGTCCGCCGACGCGCCCGGCGCGGTGGCCGCGAAGGCGGCGATCAACCGGCGGGTCACCGCAGGGGCGATGAACCCGTCGCCACGCGCCACCGTCCGCACCGCGGTCACCAGCCCATCGGCGTCGGTGTCCTTGAGCAGGAACCCGGCCGCGCCGGCGCGCAGCGCGCCGAAGACGTACTCGTCCAGGTCGAAGGTGGTGAGCACCAGCACGTCGGCGAGCAGGTCGGTGACGATCGCCCGGGTCGCGGAGATCCCGTCCCGGCGTGGCATGCGTACGTCCAGCACCGCCACGTCCGGGCGCAACTCCCGGCACAGCCGCACCGCCTCGTCGCCGTCGGCCGCCTCGCCGACCACCGCCAGACCGGGGGCGGCGCCCAGGATCAGGGCCAGTCCGGCGCGTACCGCCGGCTGGTCGTCGGCGAGCACCACCCGCACGATCGCGTCGTCCGCCGGCCCGGTCACCCGCCCTCCCCGGTGGGCAGCGCGGCCCGAACCTGCCAGCGCCCGTCCCGCGGCCCGGCGGTGAACCGCCCGGCCAGCAGCGTGGCCCGCTCCCGCATGCCGATCAGCCCGGCCCCGGCGCCCGGCAACCCGGCCCCGGGCGAGCGCACCGGATTCTCCACCGTCACCACCACCTCCGCCGGCCGGTACGCGATGGTCAGCTCCGCCTCACCAGTGCCGTGCTTGAGCGCGTTTGTCAGCGACTCCTGCACGATCCGGTAGGCGGCGAGGTCCACCCCCACGGGCAGCGGGCCCGGTGTGCCGTCGGTGCGCACCCGCACCGCGAGGCCGGCGGCCTGGATCCGCTCGACCAACCCGTCCGCCTCGGCGAGCCGCGCAGTGACCACCTCCGGCAGCGCCGGGCCGTCGCCGGCCGAACCCGAACCGCCACCGGTTGCTGGCTCGCGCAGCAACTCGATCATCTGCCGCATCTCGGCCAGGCCCTGCACGCTGCTCTCCCGGATCACGCGTAACGCCGAGGAGACCTGACCGCGATCCAGGCCGGGTACGGAGAGCACGGCGGTGGCGTGGATGGCGACCGCGCTGAGGTGGTTCGCGACGACGTCGTGCAACTCCCGGGCCATCCGGGCCCGTTCGGCGCTGACCGCCTGCTGGCGGTCCAACTCGACCAGCCGGGCGGTCTGCTCGGCTCGCGCCCGCTCGGCCGCGGCCTGGTCGCGGTACTGCCGCACGCTGATTCCGGTCAGGACCGGCAGCAGCCCGGCGAGCACCACCGGCACCCCGACGGCAGCTCCGCGCCACGTGCCGAACCCGAGGACGCCGACCACCACCCCGACCAGGCTCAGCGCCACAGTGATCCGCAGCAGCCAGCGCCACAGCCGGGGCGGACCGTACACGCAGGCGTCGTAGAGCACCTGCGTGTAGACCACTACCGTGCCCAGTGAGTTGCCCAGCGCCGTGTCGACAAGCAGCGCCCCGGTCCCCACGGCCAGGCTGGCCCGGGGTGCGATCCGCCGCAGGCCGACGGCGACGCACATCGCCAGCAGGGGCGGCAGGAACAGTGCCGGTGGCACGTCCGGGTGCGGGATGATCTGCGGTTGCATGCCCAGGCCGTACAGCACCAGACCGCCGGCCAACGACGCGCCGGCGAGGGCCAGGTCCCTGCCCAGGGTGCCGGAACCGAGCCACGGTGGCGGTCGCATGCCCCCGATCCCACCACAGCCGCCGACGCTCGGAGGGGCCGAGGCACTCGCCGGTCACGGCGTGGCGCTGCGGGTGCTCCTGCGCCGGGCCGACCTGGAGGCGCACCGCGCCCGCTGAGCGCCGGTCCGCTCCGGCTGCGGCCTCCGGGTGAACGGCGCGAAAAGAAGCTGTGAACTGCGCTACCGGCTTGCGCGTTCACCGTCGTCGTCGGGAGCTGGCCGGTGTCGACCCCAGGTACGCTGCGCGCGGCCCGTCGGTTCCGGCCAGTACGGTGACAGGGGCACGTCGGGGGAGTACCCGCGGGTGAGGCGAGCGTGAGGAGACCGGGAATGGCGCACGGGGAGGCCGAGTACGGCTGCGCCCAGGGCGAGCCCGGCCGGCCGGGGCACCACGACCCGCAGGCGGCTGGCAAGCACCGTCGGCCGGCCGTCGGCGCGCCGTCGCACCCGGTGGAGCCGCGGCCCGACGACGAGACCGCGCCTCCGCGCCAGCGCTCCGCCGAGGCCTCCGCCTGGACCGAGCCCGACACCGACGTCCCTGCTGGTTGCCTCAGCGAACTTCCCGGCTGGGCCGGAGCACATCGACACGGCCCGGTCCGGCCGCGCCCACGGGCCACCCGCCGGGAGCGCCCGCCGCGCCGCTGGTGCTGAGCCCCCGGCGTCTCGGCACCGTGGCCAGGAGTTAACGGGTACGACGGCGGATCAGCAGGGCGATCCCGGCGAGGCCGACCGTGATCGTCAGCATCACCCCGACGTTGAGCAGCAGCAGGCGCTGCAGGTCGCCAAGCGCGTCGTCGAGGTCCTTCGCCGGGTCGAGCGTGTCCTCCGGGAGCACCCGCTCGCCACCACCCGCACCACCGCTGACCGTGTCGAACTGCCGCTCCAGCGGCACACCGGCGGTGCGCAGGGTCTCGGACATGCTGAGCCGACCCAGGAACCAACCAGCGCTGATCTTGCGGGCGTCCGGCTGCTTCGCCGGCCGGTAGACCCGCGGACCGCCGAGCGCCTTGGGATAGAGGTCGTACGTCTGCTGCGCCGTCTCACCGGCGAACACCACGACTGTGTACTTCGGACCGAGGTCGCCCGGCTTCGGGCCGGTCGACATGCCGGTGCGCCCGAGGAAGTTGACCTGGTCGATGACGGCGCCCACGTGGGCGGGTTGCGTGTCCGCGCGTAACCGCAGGGGCGCGGAGAGCCCCACGCCGGTGATGTCCACTCCGGCTGGTGCCGGGTTCGGCGCCGCCGAGGCCGGGCCGGCGGTGCCGAGCGACAGCAGCGCCGTCGCCAGCGCGCCCGCCAACACGGCGGCCAACCGCCTCATGTGTCGGACCATCCCGCCTCCTCGCCCCGTTCGATGGATGGCTTCGGTGTGACGCGTGGAGCGGTCTGTCGATGCGACGCCGACCAGAGGGTCGGGTCTACACCTACAGACTCCGCAAAACGTCGATGAGTTGCAGCTTCTGGAACAGTATTTGGAACTATCTGCGATCTCTGCTCGACTAATGAGGAGCCGTTTGATCAGCGGGCGGATCGTACCCTTACGGAGGGGTTCATGGGGGGCAGGGTTACACGTACGGCGCGGGTTGTGCCAGTGGTACTCGGCGTGGCGCTCGGTGTGTCGTTTCTGGCGCCGGCAACCCCGGCCGCCGCGCACAACTCGTTGACCGGCAGCGATCCGCGCGACGGTGCCCGGGTGGCGACGGCCCCCGCCCGGATCGAGCTGCGGTTCCTCGCCAGGCCGGCACCGGCTACGACGAAGATCACAATAACGGGACCGGACAATGTGGCCGCCGGCGGCCCACCCGTCTTCGACGGCAGCCGCGTGCGGGTGCCGTTCAAACCGGCCGCAGCGGGGCTCTACGTCGTCGGCTACCAGCTCGCGTCCGGCGACGGGCACCCGGTGAAGGGTGAGGTGCGGTTCACCCTCACGACAGGGACCGCCGCCGACCCGTCCGCGAGCCCGTCCGCCCTGCCGTCGGCTGACGGTGGCACCGCCCTGCCGCCGGGCGTCGCTGTCGGTTCGCCGTCGGCCGGGCCGGCCTCGACCGCACCGGGCGTCACCCCGACGGCGGTCGTGCCGCTGGCGCAGGAACGCGCCAACTCCGCCCAGCGCTTGTGGCTTTGGGCGCTCGGCGCGCTGGTGCTGCTCGCGGCCCTGGTGAGCGGCCTGCTGATTCGCCGCCGGGCCACCCGCGGCTGAGTCCGATCCAACGCCTGCGCAACCCTCGGACACCCGCCCCACAGTCGTCGAGCAGGGCGGCGGGTGTCAGATCAGCGTCGAGCGGGGCGGCGGGTGTCAGATCAGCGTCGAGCGGGGCGGCGGGTGTCAGACCAGGCGGAGTCGGGCGGCGCGCATCCGGGTCAGGGTGCGCTCGCGACCGAGCACCTCCAGCGACTCGAACAGCGGCAGGCCCACGGTGCGGCCGGTGACCGCGACCCGTACCGGTGCCTGCGTCTTGCCGAGCTTCAGGCCACGCTCGGCGCCGACCGCCTCCAACGTCGACTTCAGGGCTTCGGCATCCCACGACCCCAGCGTCTCGAACGCCGCGACGGCGTCGTCCAGCAGCTCCGCCGAGCCGTCCTTCATCGTCTTGGCCCAGGCGGCCTCGTCGATCAGCGGTGAGGCGAGGAACAGGAAGTCGACGTTCGGCACGATCTCGCTGAGCAGCGCGAGCCGGGTCTGGGCCAGCGGGGCGACCGCGGCGAACGCGTCGGCGTCGAACTCCTCCGGCTGCCAGGGCGGCGGGGCGATGGTTTCGGTGCCGGTCAGCCACGGCTGGCAGGCGTCGATGAAGTCGGGCACCGACAGCGCCCGAATGTAGTCGCCGTTGAACGCGCGCAGCTTCTTCTCGTCGAAGAACGCGGGGGAGGGGTTGACCTCCTCCAGCCGGAACTCGTCCTCGATGACCGACCAGGGGACGATCTCCCGGTCGCCGGAGGGCGCCCAGCCGAGCAGCATCAGATAGTTGCGCATCGCACCGGCGAGGTAGCCCTCCTCGCGGTACGCCTCCAGGGCGACCTTGTCCCGGCGCTTGGAGAGCTTCTGCCGCTTCTCGTTGACCACCACCGGCACGTGCGCCCAGATCGGCGGCTTGACCCCGAGCGCGTCCCAGAGCAGCTGCTGCTTGGGCGTGTTGGGCAGGTGCTCCTCGGCCCGGATCACGTGGGTGATCCCCATGGTCATGTCGTCGACGACGTTGGCCAGCAGGAAGACCGGCGAGCCGTCGCCCCGGGCGATGACGAAGTCCTCGATGAGCTTGTTTTCGAAGGTGGGCTCGCCGCGGATCAGGTCGACCACCACCGTCGTTCCCTCGTCGGGCGTCCGGAAGCGCAGTGCGTGCCCCGGACCCGGGCCGAGGCCACGGTCGCGGTGGTAGCCGTCGTAGCCCTGGTACTGGGAGCCGGTGCGGGCCTGTACGTCCTCGCGGGTGCAGTCGCAGTAGTAGGCGCGGCCCGAGTCGTAGAGACGAGCGGCGGCGGCCCGGTGCTCGCCGGCGTTCTCCGACTGGAAGTACGGACCCTCGTAGCTGCCCCGCGAGATGCCGATCCAGTCCAGCGCGGAGAGGATGCCCTCGGTCCACTCGGGCTTGTTGCGCGCCGCGTCGGTGTCCTCGACGCGCAGCACGAACACCCCGCCCTGCTGCTTGGCGTAGATCCAGTTCTGCAGCGCCGAGCGGGCACCGCCGACGTGGAACATACCGGTCGGGGAGGGGGCGAAGCGCACACGTACCGTCACGTCCCCCAGCCTACGGCGGCCGGCTAGCGCTTTTGGCCACGGCCCCCTGACTCACGGCACCGAGCGGATCTTCACCACCAGGGCGCTGCCGACAAGGGTGACCACGGCGGTGACCGCGTAGAGCGTGGGGTAACCGCCCAGGTACACCACGAGCGGGGCGGACAGCGCCGGGCCGAGCACCTGCGGCGCGGAGTTGGCGATGTTGATGACACCGAGGTCCTTGGCCCGGTCGGTGGCTCGGGGCAGCACCTGGGTGATCAACGCGGCGTCCACCGAGAGGTAGACGCCGTAGCCGGCGCCGAGCAGCAGCGCGGCGACGATCGCCATCGGCCAGACCGGCGCGACAGCGAGCAGCAGCGCCGCCACCGCCATGATCAGCCCGGACGCGATGACGTAGATCTTGCGGCGGCCGGAGCGGTCCGACAGTCGGCCGGCGACCACAGCGGTCAGCATCATGCCGAGCGTGTAGAGCAGGATCAGCACCAGCAGCCCACCCTCGGGGTCGGGGTGGCGCACCCCGTCGGTGAGGAAGTACAGCAGGTAGAGGGTGCCCAGCGCGTTGCCGAGCTGGACCAGGAACCGGGTGATCCAGGCCCAGGCGAAATCCGGGTGCCGGCGCGGGCTGATCCACATCGAGGCCAGCAGCGCCCGCGTGCGCAGCACGGGTCGATGCGTACGTGGCAGGGGTTCGTCGGGAGTGAGCAGCGCGAACGGCAGCGACAGCAACAGGATGGCCACCGCGATGGCCAGGTAGCCGGCCGCGTTGCCGGTGACCACGGCGGTGACCAGCACCGCGCCGAGCACCAGCCCGAGCGCCTGCGGAATGCCCACCCAACCCGAGACACCGCCGCGCTGGGTGACCGGCACCCGGTCCGGGAGGGCCGCGCTGAGGCTGGCCAGCATCGCGTTGAAGCAGACCTGCGCGGCCACCCAGCCGAGGGCCACCCCGAGGATGGTCCGCTGCTGGGCCAGCAGCACCAGGGCCACCGCGCCGAGCAGCGCCCCGCCAGCGGTCCAGACGTGCCGACGGCCGAACTCCCGGCCGGCCACCCGCAGGCAGGTCCGGTCGGAGAACGCGCCAGCGAGGGGGTTGGCGAGCACCGCGGCCAGGGCGCCGAGGCCGGTGACCACCGCCAGCATGTTCTCCTTGTCGCCGGGCGCGATCTGCTCGATCTGTTGCGGCAGCAGCACCTGGATCGGCGTGAAGAACGCCATCCAGACCCCGAGGTTGGCCGCGAAGATCAACCCGATCCAGCCGCGCCGCACCGGCACTGTCGGCTCGGCGAGCGCGGCCGGCAGCGACGTCGGCGTCGGGTCGAGGGTGGTCACCGCGCCGACCCGTCCCGGGAGGCCGCGATCACGTCCCGCAACCAGGTGTACGACGACTTCGGCGTACGCGTCTGGGTGGCGTAGTCGACGTGCACCAGCCCGAAGCGCTTGGTGAACCCCTCGGCCCACTCCCAGTTGTCAAGCAGCGACCAGACGAAGTACCCGCGTACGTCCACCCCGTCGTCGATGGCGGCCCGGACCGCCCGGAGGTGCCCGTCGAGGTACGCGACGCGCTCCGGATCCGCCACCTGCCCGCCCGCGTCCGGTGCGTCGTCGTACGCGCAGCCGCTCTCGGTGATCTCGATGGGCGGCAGGGCGTCGCCGTAGGTGTCGCGGAGCCAGCCGAGCAGCTCGCGCAGCCCGTCGGGGGCCACCGGCCAGTCGAAGGCGGTCCGTGGGTAGCCGTCCAGCGGCACCAGGTCGAACGGCAGTGGCGAACCCGCCTCGGCGGCCCGTACGCCGGTGGGGTTGTAGTAGTTGACCCCGAGCACGTCGATCGGCGCGGCGATGGTGTCGAGGTCGCCGGGGCGGATGACGCCCGTGTCGAAACCGGGCAGTTCCGGGTAGCCGCGGCCGAGCAGCGGGTCGGTGAAGAGGCGGTTGTGCAACGCCTCGTACGCGGCCCCGGCGGCCCGGTCGGCGTCGCGGTCACCGAGCACCCGCACCGGCGAGTAGTTGTTGGCGATCGCCACCGGGCTGGTGGTGCGGGCGCGCAGCGCGGCGACCGCGAGCCCGTGTCCGAGCAGTTGGTGGTGGGCGACCGGGAAGGCGTCGAAGAGCAGCGTCCGGCCGGGAGCGTGCTCGCCCATGCCGTACCCGAGGCTCATGTGGATGAACGGCTCGTTCAGGGTGATCCAGAGCCGGACCCGGTCGCCGAGTCGGGCGGCGGTCAGGTCGGCGTACTCGGCGAACCGGGCGGCGGTGTCGCGGTGCAGCCAGCCGCCGGCGTCTTCGAGAGGTTGCGGCAGGTCCCAGTGGTAGAGGGTCGCCACCGGGTCGACACCGGCGGCCAGCAACTCGTCCACAAGTCGGTCGTAGAAGTCCAGGCCGGCCGGGTTGGCCGGGCCGGTGCCGGTGGGCCGTACCCGGGGCCAGGCGATGGAGAACCGGTACGCGCCGACGCCGAGACCGGCCATCAGCGCGACGTCCTCGGCGTGGCGGTGGTAGTGGTCGCAGGCGACCTCGCCGCTGCTGCCGTCGCTGATCCGTCCGGGGGAGTGCGCGAACGTGTCCCAGATGGACGCACCGCGCCCGTCGGCCGTGGCGGCGCCCTCGATCTGGTGGGCCGAGGTGGAGACGCCCCAGCGGAAGCCGGCGGGGAACTCGGGCATCGGTGCTGTCGACATGCGCCCTCCCGGTCAACGTGAAACGTGTTCGGGACTTTAGGGCGCTCTCCACCAATGCGCCATAGGCCGGCCTGGCGCAATCCGCAATGGTTGATCGGCGTGTCTTTTTCCAAACCCGTCCCGGTAAGTCCGATTTAACGCATAGAGTGCCGATATCGTGGGATGTCCTCACCGGAGGAAAGACGGAAATGATCCTCGTTGAACGCAGTGCGCACGTGGCGGCGCCAATTGAAGTGGTCTGGGATGTCGTGCAGCGGGCCGAGCAGTTGCCGGCCTGGCTGGCCGGCGTCCGCGCGGCCGAAGTGCTCTCGGGAGAGGGCTTCGGCCGGCGACAACTGGTCCAGGCCGGGCGCGGCTCGGCGCATGAGGCCGAGGTGATCGCCTACCAGGAGCCGACGCTGATCGGTTGGCGGGAACGGGCCAAGGGCGCGGGCTCTCGGGCGGAGGCACGCACCGAGATCTACGTCCAACTCACCACCGACGAGGAGGAGGAGGGCGGGACCATCGTGCGGCTCATCGTGGTCCGCTGGCCGGCCGGCCCGGTCAAGGCGGCCCTGCTGCGCCTCGGACTGCGTCGGGTCGGCGCCGACCTGGAGGACTCGCTGGCCCGGCTCACCGACCTGGCCGCCGTCGGCTGACGAGCGCCCATCCTCCCGGCGTCACCCGCGACGGCGGTGGTCCGGATCCCCGCCAGGGACCCCGGACCACCGCCGCTTCCGCCCTCGGACAGGGTGTGGCCGTACCGAAAAGGGCCCGACGCGGGTGCGCCGGGCCCTTTCTGGATCGTGCTCGATCAGCTGTCGCCGCCGGTCTCGCCGACCGGGGCGGCGTTGACATCGTCGATCGCGTACTTCTTGGCGGCCTCGGCCGGCACGCCGGCCGCCACCGCACCGCTACGGGCAAGCTGCCGCAGCGTGGCCACCACGATCGACTCCGCGTCGACGTGGAAGTGCCGGCGCAGCGCGTGCCGGGTGTCCGACATGCCGAAGCCGTCGGTGCCGAGCGACGTGTAGTCGCCGGGCACCCAGCGGGCGATCAGGTCCGGCACCGCCCGCATCCAGTCGCTGACCGCGACCTTCGGCCCGTCCGCGTCGGCCAGCTTCCGCTGGATGTACGGCACCTTCGCCTCGGCGCCCGGGTTGAGGAGGTTGTACTCCTCGGTCTCCACCGCGTCGCGGCGCAGCTCGGTCCAGGAGGTCACCGACCAGACATCGGCGGCCACCCCCCAGTCCTGGGCGAGCAGCTGCTGGGCCTTGAGCGCCCACTGCATCCCGGTGCCGGAGGCGAGCACGTTGGCCTGCGGGCCGTCGACCTGCGGTGCCGCCGAGTAGCGGTAGATGCCCTTGAGCAGGCCCTCCACGTCCACGTCGGCTGGCTCGGCCGGCTGCAACGTCGGCTCGTTGTAGACCGTCAGGTAGTAGAAGACGTTCTCCTGCGCCTCCCCGTACATCCGGTGCAGACCCTGCTCCATGATGTGCGCGATCTCGAACGAGAACGCCGGGTCGTACGCGACCACCGCCGGGTTGGTGGCCGCGATCAACATCGAGTGGCCGTCCTCGTGCTGGAGGCCCTCACCGTTGAGCGTGGTCCGACCGGCGGTCGCGCCGAGCAGGAAGCCCCGCGCCATCTGGTCGGCCGCCGCCCACAACCCGTCGGCGGTCCGCTGGAACCCGAACATCGAGTAGAAGATGTACATCGGGATCATCGGCTCGTCGTGCGTGGCGTACGCCGAACCCGCGGCGGTGAACGAGGCGACCGAGCCGGCCTCGTTGATCCCCTCGTGCAGGATCTGCCCGGTGGTCGACTCCTTGTACGACAGGAACAGCTCCCGGTCGACCGAGGTGTAGCGCTGGCCGTGCGGCGAGTAGATCTTCGCGGTGGGGAAGATCGAGTCGAGGCCGAAGGTGCGGGCCTCGTCCGGGATGATCGGCACCCAGCGCTTGCCGAACTCCTTGTCCTTCATCACGTCCTTGAGCAGACGGACGAAGGCCTGCGTGGTGGCCACCTTCTGCTTGCCCGAGCCGCGCTTGACGTCGGCGAACCGCTCCGGGCCGGGGATGGCCAGCCGCTTGGTGCTGGTCCGCCGGGACGGCAGGTACCCGCCGAGCTGCTCCCGCCGCTCCTTCAGGTACTGGATCTCGTCCGACTTCTCACCCGGGTTGTAGTACGGCGGCAGGTAGGGGTTGTCCTCCAGCGCCTTGTCCGGGATGTCCAGGTAGAGGCGGTCGCGGAAGGTCTTCAGATCCTCCAGCGTCAGCTTCTTCATCTGGTGGGTCGCGTTGCGGCCCTCGAAGTGCGAGCCGAGGGTCCAACCCTTGATCGTCTTCGCCAAGATGACGGTGGGCTGACCGGTGTGCTCGGTGGCCGCCTTGTAGGCCGCGTAGAGCTTGCGGTAGTCGTGCCCACCCCGCTTGAGGTTCCAGATCTCGTCGTCGCTCAGCGGGTCGACCATCTTGCGGGTCCGCGCGTCGCGGCCGAAGAAGTGCTCCCGCACGTACGCGCCGGACTCGGCCTTGTAGGTCTGGTAGTCACCGTCGGTCGTGGTGTTCATGAGGTTGACCAGCGCGCCGTCGGTGTCCGCGGCGAGCAGCGGGTCCCACTCGCGGCCCCAGACCACCTTGATGACGTTCCAACCGGCACCCCGGAAGAACGACTCCAGCTCCTGCATGACCTTGCCGTTGCCCCGGACCGGGCCGTCCAGCCGCTGGAGGTTGCAGTTGATCACGAAGGTGAGGTTGTCCAACTCCTCGCGGGCGGCCAGGCCGATGGCGCCCAGCGTCTCCGGCTCGTCCATCTCACCGTCGCCGAGGAACGCCCAGACGTGCTGCTGTGAGGTGTCCTTGATGCCGCGGTGCTGCAGGTACCTGTTGAATCGGGCCTGGTAGATCGCGTTCAGACCGCCGAGACCCATCGAGACGGTGGGGAACTCCCAGAAGTCCGGCATCAGCCGCGGGTGGGGGTACGACGGCAGCCCACCGCCGGGGTGCGACAACTCCTGGCGGAACCCGTCGAGCTGGTGCTCGCTGAGCCGCCCCTCCAGGAACGCCCGCGCGTACATGCCGGGGGAGGCGTGACCCTGGTAGTAGATGTGGTCGCCGCCGCCCGGGTGGTTCTTGCCCCGGAAGAAGTGGTTGAAGCCCACCTCGTAGAGCGACGCCGAGCTGGCGAAGGTCGAGATGTGCCCGCCGACGCCGATCTCCGGACGCTGTGCCCGGTGCACAAGCATGGCGGCGTTCCACCGGACGTACGCCCGGATCCGCCGCTCGACGTGCTCGTCACCCGGGAACCACGGTTCGCGCTCCGACGGGATGGTGTTGATGTAGTCGGTGGTGGTCAGGGGCGGAACCCCGACCTGGCGCTCACGGGCCCGCTCCAGCAGGCGCAGCATGACGTACCGGGCGCGTTTGGCACCGCGTTCGTCGATGACACCGTCAAGCGACTCGACCCATTCGCTTGTCTCTTCAGGGTCGATGTCCGGAAGCTGGCTCGGTAGGCCGTCGCTGATCACCGGGCGCTTGCGTTCCGTAGCCACAGGCGTTCCCTCGGTTGTGTGTGGGATAGGTCTCTAGCGCCATCCTGCCCCCTGGTGGCACCCCTCGTCACGTCTAGGTCCCCCGGACGCGATGCTGAACACAGGTACCCGCCGGTAACTTAGCGCTACGGAGGCCCCTGGCCCCTTGTTCGGGCTTCCTACCGTGACGGTATGAACGGGCGACGAGTGACTGTCGGCGGCGTGCTTCTGACGGTCGCGGTGCTCGCGGCGATCCCCGGGACACGGGTGTTGCTGTCGGGTGATCCCGCAGCGCTTCCGGTCGTGATCTTCGGCCTGGCCGCCGTGGTGTTCGGCGCGGTCCAGGCACGCGGCGGCCTGCGGGCTCCAGCCGCCGAGAGTGCTCGGCTGGTGGCCGGTCACCGCCACGGGTACGCGGACACCAGCATCCCGTCGACCTACTACGGGAGCGACCCGGACGGTGGGCACCGGTCGGACGGCGTTGGCTCGTCCGACGGCGTTGGCTCGTCCGACGGCGTTGGCTCGTCCGACGGCGTTGGCTCGTCCGACGGCGTTGGCTCGTCCGACGGCGTTGGCTCGTCCGGAGGTGGCGGTGACTCGGGCGGTGGTGGCGGCTGGTCCGGAGGTGGCGGCGACTCGGCGAGCGGTGGCAGCTGGTCCGGAGGTGGCGGCGACTCGGGCGGTGGTGGCGGCTGGTCCGGAGGTGGCGGCGACTCGGGTGGCGGTGGCGGCGGCTCCTGACCCGTGCCTGCGGCAGAATGCGACGTATGCGCAGCGACGTGATCACCGTCCAGACCGGGTCCCGCCCGACCGTCCGGGACATCACCGCAGAGGCCCAGCAGTTCGTCTCCAGCGAGGGCGACGGCCTGCTGCACGTCTTCGTGCCGCACGCCACCGCCGGCCTGGCGATCATCGAAACCGGGTCGGGCTCCGACGACGACCTGCTCAGCGCGCTGAACGACCTGCTGCCCACGACAGATCGCTGGCGACACCGGCACGGCTCGCCCGGCCACGGCCGCGACCACGTGCTGCCGGCGTTCGTCCCCCCGTACGCCACACTGCCGGTGCTCGGCGGACGACTGGCGCTCGGCACCTGGCAGTCGATCTGCCTGGTCGACACCAACGGCGACAACCCCACCCGCCAGGTCCGCTTTTCCTTCCTCCCCGGCTGACCGCACCTCCCCCCGCCCCGTCAAGATCCGCGCAACTTCCCCGAAGCTGCTGGCTCGGCGGGTGCCGAGGCAGCAACTTCCCTGATGTTGCGCGGATCTTGACGGGGCGGGGCGGGGCGGGGCGGGGCGGGGCGGGGGCAGCGCCCGAGCGCTGAGCTGGAGGAACGGCGCGCTGCGTACGATGTGGCAGTGACGCAGGAGGTGGGTTCCGTAGCAGGTGGACCGGTGGATCGGGCTGGTCTCGCCGACGATGTGGTGCGCCGGATGGCCCAGGTGACCACCGCGCTGCGACACCGGCAGGGCGCCGCGTTCGCTCAGTTGGGGCTCACCCCCGCTACGGCCCGGGCGTTGCACGAGCTGGACCCGGACCACCCGCTGCCGGCCCGCGATCTCGCCGAGCGGTTGGGTTGCGACCGGTCGAACGTGACGGTGCTGGTGGACAAGCTGGAGCAGGCCGGGCTGGTCCAGCGCCACACCGACCCGACGGACCGTCGGCAGAAGACGCTTGTGGTGACCGGGGAGGGCCGCGGCGTGCGGGACCGGGTGACCGAGGTGATGTCCGACTCCCGACTCCTGTCCGGGCTGACCGACCGGGAGCTGAGCACCCTTCGTGACCTGGTCCGAAAGATGTCCGACGGTGACTGTCCGGACCCCTGTGGGCCGGAGTGAGTCGACCCGCGCCGACCGTGTCCCACTGGGCGACGAAGGCTTCCGTCGGTAATGCTGTCCCTCGTGACAACCCCGCAAGATCTCGACGACCGGTTCCGGGAGACGCTGGCGGCGCTACCCGCCGCGGGGCGGCGGCGTGACCCCGCCGACCCGGTCAACGACGATGCCCCACTGACCGGCGCACAGGTGGTGGACCTGTTCGACGCGCAGGTGACCAGCCGGCAACTCGACCTGGCCGGCCGGTGGCTGCGCAGCTTCGGGGAGGGTTTCTACACCATCGGTTCGGCCGGACACGAGGGCAACGCCGCGGTCGCCGCCGCGCTGCGCCCCACCGATCCGGCGCTGCTGCACTACCGCTCCGGCGCCTTCTACTGCGTCCGCGCCGCGCAGGCCGCCGCCGGCCCAGCATCGACCGCCAACCCGGTGCCGCCCAGGTCCGTGCCGCCTGGGTCCGTGCCGCCTGGGTCCGTGCCGTCCGGGTCCGTGCCGGCGGGGGCCGTGCCGTCCGGGTCCGTGCCGGCGGGGTCCGTGCCGTCCGGGTCCGTGCCGTCCGGGTCCGTGCCGGCGGGGGCCGTGCCGGCGGGGGCCGTGCCGGCGGGGGCCGTGCCGACCGGCTTCGAGCCGGCTGGGGCCGTGCCGTCCGGGTCCGTGCCGTCCGGGTCCGTGCCGGCGGGGTCTGTGCCGCCTGGATCCGTGCCGGCTGGGGCCGTGCCGCCCGACCCCGAGCGGTTGACCGACCTCGAACGGCCGACCGAGCGGTCGACCGACCCCGAGGCGCTGATCGATCCCGAGCGGCTGACCGACTCCGAGTCGACCGACCCCCAGCCCACCGGGTCCGAGCCGCCCACCGGCGTATTCGCGCCGTACGCGGAGGCGGCCCGGGACGTGCTGCGCGGGATGGTCGCCTCCAGTCAGGAGCCGAGCGCCGGCGGCCGGCACAAGGTGTTCGGCCGGGCCGACCTGGCCATCGTGCCGACCACCTCCACCATCGCCTCGCACCTGCCCCGCGCGGTCGGGATGGGACTGGCCGTGGAACGGCTGCGCCGGCTGGACAGTGTGGGGCGGCGTACCGGGGCCGGGGTGCGGGTTGGCAGCGGTGCGGGCGCCGCAGCCGCCCCGTGGCCACCGGACGCGATAGTGGTCTGCTCCTTCGGCGACGCCTCGGTCAACCATGCCAGCGCCACCGCCGCGTTGAACACCGCCGGCTGGTACGACCACGCCGGGCTGCGCATTCCGGTGCTCTTCGTCTGCGAGGACAACGGGCTGGGCATCAGCGTGCGCTCACCGGAGGGCTGGGTCGAGGCGACCCTGCGGGCCAGGCCGGGCATCCGCTACTTCAGCGCGGACGGGGCCGACCCGGTGCAGACGTACGCGGTGGCGGCGGAGGCCGCGGCCTGGGTGCGCCGTAACCGGCGGCCGGCCGTGCTGCACCTGCGCACGGTACGGCTGATGGGACACGCCGGGGCGGACGCGGAGTCGGCGTACCGTAGCCCGGCCGAGCTGGCCGAGGACCTGGACCGGGACCCGGTGGTCGCCACCGCGCGGCTGCTCGTCGACGCTGGTGTGGCCACCGGCGAGGAGTTGCTGGCCCGGTACGACGAGACCGGCTGGCAGGTACGCCGGCTGGCCGAGGAGGTGCTGGGCGAGCCGAAGCTGTCCTCCGCGGCCGACGTGGTGTCGGCGCTGGCGCCCCGCCGTCCGGTGCGGGTGGCGCGGGCGGTGGGCGACGCCGCCGCGCGGGCGAGCGGGCCGGGCGCCGGTGCCCGGGCGGAGGCGTTCGGGGGCAAGCCGCCGGAGCTGGCCGGCCCGATGACCCTGGCGCAGAGCATCAACGCGGCGCTCGCCGACGGGATGCTCGACCACCCGCAGATGGCGATCTTCGGTGAGGACGTGGCTGCCAAGGGCGGCGTGTACGGGGTGACGAAGGGGCTGCGGGACCGTTTCGGGGCGGCCCGGGTCTTCGACACGTTGCTCGACGAGACGTCGGTTCTCGGGTTGGGCCTCGGCGCGGGGTTGGCCGGGATGCTGCCGGTGCCGGAGATCCAGTACCTGGCGTACCTGCACAACGCGGAGGACCAACTGCGCGGGGAGGCGGCCACCATGCAGTTCTTCTCGCGGGGGGCGTTCCGCAACCCGATGGTGGTCCGGGTGGCCGGGCTGGCGTACCAGGAGGGGTTCGGCGGGCACTTCCACAACGACAACTCGGTGGCCGTACTCCGGGATGTGCCCGGTCTGGTGGTCGCGGTGCCGGCGCGGCCGGACGACGCCGCGCCCATGCTGCGGACCTGCCTGGCCAGCGCGGCGGTGGACGGCAGTGTGTGCGTGTTCGTGGAGCCGATCGCGCTCTACCACACCCGCGATCTGTACGCGGCTGGCGACGGGGAGTGGCTGGCCGGTTATCCGGAGCCGGGCGCGTGGGTTTCCGGGCACGTGCCGATCGGTCGGGCCCGGGTCTACCGGGTCGGCTCGGCCGACGACCTGACCATCATCACCTTCGGTAACGGGGTGCGGATGTCGCTGCGGGCCGCGGCGGTCCTCGCCGAGGAGGGCGTGGGCACCCGGGTGGTGGACCTGCGCTGGCTGGCACCGCTGCCGGTGGCCGACATCATCCGGGAGTCCTCGGCGACCGGCCGGGTGCTGGTGGTGGACGAGACGCGCCGCTCCGGCGGGGTGGGGGAGGGGGTCATCGCCGCCCTGGTCGACGCCGGATATGTCGGTGCCGCACGGCGCGTGGCGGGAGTTGACTCGTTTGTACCATTAGGTCCGGCAGCCCGTCACGTTCTGGTCTCCGCGGAAGCCATTACCGACGGTGCCCGTACGCTGCTGGCACGGTAAATTCCGTTCCACCCGGTGCGCCACTTGCGCGCGGACGCACAACTGTGTGGACTCTGCCTGACGGCGTCGCACCGACGCCGCGAGCAGGGACGAGATGAGGAGGCACGCGACAGTGAGCGCGACCGCTGGTCAGGCCGCCGACGGGGTACGCAGCCTGGCGGACCGGTTCGGAATGGAACCGGGGATGGTCGTCATGGAGATGGGGTACGACGACGACGTCGACCAGGATCTCCGGGACGCCCTGACCGACCGCTGTGGAGAGCTGGTCGACGAGGACACCGACGAGGTGGTCGACGCGGTGCTGGTCTGGTACCGCGACGGCGACGGTGACCTTTTCGAACTTCTCGTCGACGCCCTCGGCCCGCTGGCCGACAACGGGGTCGTGTGGCTACTCACCCCGAAGGCGGGGCGTGACGGGCACGTCGAGCCGAGCGAGGTCGCGGAGTCCGCGCCCACCGCCGGCCTTCAGCAGACCTCGACCGTCAACGCCGGCCGGGACTGGAGCGGCGCACGTCTGGTGCTGCGCCGAGGGGCCAAGGCCAAGAAGTAGCCCGCGCCGCTTCGCAGGCCCGGCGGTCCGCACCGTCGGGTCGCAGGCTGGTGCGGTTTCCCCGACTCGACCCGAGGAGAGTACGCATGCCCATCGAGGTTGGTGCCGAGGCGCCGGACTTCGTCCTGAAGGACCAGAACAACCAGGAAGTCCGACTCTCGGACTTTCGGGGCAGGCGCGCCGTGCTGCTGGTCTTCTACCCGTTCGCCTTCACCGGCACCTGCCAGGGTGAGCTGTGCGAGGTGCGGGACAACCTCGACGCGTACGTGAACGACCACGTCCAGGTGTTGACGATCAGTGTCGACTCGGTCTTCAGCCACAAGGTCTGGGCCGACCGTGAGGGTTACCAGTTCCCGATGCTCGCCGACTTCTGGCCGCACGGCGCCGTCGCCCAGGCGTACGGGGTCTTCAACGACACTGCGGGCTTCGCCAACCGGGGCACCTTCGTGATCGACAAGGCCGGCGTGGTCCGCTTCGCCGAGATGAACGGTCCGGGCGAGGCCCGCGACCAGCAGGGCTGGCGCAAGGCCATCGCCGAAGCGACCGGCTGACCGGAGTACGCCGTGCGCCGGTGCCGGCGGCGAGCAGGGTAAGCTTGCCAGCCACCGGCCCGCCGCACTGGCGATCCGGGCGCGTAGCTCAGTGGGAGAGCACCCGCCTTACAAGCGGGGGGTCGCAGGTTCGAAACCTGCCGCGCCCACCCTTCATCACAAGTGTCCGGGCGACGACCGCGAGGGGTTGCTTGACCGCACCCGCTATCTTTCGCGGCTATGGGCGCGATCAAGCCGTGGCATCTCGCGATTCTCAGTCTCTGTTGTCTGCTTCCGTTGGCGGCGGCGGTCGCCGGTGGGGTCTGGGCCGCACGCCGAAATTGCACCCGGCGCTGAGTCGCGGCGGCAGTGGGGTCGTTGACGGCGGGCTTCATCGGGCGGGATCCGTCAGGTCCCGGTTGACGAGCGGCGCATCAGAGGCTGCCCAGGTTGAGCCGTAGGGCGTGCATCGCCACCTCCTCGAACGACTTGTCGAACAGTTCGACGCTCACATCGTCGGCGAGGATCTCCACGAGGTCTTCGTGGCAGACCACGAGGAAGTGGCGTAGCTGCCGCCAACCCGAGGAGGTCTGGTCCGGGAACGGCACCCGGTTCTGTGCCTCCAACCGGCCGGGCCATGGCGACCCCCGCACCTCGTGGAACCCGTACTCCCAGTCGGGGTCGTAGAGAGGATGACCGGGCAGCGCCTCGTCATTCGGATAGCCGAAGAGCACCTGCGCGAAACCGGCGAAGGTCGCCATCGCCACGCGGTGCGGCTTCTCGGTGGCGAAGACGAGGCGGCAGCTCCGCTCGTCCGCCAGCAGCAGCTCACCCGACCCGGCGGGCGACGGACCTACTCCCAGGTCCAGCCGGACCACGCGTGGATTCACCTGCGGGATGGTAGCCCTCGTCATCGTCGCCGGTCACTGGGGAACCTGCGGCTCAGCTCGCCGGGCGCAGCGCCCGGAGCAGGATGGTGCGTAGCGCGCCGGCGGCTTCGACCGGCGGCATCCGGCCGGCGTCCACCTCCTCGCCAGCGGCGTGCCCGATCTTGATGGTGACCGCGGCGAGCCACTCGGCCGGGAGGTCCTTGTCGAACTCGCCGCTCGCCTGACCACGCCGGATCACTCGGCTGATCCGATCGGCGATCGGTGCGTGGCGTTCCTGGTCGGCCTGCGGGCTCATTGGGACCGACGCGATCTGCTGAACGAGGACCGGATGGCGCCCCGCGATCCCGCTGCCGGCCTGAAGGACGCGGATCAGCGCCTCGGCGGCCGGTCCGGTGTCGGGCTCGGCGGCGTCCATGGCGGCGACGGCCTCATCGGTGATCCGGTCGACGACTGCTGCCAGCAGGTGTTCGCGAGACGGGAAGTGGGAGTAGACGGTCTGCCGGGTCACCCCGGCGGCGCTGGCAATGGCGTCGAGGCTGGCGTCCGGCTGCGCGTCGAGCAGACGCAGTGCCGCGTCGACGATCGCGCTGTTGTTGCGGCGGGCGTCGGCACGGCGGCGGTGGCGCTGCGCTGGACCACTCATCTTTTACACCTTGCCAAGGTTTCTCGGATGTCGATATATTACAGCCCGTAAAGTTTCGTTCGTTCGAAGATCACGGGCTGGCGGTGGGCAGTATGCGCGCTCTCGATGGCACCGATCCCAGGCAGTTCATAGCCGACTTCTTCACCTCCTTCATGGCCGACCTGGTCCGCGGGGACGAAGACACGGCGCTGGTCGTCGACAGGTACCACACGCCCGACATCGTGCAGATCGCCGATGGCAGCCGGATGGACCGCGCCAAGCTCATCGCGCACGCCCAGCCGGCTCAGAAACACCAACCCGACGCCAGATGGGAGGTGCACGAGGCGCTGGCCGACGGCGACCGGATCGCCGCCCGCTACACCCTGCACTTCCAGAACCGGAAGCGGGAGGGCAGCGTGGAGGTGCACTTCTTCGGGCAGTTCGCCGACGACGGGCGGATGCGGCGGGCGCACCTGCTCACCCGGCCCCTTCCCGTCCGGGCCGGCTCGGCACCACCACCGCCGGAAGCGCCCGCCGGCCGCCAGGTCCCGGCATGACCGTCGGCGTCTACCGCGTGGCAGGCATGGCGTGCGGCCACTGTGAACGCTTCGTCACCGAGGAGATCGAACGAATCCCCGGCGTCACCGGCGTAGCCGTCGATGTCGAACTCGACACCGTCACGGTGACCAGCAACCGGCCTCTCGACATCGGCGAGGTGCGCGCCGCCGTCGAGGAAGCCGGCTACGAACTTTGACGGTTCACGTCACTGTGGCGTGGAGCCGTTCCAGTTCGCGTTGCGTGCCGATGGCCGTGCGGCGGTCGGGGTGCTCCACGTACTGCCGAACCGTGTTCGCGAGGAACCCCGGGTCCACGTGCAGCCGTCCGACCGGCAGCGGATACGCGTGGGGCGGCTTGCCCGGCATCGCGGCCAACCGCATCAGGGGGATGCTCGCGGCTTTCCGGGTCGGAGGAGGCGGTCCGCCGGGGAGTAGGTGATCCCAGCGAAGAACGGTCCGCGTGACAAGGCCCTGTGCCGTGATGCCATCGCGGTCCAGGGCCAGGAGTGGCCGGTTCAGCAGCAGAGTGATTGCGATACCACCCAGGACCACGGCCGGGACCGCGATGGCCAGCGCCAGCATGCCCGTTATCTGGACGAGTTGTCCGCGATCCTCGCCGGCAATCCGTTCGGTCTGCACGAAGGCCGCCGCGATCCAGCCAAGGACCATCGCCCAGGGGCCGAGCCACTTCGGGCTCGCCGGCGCGACGAAGCGGTTCTGGTCCGTGTCCACCTGCCAGGTCGCGGGCCGCCGGATGCTTCTGGTCGACAGGGCATAGCCGGCCCACGGCACCAGGAGCGTGCCGGACAGGACGGCCACCCACACCAGGAGGGCGACGCCACTCGGATCGATCCGCCAGGTCACCGGCTTGAACCACAGCTCGGCGCAGACCCGTAGGGCGAACGCGGCCACGGCGAAGGGCCAGACCAGCAGGCGTGCCGCGCGAAGGGACATGGTCGGCACCGTAGGCGGTCCGGTCAAGCCGTCGGGCTCAGCGCCGCGCCCACCCCCTCGTTCAGGAGAAACGCCTCCCACCCGAAGAACGGTTGAGGTCGGGGGGCGCCGGAGGTCGGGCGGCGCCGCCCGGGCTCCTCAGCTGGTGAAGCCACCGTCCACATTGATCACCGCGCCGGTCACGTAGCCGGCCTCGGGGCTGGCCAGGTGCGCGACGGTGGCGGCGATGTCGGCGGGGCGAGCGTAGCGGCCGACGGCGGTGAATCCGCTGATGGCTGCTGCGTTCGGTCCGTCCGCCGGGTTGGCGTCCGTGTCCGTCGGCCCGGGGTTGACCAGGTTGACGGTGATGTCCCGTGGGCCCAGCTCGCGGGCCAGGCCCCGGGTCAACCCAACCAGAGCGGTCTTGCTCATCGAGTAGAGCGTCAGCCCGGGAAAGACGGCCCGTTCACCGACGTTGCTGCCGATGCTGATGATCCGTCCGCCTTCGCCCAGGTGCCGCAGCGCCGCCTGCACGGCGACGTACGGTGCCCGGATGTTCACCGCGATCGTCCGCTCCATCTCGGCTGTGCCTAGTTCGTCCATGGCGCCGACCAGGAAGACCGCCGCGTTGTTCACCAGGATGTCCAGCCGGCCCAGTTCGGCGGCCACCTGGTCGACCGCTCCCCGCACGGCGCTCGGGTCGGCGCCGTCGGCCTGCACAGCCAGCGCCCGCCGGCCCAGCGCCTCGATCTGCCGTACCACGGTCGCGGCGCGCTCCGCGTCCTGCCGGTAGGTCAGAGCCACGTCGGCCCCGTCCTGAGCCAGGCGTAGGGCGATGCCGGCCCCGATGCCGCGGGAGCCACCGGTCACCAGGGCGACCTTGTCCTTCAGTGTCATCATGCAAACGATCATGTAGCCGTGCCGGCCTCGCCGTCTGGCGGCAATCGGACCCCTCGTTCCCACCCCCAAGTCCGATACCCGCCCCCCGCCGCCCTCGCCGCCCACCCCGCCCCGTCGCCCCGCCACCCCGCCGCCCCGCCGCCCCGCCGCCCCCAAGATCCGCGCAACTTCAGGGATCCTGCTGCCTCAACGGGCGACGAGACAGCAGGATCACCGAAGTTGCGCGGATCTTGATGGTGGGGGAGGGTCGCCTGGAGAGCCGGGCGACTGGGGAGGGTGATCGTGGGGCTGGGCGGTATTGGCGCAGTGCTGTTCGACATGGACGGCACCCTGGTCGACTCCGACGCCGCCGTCGAGCGGGCCTGGGAGCGCTGGGCCGCCGAGTACGGGGTCGACCCCGTGGCCGCGTTGGCGATCGCCCACGGCAGCCCGGCGGACCGGACCATCCGCCGCCTGATGCCCGCGCTCGATGACACCACTGTCGCCGCGGCGGCGGCGCGGCAACTCGCGTTGCAGTACGACGACCTGTCCGACGTGGTGGCCACCCCCGGGGCGCACGAACTGCTGACCGCGCTGGCCCGGCTGGGGCTGCCCTGGGCGGTGGTCACCAGCGCCGACACGCGGCTGGCCGAGGCTCGGCTCGGTGCCGCCGGCATCATCGCTCCCGTACTGGTCACAGTGGACGACGTGCGCGTCGGCAAGCCGGACCCGGAGGGTTACCGGCGGGCCGCCGCCCTGCTGGGCGTGCCCGTGACGCGGTGCCTGGTCGTCGAGGACGCCGAGGTCGGCCTGCGGGCCGGGCGGGCCGCCGGCGCGATGACCGCCGCGCTGAAGGGGCTCGATGGCGACCTGCGCCTCGACGACCTAACGCAGTTGGCGCGCCAACTGGACCGCTCGCCAACCGCGCGCTGACCGGCTCGCCAACCGCGCGCTGACCGGCTCGCCAACCGCGCGCTGACCGGCTCGCCAACCGCGCGCTGACCGGCTTGCCATCCGCGCGCTGACCGGCTTGCCATCCGCGCGCTGACCGGCTAACCCGGTGGCGTACCCGGATTGGATCTGCTGCACTCGGCAACGACGGAGGGGAGGATTCGGTGGAGTTGACGCTGACACCGATGACGGAGCAGGAGCTGGCCCGGTTACAGGAGCCGCTGGAACAGGGATACGCGGAGGACCTGGTCGCGCACCGGGGGATGACCCCGGAGGCGGCCCTGGAGCGCTCGGTCAGCCAGATCCGGGAGTCGCTGCCGGCGGGCGCGGCGACCGAGGGGACGCTGCTGCGGGTGGGCCGGGTCGACGACACCGAGGTCGGTTGGATCTGGGTGACCCTGCCGACGTCGGCCGCCCCGAGGCATGCCTGGATCCAGAACATCGAGGTACGTCCGGCGCACCGGGGCCGCGGCTACGCACGTCGGATGATCCAGCTCGTCGAGGCCGAACTCGCCCAGCTCAAGGTGCCCGAGTTGGGGCTGAACGTCTTCGGTACGAACGCTGTCGCGATCGGGCTCTACCAGAGCCTGGGCTTCGAGGTCACCTCGCAGCAGATGGCGAAGCGGATCGCCCCGGCGGGCTGAGTGGGCGTCGCCGGTCTGGAGCGACCCAGGACGATCCCCCGGCAGGACTGTTCACCTGTCCAGCGGGAAACCGGCGCGGACCGCACCTGGGGAGGAGCGACGGATGACGCACGGTGCCGGACTGACCATCGGTGTGCTCGGCTCGTACGGGGGGCGAAACCTCGGCGACGAGGCGATCCTCACCGGTCTGCTCACCGATCTGCGTACGCAGGAACCAAACGCCCGGATCATCGTCTTCTCCCGTAACCCCGAGCACACCAGGGCCGCCCACCCGGACGTCGAGGCGGTCCCCTGGGAGGGCGTCAGCCGTACCGACTCCTCCCTGGTCCTGGCCCAGCTCGACCTGCTCATCCTGGGCGGCGGCGGCATTCTCTACGACCGGGAGGCCCGCCGGTACCTGCGGGTGGTCCGGGTCGCCCAGGAGCGCGGCCTGCCCCTGATCACGTACGCGGTGGGGGTCGGGCCGCTCAGCGACGGGGTGGATACCGGCATGGTCCGGGAGACGCTCTCCGGCGCGACCCAGGTGACGGTCCGTGACCAGGAGTCCCGGATGGTGCTGGAGGAGGCCGGTCTGCTCAATCCGATCACGGTCACCGCCGACCCGGCGTTCCTCCTGCAACCCGAGGACTTCCCGGCCCACCTGCTCGCCGAGGAGGGTGTGCCGGTCGGTAAGCGGCTGGTCGGGATCAGCGTGCGGGAGCCGGGGCGGGCCGCCGAGCGGCTCGACGTGGACGGCTACCACCGGCTGCTGGCCCAGATCGGTGACTTCCTGGTGCACCGGATCGATGCGTATGTGCTGTTCGTGCCGATGGAACGCGACGACATCCGGCACGCCCACGGGGTGCTCTCCCACATGGTCGCCGCCGATCGCGGTCGGATCCTGCACGGCACCTACTCGCCGCAGCAGGTGCTCGGGCTGATGCGCCACTTCGACCTGGCCGTCGGCATGCGCCTGCACTTCCTGATCTTCG
The DNA here is from genome assembly GCF_040607915.1 of Micromonospora sp. NPDC005215. Taxonomy (NCBI): domain Bacteria; kingdom Bacillati; phylum Actinomycetota; class Actinomycetes; order Micromonosporales; family Micromonosporaceae; genus Micromonospora; species Micromonospora sp. NPDC005215. The sequence continues at coordinate 72,389 of NZ_JBEXHQ010000004.1, read as the reverse complement.
CGGCGATGGTCGGCACACCGTTCCTGCCCCTGCCGTACGCCGGCAAGGTCTTCGACCTCGCCCAGCGACTCGGCGTGCCGGCGCTACGCGGCGTGGAGCGGGAGGTCGAGGGGCCGCTGCTGGCCGAGGTCGACCGGCTGTGGGACGAGCGGGAGCAACGCGCGGAGGCCACCGCCCGACGGGTGGCGGAGGTGTGCGAGCAGGCGCGGGGCACCTCGGAGGTCACCCGCGGCGTGCTGGAGGGGCTCCGCAGCCAGGCTCTCGCCCGGGTCTGAGTGGGCGGTCAGACCGCAGGACCGGTCCACCGGTACCGCCACTCGCGGGCTTCTTCGTGGGCGGTCTCCAGCTCGTAGATCTGTGCCTCCGCCAGCCCACCCGAGCCGAGGTGATGGTGGGTCAGCGGTGGACGGCCGTTGCTGTCCAGTTCGACGGTGATGGTCTGCCCGTCCGCCGTGCCGCCGACGAGAAGGATCCGCACGGATGAAGCCATGCGCCCATCCTGCCCGTCGTGCCGCCCGCCCGCAGCGGTTAGTGGGGCAGCGGGGAGACCGGCCCGTGGCTAGGGTCGGCGGATGGAGCAGACGATCGATCCGACGCTCGGCCCGGTGCTCGCCCGTACCGGCGACGAGCGCGCCGTACTGGACTCGTTTCTCGACTTCCACCGTGGTGTGCTGCTGCGCAAACTGCGCGGTCTCTCCGATGCCGACGCGGGCCGACGGCTGGTGCCCTCGGCGACCACGCTCGCCGGGCTGGTCAAGCACCTGACCCTGGTCGAGCGGAACTGGTTCCCGACCCTGCTGGCCCCCGAGCCGGGCGACGTCTACCTCACCTCGGAGGAGGACGCGGTGGCGAGCTTCACGCTCGGCGACCAGGACACCGTCGCCGGGCTCACCGAGGCGTACGAGCGGGCCTGCGCACGGTCGCGGGCGATCGCCGCGAGCTTCGACCTCGACCACGTGGTGCCGCACCCGCAGCTCGGCGAGGTGTCGCTGCGCTGGATCCTGGTGCACCTGATCGAGGAGACGGCCCGGCACGCCGGTCACGCCGACATCCTGCGCGAGCTGACCGACGGCGAGTCCGGCGCGATCTGAGCCTCGTTGATCAGGTGATGAAAAGTAGGTCAGGAACCGATCCTGAACCTACTTTTCATCACTTGATCTTGGTGGAGTCGGTGCCTGGGGCGGTGGGGCGGGTGATCGCCCAGCGGGGCCGCCTATCCTGGGCGCGGGCGGCGACAAGGGGGAGCAGGTGCTGGTCATCCACGGGCTGTGGCTGCCCGGTGACGGCTCGACCGGCGGCCTCGCGGTCTGGGCCGAGGACAGCGCCGCGCCGCCCCCACCGGCCCGCCCCGGCCGACCGCCCCGGGAACGTCCGCACCCCTTCGCCGCCGGGCACGCCGACCTGGCCGCCGTCCTCGCCGACGCGGCGGAACCGGCCCACCCCGGCACCGCGCTGCTCACCCTGCCCACCCGGGCGGGCACGCCGACCGACTCACCCGAGCTGATCCGGACCGCCGTCGCACCCCCGGCCCGCAGCCGGCTCACCCTGGCCGGGTGGCGGGTGCCCGTGCTGGTGTACGCCCCGGACGACGCGCTGTCGCTGCTACGCGCCCTGGACGACCTCCCGGCGGTGCCCGGGGCGACCCTGCGTCACCTCGCCGAGCTGGCCGACTTCGCCGCCGACCTGGTGACCCGTGGCCGCGTCCTGCCCGGTGTCAGCACGACGGCGGCGAGCACCACGGCGGCGAGCGCCACGGCGGCGAGCGCCACGGCGGCGAGCGCCACGGCGGCGAGCACCACCGCAGCGAGCGTCACCGCGCGGGCGGTCTGGCGGCCGCTGCTGACCGGCACCGACGCCGCCTGGGCGCGATCGCTGGCGCTGGCCCTGCCGCCAGCCGCCCGAGCCGCCGCTGTCGTCCCGCCGACGCCCACCGCCTCCGCTCTGCCATCCACCCCGAGCACAACCTCGGCCACCACAATCCCCACCCCCGCCGGCACGAGCCCGGCCGCCATGAACCCCGCCGCCACCAGCCCGGTCGGCACGAGCCCGGCCGGCACGAGCCCGGTCGGCACGAGCCCGGTCGGCGCGAGCCCGGCCGCCATCAGCCCGTCCGGCGCGAGCCCGTCCGGCGCGAGCCCGTCCGGCGCGAGCCCGTCCGGCACGAGCCCGGTGGGCATGAACCCCGCCACCATCAGCCTGGACGGCGCTGCCGGGGTGGGCAGCGGTTCGGGCGGGAGTGAGCTGACCGCGGCCGACGTGGTCACCGGTGCGCTCGACGCGCTGACCGACGCCGCCGCGCGGGCTGCGCTGGCGACCACCACACTGGCCCGGGGGCTGCGGCCGGGTGGCCCGGCACCGGCCTGGTTGGCGGCGCTCGCCGGCCCGCAGCGTGATTTCACAGTCGATCCCACGGCGTTGGCCACGCTGCGCGAAGAGTTGGACCTCTGGCAGCGAGACGCCGCCGGTGGCCCGGTGCGGGCCAGTTTCCGGCTTGTGGAACCGGCCCCGGACGAGGTCACCGAACCGATCCTGGCCACCCGCCCGGTGCCGGCCCAAAGCACGTCGGCGCCGACAGGGAGCACGTCAGCTGCGACGGGGAGCACCCCAGCGCCGACGGGGAGCACGCCGGTGCCGGTCGAGAGCACCCCAGTGCCGGTCGAGGCTACCGGCGGTGGGCGGTGGCGGTTGGAGTTCGGGTTGCAGGCCGCGGACGAGCCCGGCCTGCACGTCGACGCCGGGCAGGTCTGGCGGGCACCGCAGACGCTCGGCGGTCTGACCGGTCGGACGACCAGCCCGCAGGAGACACTGCTCGCCGAGCTGGGCCGGGCCAGCCGGCTCTGGCCGGATCTGGATGCCGCGCTGCGCACCGCCGCCCCCGAGGCGATGGAGCTCGACGTGGAGGGGGCGCACCGGTTCCTCAGCGAGGGCGCCCCGGTGCTGCACGCGGCAGGTTTCGGGGTGCTGCTGCCGTCCTGGTGGCAGCGCCCGTCGGCGCGGCTCGGCGCCCGGCTGCGGGCCCGCAGCCGTACCGCGCCCGGCACTGTGGGTGGCACCGAAGCCGGTGTCGGTCTGGACGCTCTGGTCGACTACCGCTGGGAGATCGCCCTCGGTGACCAGCCGCTGTCCGCCGAGGAGTTGGCGGCGTTGGCCGAGATGAAGACCCCGCTGGTGCGGCTGCGCGGCCGGTGGGTCGAGCTGGACCCGGGTCGGCTCGCCGCCGGTCTGCGTCTGCTCCGCTCGGCAGGCGAGCTGACCGTCGCCGACCTGCTCCGCCTCGGGCTGGCCGACGGCGAGGCCACCGGGGCGCTGCCGGTGCTGGAGGTGACCGCCGACGGGACGCTGGGCGACCTGCTCGCCGGGGCGGTCGAGCGCCGGCTCACCCCGTTGGATCCGCCGCCGGGTTTCCAGGGGACGCTGCGGCCGTACCAACAGCGCGGACTCGCCTGGCTGGCGTTCCTGCGCTCGCTCGGCCTGGGTGGCGTGCTCGCCGACGACATGGGGCTGGGCAAGACCGTGCAGCTGCTCGCACTGCTCGCCGGGGACCCGCCGGAGGCCGGACCGACCCTGCTGGTCTGTCCGATGTCGCTGGTCGGCAACTGGCAGCGGGAGGCGGCACGGTTCACCCCGGGGCTGCGGGTGCACGTACACCATGGGGCGGAGCGGGCGCGGGGGGCGGAGTTCAGCGCGGCCGCGCACGGCGCGGACCTGGTCCTCACCACCTACTCGGTGGCCGCCCGCGATGCCGTCGACCTGGCCGGCATCGACTGGCACCGGGTGGTGGTGGACGAGGCGCAGGCGATCAAGAACGCGTCGACCCGGCAGGCCGAGGCGGTCCGCGCGCTGCCCGCCCGGCAGCGGGTGGCGGTAACCGGTACGCCGGTGGAGAACCGGCTCGCCGACCTCTGGTCGATCATGCAGTTCGCCAACCCGGGGCTGTTGGGGCCGGCGGCGACGTTCCGCAAACGGTTCGCCGAGCCGATCGAACGGCACGGCGACGCCGAGGCCGCCGAGCGGCTCCGCCGGATCACCGGGCCGTTCGTGTTGCGCCGCCTCAAGACCGACTCGTCGATCATCTCGGATCTGCCGGAGAAGCTCGAGATGGAGGTGCTCTGCAACCTCACCGCCGAACAGGCCGCCCTGTACCGGGTGGTGGTCGACGACATGTTGGCCCGGATCGAAACGAGCGACGGCATCGAGCGACGCGGCCTGGTGCTGGCCACCATGACCCGGCTCAAGCAGGTCTGCAACCACCCGGCCCAACTGCTGCGGGACGGCTCGCCGCTGGAGGGCCGCTCCGGCAAGCTGGCCCGGCTGACCGAGATCATGGAGGAGGTGCTGGCGGCGGGGGAGCGGGCACTGCTGTTCACCCAGTACGCCGAGTTCGGTGCGATGCTGCGCGGTCACCTGTCGGCGCGGTTCGGCCGGGAGGTGCTGTTCCTGCACGGCGGCCTCGGCAAGGCCGACCGGGACGCCATGGTGCAGCGCTTCCAGTCCGCTGACGGTCCGCCGCTGTTCGTCCTCTCCCTCAAGGCCGGCGGCACCGGGCTCACCCTGACCGCCGCGAACCACGTGGTGCACGTGGACCGGTGGTGGAACCCGGCGGTGGAGGACCAGGCCACCGACCGGGCGTTCCGGATCGGGCAGCGCCGACGGGTGCAGGTCCGCAAGTTCGTCTGCGCCGGCACTGTGGAGGAGAAGGTGGCCGCGATGATCGCGGACAAGCGCCGCCTTGCCGAGCGGGTGGTCGGCACCGGCGAGCAGTGGATCACCGAGCTGTCCACCGGCCAGTTGCGGGACCTGTTCGCCCTGGAGGCCGGGGCGGTGGTGGAGTGATGAGCACCGACCGGTTCGCCGACTACGGGCGTCCCCGCCGGGTCGACGGGGGACTGCGGGCGCGCAGCGCCCGGGGCGCGATCGGCCGCTCCTGGTGGTCGCGGCGTTTCCTGGAGGTCCTGGAGTCGTTCGCGCTCGGCACCCGGCTGACCCGTGGCCGGTCGTACGCGCGGGCCGGTCAGGTGCTCACGCTCGCCATCGCGCCCGGACGGGTCAGCGCGGTGGTGCAGGGCTCCCGGCCGCAGCCGTACCAGGTGTCCATCGCGTTGAAGCCGTTCCCGGCCGCGCTCTGGTCCCGCATCGAGGCGGAGCTGGCCGGCCAGGCGTTCTTCAGCGCCCGGCTGCTCGCCGGGGACCTCCCCGACGAGTTGGAGGAGTTGTTCGTCGCTGCTGGCGCGCCGCTCTTCCCAGCCGGCGTGGACGAGCTGACCCAGCGGTGCAACTGCCCCGACTTCGCGGTGCCGTGCAAGCACCTCGCGGCAACGTTCTACCTACTGGCCGAGGCGTTCGACGCGGACCCGTTCGAGCTGCTGCACTGGCGCGGCCGATCCCGTGCGGAGTTGCTCGACGAGCTGCGCGCCCGGCGGGTCGAGGCCACCGGAGTGGCACTGCCCCCCGCACCGACCGGTCCACCGTCCGAACCGGACGGTCGAGAGTCGGCTGTGGACGTCGCGGCACCCGTCGGCGCGGCCCGCGCGTTTGCCGGGCTGCCGGCAACTCCGCTGGCCGAATCCGCGGACCGGTTCTGGATGCCGCCGGTGCCGCTGCCCGATCGGCCACCCCGACTGGCGACCGGCCCCGACCTCCTGCTGCGTCAGCTCGGAGCGCCAGCGCCGGCCATCGGCGGGCCGGGACTGCTCGAACGGTTGCGCCGCGCGTACCGGGCGTTCGGCCCGGCCGACCGGTGAGCCGTCACGTCCACCGGCGGCGGAACCGCCACATGATCGCGGCGTTGGCCACCAGCACCACCGCGCAGATCGCGCCGGTCAACCGACCGGCGAACACGGCTATCGCCGGCAGCGACGCCCACAGCACGATGGTCAACAACATCAGGTAGCGGCCCCTTCGGGCCCGAGCCCGGTGGTCCAACCGGGCGAAGAAGGCCGGGTCACTTTCCCGGAGCTGACGGGTGATCTGGTCGAACCTGCGCTGATCCTCTTTGCTGAGCATGGCGCTGCCTTCCCCTCACGCGTCCAGCGGTTCGGCGGCATACCCGCTGCTGCGGCGGCTCACGCTCGCCCGTTGCTGCTACTTTTCCGTCACGTGAGGTCACCTCACGTCCGGCTTACCCGAACCTTAAGTTTGCCTGTGGTGGTGAACGGCGTGGAACGTGTCGCGTGTGGCGGCGCGGTCCGGTCTGTGCCCGGCTGCCGCGCGTACGCCCTGCTGGGAAGGTCCGCGCTGGGTTTCGGCCCGACGCCGGCCCGAGATGTCGCACTGAGCGCTGCCTTAAGTGCCCTCGCGAGGGTGTTCGGCCCACCTTGAAGGCACCTGAGGGCTTGGTTACCTTGCCGTAGCAACCCCCTCAGGCAACAGTCGCCGCACCTGCCGCACCTGCCCGGTCGCAGCTTTCGGCGCTCATCAGAAATCGGGATTGGTACATGGCCGACCAGAATGTGCCACCACGTCGACCGCGGGACGACCGCGGTTGGGACGGACGCCAGCACCACAACGCGGACGGCTACGGCGACCCCAACACGTCCGCGCCCTACGGGTACGACTCGCCCCACCCCTACCAGGGCGGCTATCCCGCGCAGGCCGACCCGCGCGAGCAGTACGGCGACGGTTACGCCCACGCCGGACACCCGGCACCCGGTCCGCGCGGCCCGCAGTGGGTCGGCCCTGAGGGTCTCAGCCGCCCGGCGCCAGCGCGCCCGGCCGGCGTCGGACTGCCCCCTCTGGACGATGACGACGAATCGGGTCGCAAGGTCGGCCGGCGCAAGGCCATTGTCGCCCTCGGTGGCACCGCTGCCGTCGTCGCCGGTGGCGCGGCGCTCGCCATGACCCCACAGTTCCGTGGCCTCTTCGGCGACGAGGCGGTGGCCGGCGACGCGACCGGCAGCACGGTGACCGACGGCACCGCGGCGCGGCCCAGTGGCCAGCAGCCCAGCACGGTGCGTACGTACACCGAGCAGAACGAGAGCTACATGGGCTCCCGGGCCGGTGAGGCGCTGAAGAAGAACGCGCCAACCACCGGACGGACCCTGTCCGGTCCGGCCGCCGCCGCGGCGGCGACCAAGGTGACAGTCAAGACGGTGCTGGCCAAGGACCCGATCCTGCACCTGGCCCGGCGCGCCTCCTTCGGGCCGACGCCAGCGCTGATCGCCGACATCAAGAGCCAGGGCATCGACGCCTGGATCCGCGCCCAGTTCGAGCCGGACAAGCTCGCGCCGAGCAAGGCCGAGCTGAAGCTCTCCGAGTTGCCCACCCTGAAGCTCGACCCACAGCAGCTGCGCGCCCAGCGGGACCAGCTCAACGAGCAGGGCGCCCAGCCGGAGCGCGAGATGGTCGACGCCACCCTCGCCCGGCAGATCTGGTCCAAGCGCCAGCTGTTCGAGGTGATGGTCGACTTCTGGAACGACTTCCTGCACGTCGCCGCCGACTTCGACGGCGGTGAGCCCTACCGCAACTCGTTCGACCAGGACGTCGTGCGCAAGCACGCGCTGGGCAGCTACCCCGAGATGCTCGTCGCCGCGAACAAGCACCCCGCGCTGCTGATCTACCTGAACCAGAAGGACTCCCGCAAGGACGCGATCAACGAGAACCTCGCCCGGGAGAACCTTGAGCTCTACTCGGTCGGCGTCGACGGTGGTTACGGGGAGCAGGACGTCCGGCAGGCCGCGCTGCTCCAGACCGGCCGCGGCATCGACCGGGACGGCAAGTACGTCTTCAAGCCCGAGCAGCACTACGTCGGCAAGGTGAAGGTCCTCGGCTTCACCCACGCCAACGACTCCGCCGACGCGAAGAAGGCCGACGCGGCCATCGACGCGTACATCGCCTACATCGCGCTGCACCCGTCGACAGCGAAGTACGTCGCGCAGAGCCTGGCGACCCGGTTCGTCTCGGACACCCCGCCGAAGTCCCTTGTGGACCGGCTGGCCAAGACGTACACCACGAACAACGGTCTGATCAAGCCGGTGTTGATGGCGCTGTTCAGCTCCTCCGAGTTCTGGGCCGGCGTGGGCCAGAAGGTGCGCCGGCCGATGGAGTACCTGGTCGCCACGTACCGCACCCTGGGTGTCGCACCGGAGGCGTCGCCGAAGCACAACAACGGCGACAACAAGCGCACCCCGTACGCCCGGGGCCTGCGGCAGATCCACGACAAGCTGCGCGAGCTGGGCCACTTCCCGATGGGTCAGCCCACCCCGGACGGCTACCCGGATGTCTACGTCGCCTGGACGTCGGCCGGCACCATGGTCAACGGCTGGAACGAGGCGGGCGAGATCATCGCCGGCTACCGCACCGCCTTCACGTACACGGCGCCGGAGAAGCTGGTCGCCCAGCCGCCGGCCACCGCCGGGGCGTACGTGGACGCGCTCTCCCAGCGGCTGGTGGGTCAGAAGCTGAGCACGCGGGAGAAGAACCTGATCCTCGCAGTGGCCGGTGTGCCGGCGACTGCCAAGGTCGACGCCACGTTCAACGGGGCCATCACCGCCGTCGCGCGGGCGATCCTCGCTTCCCCCCAGCACCACCTCCGGTGAGGCACCCGATGGAGAAGACTGTGTACAAATCTTTCCCCCTGCACCCCGAATGCCCCGACGTGCGACGGCTGGCCGACAACCCGGCCGAGGCGTTGCTGCGCGCGGAGGCGGACATCGTCACCGCCGAGAGCGCCGCCGAGCGGGACCGCTACCGCACTCTGGAGAACCTGGAGGAGGCCCAGCAGGACGGTCGTGGCGTCACCCGGCGGACCTTCGTGGTGGGTGCCGCGGCCACCGCCACGGCCCTGGCCACCGCCCAGTTCGTCACCACGTCGGCGTCGTTCGCGGCGACCAAGACCGGCACCCTGATCCACGTCTTCCTCTACGGCGGCCTGGACGGGCTGAGCCTGGTCGCGCCGGACGGCGACGCAGTGCTCGCCAAGGCCCGTCCCGACCTGCTGCTCGGCAACGACTCGCTGGCCCTGGACCGGGGCTTCAAGCTGACCAGCGCGTTCAAGCCGCTGGAGAAGTGGCTCACGGCCGGTCAGCTGGGCTTCGTCCCGGGGACCTCGGACGAGCGGCTGTCCCGTAGCCACTTCCAGGCCGCGGACGCCTGCAACCTGGGTGGCCTGCCCAACGAGACCGGCGGCCGGGGCTGGCTCGACGGTCTCGTCGATCACCTGGGCAAGGGCACCGCGTTCCGCAGCGTCGGCATCGGCAGCACGCTGCCCCGCTCACTGGTGGGCACCAACGGCGCGCTGTCGCTGAACAACGTCGGGTCGCTGCGGCTCAACGGCGACCAGCGGTTCCGGGCCGCCACCGAGGCGGCCATCAAGGGGCTCTTCACCGGGATCAACCACCCGGTCGAGGAGGCCGTGCAGGAGGGCATGGGCGCGCTGGCCACCGCCCAGCAGTTGGCCGCCAAGCCGTACGAGCCCGCCGAGGGCGTCAAGTACGAGGGCGTCGGCAACGCGTTCAAGCAACTCGCCCAGCTGATCAAGGGCGGGGCGAACGTCCGGGTCGCCACCGTCGGGATGGGCGGTTACGACACCCACGAGAACCAGGGCACCCGGGAGGGCGGCCAGCTGCACCGCCGGCTGAACGAGCTGGCCAGCGCGATGGCGGCCTTCTTCACCGACCTCGGCCCGCAGGCCGCCGACGTGACGATCATGGTGTCCAGCGAGTTCGGGCGCCGGGTCGGTTCCAACACCGGCGGCACCGACCACGGGCACGGTGGGGTGGTCACGATCCTCTCCGGCAAGAAGCTGGCCGGGTCGCTGCTCGGCGACTGGAACGGTCTGGACAAGCTGGACTCCGGTGACGTGCCGGAGTACAACAACATGTTCAACGTGTACGGCGCGGTGGCCCAGGGCCGGTTCGGGCTCACCAACGCGGAGGTCGAGAAGGTCTTCCCCCGCCAGAAGTACGCCCCGATGAAGCTGTACGCGTGACGTACCCGCACACCCACGCCGCCGGCCGTCGTACCGGGACCTCGTCCCGGCACGGCGGCCGGTCGGCTGCGCCCGTACCCCCGCAGATCCCGGACCGGCGCGGACCCGGCGGTCGGCGGCTGCTCGGCCTGCTGCTCCTGGTCGGCCTGCTCGCCAGCGTGCTGCCGTGGTGGCTGGGCACCCCCGCCGGCTCGCTGCGCAGCACCGCGGCCACCGTCACCGCGGCGGGCCGGATCAGCGGTCTGATCGCCGGTTACCTGCTGCTGGTGCAGGTGCTGATGATGAGCCGGCTGCCGGTGCTGGAGCGGTGGATCGGCGGCGAACAGATCGCCCGCTGGCACCGCGACGTCGGGGCCACCCTGCTGGTCGCCGTGCTGGCGCACCTGTCGTTGATCCTCGTCGGCTACGCGGACCTGCGGAACCAGTCGGTTCTCGCCGAGGTCGGCACGCTGCTCGGCGACTACGAGGACATGGTCTCGGCGTTCGTCGCCACCGGCATCATGATGCTGGTCGGGCTCAGCAGCATTCGGGCGATCCGCCGGGCGCTGCCCTACGAGCTGTGGCACCTGCTGCACCTGTCCAGCTACCTGATCCTGCTGCTCGGCTTCGGCCACCAGTTCACCCACGGCGCGCAGCTGTACAAGCCCGGACCGGTCCGCACCGGTTGGATCGCGCTCTACCTGCTGGTGGTCGCCGCCCTGCTCTGGGGTCGGGTGCTCGCGCCGTTGACGTTCAACCTGCGCTACCGGCTGCGGGTCGCCGACGTGGTCGCCGAAAGCCCCGACACCATCTCCATCTATCTCACCGGCGAGCGGCTCGGTCGGCTGGCGATGCTCGGTGGCCAGTACTTCCGCTGGCGTTTCCTCACCCGGGGCTGCTGGTGGCAGTCGCACCCGTTCTCCGTCTCCGCCGCCGCGAACGGTCGCTGGTTGCGGCTCACCGTCAAGGTCGTCGGCGCGCACACAGCGGACCTGCGCGACCTGACCGCGGGCACCCGGGTCTGGGCGGAAGGCCCGTCGGGCACCTTCACCGCCGCGCACCGGGTCCGCGAGCGGGCCCTGCTGATCGCGGGCGGCAGCGGCATCACGCCGATCCGGGCGATGCTTGAGGAGTTGCCGCCGGGCGCGGCCCTGATCTACCGGGCCCGTACCCCCGCCGACGTGCTGCTCAGCCACGAGCTGGACTGGCTGGCTCAGGAACGCGACACCTCGGTCTGGTACGTCATCGGCTCCCGCGACGACCCCGGTCCCCGGCAGCTGATGAGCCCGGACGGGTTGCGGCAACTGGTGCCCGACGTGGCCCGGCGCGACGTCTACCTGTGTGGGCCACCCGGCCTGGTGGAGCAGTCGGTCCGCGCGTTGCGCCGCGCCGGCGTGCCCCGACGGCAGATCCACCTGGCCACGTTCGAGTTGTAGGAAGGCATCCCATGCGTCGCGCGTTGCTCGCGATCACCGGCCTGGCAGCCAGCACCACCGCGCTTGTGGTGTTCAAGGGCTCGCCGGCCGCCACCCAGGTCGCCCAGAACCTGCCGACCGCCCAGCCGGTCAACCCCACCCCGCAGGATGTCGACCCGGCCGCCGATCCGGTGGCCGACCCGGTGGCCGGGGCACCGACGCCGTCGGTGGCGCCCAGCGCGCCGTCGTCGGCCAAACCCAGCAAGAGCACCGCCCGGCCACCCGGCAGCCCCCGCACCACAGCGAAGGCCCCTTCCGCGCCGCGGACCACCACCAAGGCGCCGCAGTCGACCACCCGGCGGGTCACCGGGCCGGGCGTGGACAACGAGTACGGGTTCGTGCAGGTGCAGATCGTGGTCTCCGGCAACCGGATCGTCGAGGCCGTCTCGCTGTCGCTGCCCAGCGGCGGCGAGTCCGACATCCACAGCGACGACGTCAGCAGCAGGTACGACGGCACCGGCGGCGAGGTGGTGCAGAAGCAGAGCGCCAACGTCAACACCGTCTCCGGCGCCACCGAGACCAGCAACTCCTACAAGCAGTCCCTGCGGGGCGCGATCGAGCAGGCGTTCTGACGTGCCGGCCGCGATGCTCCGACCAGGGCTGTGCCGGGTCGAGCAGATCATGGGTACGGCGATCACGGTGGACCTGGCCGACGACCTGCCGCCGGCGACCCTGCACGAGTTGGCCGACGAGGTCTTCGCCTGGATGCGCGAGGTGGACGCCCGGTTCAGCACGTACCAGCCGGACAGCGAGGTGTGCCGCTTCGACCGGGGCGAGGTGCTGCTCTCCGAGGCGTCAGCGGAGCTGCGGTTCGTGTTGGAGGCCTGCGCCGACCTGTGGGGTGCCACCGACGGGTTCTTCGACGCGTACGCCACCGGGCGGCTCGACCCGTCCGGCTTCGTCAAGGGCTGGGCCGCTCAGGTCGCCTCGGATCGCCTGCTCGCCGCCGGTGCCGCGAACCACTGCGTGAACGCCGGCGGTGACGTGCGGGTACGCGGCTTCTCCTCGGCCGGGGCACCGTGGCGCGTTGGCATCCGGCACCCCTGGGACGCCATGGCGACCTGCCTGGTGCTCACCGGCACCGACCTGGCCGTGGCCACGTCCGGTGTCTACGAGCGGGGCCGGCACGTCCTGGACCCGCGCCGGGGCGCCCCGGCCAGCGGGTTGCGCTCGGTGACAGTGGTCGGCACGGACCTCGGCGTGGCCGACGCGTACGCCACCGCCGCCCTCGCCATGGGGGCCGCCGGTCTCGGCTGGCTGAACGGCCTCGACGGCCACACCCACGCGGTGGTGACCGACGACGCCCGCCAGTACCATTCCGTCGCCCTCCCGTCTACCGACTAGCGGAGCGGGCGGTGGGTGCCGGCCGGGCGGGAGCCGGTGGGGCGTGGGCGGCCGGGGCGCGAGCCGGACGGCCGGGTGCCGGCCCACCGGTGGCGTGGGTGGCTGCGTCGGGGCGGCTCGGTGCCGCCGGGATGAGGCGCCCTGTCGTTCGTGGACATCGTTCCCCCGTTCGTGGCGCGCGTTCGCGCCGTCTCCCTGTCAACGAGGACCGGCGCCCCGGCGACGCTGTCGCACACCGGATGGAATCGTCGGCCGGGCCCGTTTCACCTGCCTCGTCGGGGCAGTGGCAGGTGACCGGGGAGCAGGTCGGGGGCGAGGGTCACCCCGGCGGCGCGCAGCGCCCCGATCAACGTGTTCTGCACGAGGTACGAATCTGGAAGTTGCCAACGGGCCTGCTCGGGGGCGACCGCCCAGCGGACCGTGCCCTCCGGCAGCCGGGTGGGCGGCGCGGGGACCCACGAGCCCGGCCCGTGCCGGACCACGTGGAAGCAGTGCTCCAACTCCGGCCGGAGCGGGTCGCCGGGGCGGACCAGGAACATCCACCGCCCGGTGGGGGTGACCAGCACCGGCCCGCGTACGCCGGTGCCGGCCGGGTGGATCTGCACCGCGTCGAGCACGTGCCGGCCCAGGTGGGCGGGCACCTCCAGCACGTCGAAGGCCCGGCCGGTGGGCAGCAGCACCCCGTGTGGGCGGTTCCGCCACCAGGTGGCCACCCGGGCCGGGTCGGCGCTGGCGGCCAACTCCCAGTTCTCCAGGGCGGGGTGGCAACCCACTGTGGGACAGCCGGCCCGGCCGCAGACGAAGCGGCTGCGGGCCAGACAGGCCCCCGGCGTGACCTCCCACCCGTGTGCGGCGTACCGCATGGCGACCCGGCGCAGCCGGACTCGTTCCAGCGGCGACAGTTCGGCGACGCGCGGTCCGACGTTCCCCCACATGTGTGCCATCTCCCCTCGTCGGGCCCGGCGGTCGCCAGGTCGCATGTCGAGCACCGTCACTGCCGTAACCCACGATCGTTGAGGTTGACGAACGGCTCGTGCAACTTGCACGAAAAGTACGAGGACTGGCTGTACGGCTGACGCACATCGTGTGCGACCAGCGAAAACCTGAAAGTGAACGACAGTCGCCGCACCCGCGGACATCGCCTCGACTCGATCGGTCCGGGCGGCAGGGGAGGATGGGCAGATGGACGAGCTACCCATAGGACGGCGAGTGGCTTACTGGCGGGGGCGCCGCAAGATGTCGCAGCAGGTCTTCGCCGACCGGCTGGGCAAGTCCAAGAGTTGGGTGGACAAGGTCGAACGCGGCGTCCGCCGGTTGGACAAGTTCTCCGTGCTCTACGAGATCGCCGACATCCTCCAGGTCGATGTGCAACTCCTCCTGGGCAAGGACCCCGAGCGCCGTACCGACGCGCTGAACTGCATCGACCAGGTCGAGGTGCAGGAGATCCGGGCGGCGCTGGAACGCTACGACTCGATGAGCGCGTACTTCGACGCGGTGCCGTGTCCGCCGCCGCTGGAGGACCTGCGCAAGGCCGTCAACCACGCCTGGCTGACCTACCAGTACGGCCGCTACGGCATGCTCACCCGGGCGCTGCCCAAGCTGCTGCGCGACGCTCAGGCCGCCGACGCCGCCTACGGCGGTGACCGGGCCCCCGAGGCGGCCCACCTGCTCGGGCAGGTCTACCAGATCGCCTCCTCGGTGCTGCGCAAGCTCGGTGAGTGCGAGCTCGCCTGGTTGGCCGCCGACCGGTCGATGGCGGTGGCCCAGCGGGCCGACGACCCCCTGCTGGCCGGCATCGCCACCACCCGGGTCTGCAACGCGCTGGTCGCGATGGGCCGGGCCCGCCCCGCGCTGGAGCTGAACGTCCAGATCGCCAACCGGCTGGCCCCGGGCGGGAGCAACGAGGTCACCCCGGCCCGCCTCTCCGTCTACGGGATGCTGCTGCTCCAGGGTGCGATGGCCGCGTCGCGCATCGGTGACACGGCCAGCGTCGACGACCTGATCAACTGCGCGCAGGAGGCCGCCACGCTGCTCGGCGGGGACCACAACCACTACTGGACGTCGTTCGGCCCGACAAACGTCGAACTGCACCGGGCCGCCGCCGCGGTGGAACTGGGGGACGGGGGTCGGGCCGTGGAGGTGCACCAACTGCGCATCGCAGATGCCCCCTTCAACGCGCTGCTGCCCGAACGCCGCGCCCATCACCTGCTCGACATCGCCCGCGGGTACGCCCAACTGGGCGACGTGGCGAACGCCGGCGAGATGCTCCTGCTCGGTGATCGACTCGCGCCGTCGGAGATCCGCTGCCGGCCGATCGCCCACGAGGTGATGTCGGACATCCTTCGTCGCACACGTGGTGCGCCGCCTTCTCCGGTAGCGGAGTTGGCTGAGCACATGGGAGTAGGGGTATGAGCGCGGAGCCGGTTTGATGGCCGGTTCGCCACGTCACAGCGGGCACCGCCAGGTGCTCTACGTCATCGCCTGCGGTTCACCGCTGGCCCGGCACGTCGGTTGTCTGGTCGACCTTGCCCAGCAGGATGGTTGGGACGTCTGCGTGGTCGCCACGCCGGACGGCGCCAAGTTCGTCGACCAGGCCGCACTGGTTCGGCAGACCGGCCACCCGGTGCGGACGCACTACAAGAATCCCGGTGACCCGGACGTGTTGCCGCCCGCCGACGCCATGATCGTCTGCCCGGCCACCGTCAACACGGTCAACAAGTGGGCGGCCGGGATCGCCGACACCCTGGCGCTCGGGCTGCTCGTCGAGGCGCAGGGCAAGGGCGTCCCCATCGTCGCGGTGCCGTACACCAACGTCGCGATGGCCGCCCACCCCGCGTTCCGTACCGGGGTGGCCCGGCTGGCCGAGTGGGGCGTCACTGTGCTCTTCGGTGACCACGTGATCGCCCTGCATCCGCCCGGCACGGGGGAGCAGCACCTGCACGCCTTCCCCTGGGCGATGCCGCTCACCGCGCTGCACGCCGTCTCCGCGAGCGCTGCCTAGCACTCACCAGTGCGGCCTGCTGGCACTCACCAACGCGGCCTGCCCGCGACGCGGCCGGGCCGGGTGTCACCGCTGGACCGCCCCCGCGCCGGTAAGCTGGCCCGCCGTGAGCACTAGCAGATCCGCCCCCACTGTGACCGACGTGGTGGCCGAGCTGGAACGGCGCTATCCACCGGTCTGGGCCGAGGAATGGGACCGGGTGGGCCTGGTGCTCGGCGAGCCGGCCGCCCCGGTCCGCCGGGTGCTCTGCGTGGTCGACGTGGTGCCCGAGACGGTCGCCGAAGCGCTGGCCGCCGACGTGGACATGATCGTCGCGCATCACCCGCTGCTGCTGCGCGGGGTCTCGTCGGTGGCGCCGACGACCTTCAAGGGCCGGATCATCCACCAGCTGATCCGGGCCGGGGTGGCGCTCTACGCCGCGCACACAAACGCCGATGTGGCCGCCCCGGGCGTCTCCGACGCCCTCGCCGCCCGATTCGGGCTGACCGGGCTGCGCCCGCTACAGCGGCCCGCGCCCGGCTCGGCCGCCCACGGCGACGACCGGGGCTTCGGCCGGATCGGGGAGCTGCCCCAGCCGATGACTCTCGCCGAGCTGACCCGGCACGCGGCTGCCGTGCTCCCCGTCACGTCCTGGGGAGTTCGCGCGGCGGGGGATCCCGGGCGTATGGTTCGTACCCTCGCCGTCAGCGGCGGGTCGGGGGACAGCTTCCTCGGCGCCGCGACCGCCGCCGGGGTGGACGCGTTCCTCACCGCCGACCTGCGGCACCACCCGGCCGGCGAGCACCTCGCCGCCGATGGTCCCGCCCTGATCGACGCCGCCCACTGGGCGACCGAACGACCGTGGCTGGACGACCTGGCCGCCCTCCTGCGGGAGGCGCTGGGCGTCGAGACGCTGGTGTCCGACCTGGACACCGACCCGTGGACCGTGCACGCCGCCGCACCCGCTGTGGACGACAAGGAGCCCGACCGTGAAGGCTGACCCTCAGGTGCAGCGCCGCCTGCTCGACCTCCAGGCGATCGACACCAACCTCGCCCAGCTCGCGCACCGCCGGCGAACGCTTGCGGAGCGGGCCGAGCTGGAGTCGCTGGCCCGGGAGTTGTCGTCGTTGGAGGATGAGCGGGTCCGCGCCCAGGTGGCGGTCGACGACCTGGACCGGGACATCGCCCGGCTGGAGAAGGACGTCGAGCAGGTCCGCGCCCGTAAGGAGAAGGACGAGAACCGGCTCGCCGCCGGCACCGGCCCGGCCCGCGAGCTGGAGGCGCTCCAGCACGAGCTGGTCTCGCTGAACCGGCGCCAGGGCGACCTGGAGGACGCCGAGCTGGAGCTGATGGAGCAGCGCGAAACCGCGCAGGGCGTCCTGGACGGTGTGGAGCAGCGGCTGGCCGAGACCCGGGACAAGCGGGCCGCGACCGAGCAGCGCCGCGACGACGCGCTGGCCGAGATCACCAAGGACGAGGAGTTCAAGAAGGGCGCCCGTCAGCCGCTCGCCGCCGACCTCCCGGCCGACCTGGTCACCCTCTACGACAAGATCCGTGCGGACACCGGGCTGGGTGCCGCGCTGCTCACCGCGCACCGCTGCGGCGGGTGCCGGCTGGAGCTCTCCGGTGCCGACCTGGCCCGGATCCGCAAGGCCGCCCCGGACGACGTGGTCCGCTGCGAGGACTGCCGTCGGATCATGGTCCGTACCAACGAGTCGGGTCTGTAGGTCGTGGCGCCGCGGGTGGTCAGCGTCGAGGCCGACGGCGGATCCCGGGGCAATCCCGGTCCCGCCGGCTACGGCGCGGTGGTGCGTGACGCGGAAACCGGCGAGGTGCTCGCCGAGCGCTCCGAGTCGCTCGGCACGGCGACCAACAACGTCGCCGAGTACCAGGGGCTGATCGCCGGGCTGACCGCCGCCGCCGAGCTGGGCGCCGCCGAGGTGGACGTCCGGATGGACTCCAAGCTGGTGGTCGAGCAGATGTGCGGCCGGTGGCAGATCAAGCACCCCGGCCTGCGACCCCTCGCCGCCGAGGCCGCCGGGCTGGTGGGCCGGTTCACGGCGGTGCGGTTCGCGTGGATTCCGCGCGAGCAGAACCGGCACGCCGACGCGCTCGCCAACGCCGCAATGGACGCCGCCGCCGGCCGACCCGCGCGGACCCCGACGACGGGCCAACCCCCGGCGACGCCAGCGACGGGCAGCGACCCGGCGACCGCGCCGGCCTCGTGGGAGCCACGGCCGACCTTCACCGCCACCCGGCTGATCCTGGTCCGGCACGGCGAGACCGAGTACACCGAGCAGCGGCGCTACTCCGGCCGCGGCGACGTGCCGCTCTCCGCGAAGGGCCGGGACCAGGTCCTGGCCACCGGCGCCCGGGTGGCCGCGCTGGCCCCGTCCGTCGCGGCCGTGCTCAGCTCACCGCTGTCCCGGTGTACGGCCACCGCGGCGGCCATCACCGAAGCGCTCGGCGGCGACGTGCCGGTCCGCACCGAGGACGACCTGATCGAGTGCGACTTCGGCCAGTGGGAGGGGCGGACCTTCGCCGAGGTGCGCCAGCAGTGGCCGGGGGAGATGGACGCCTGGCTCGCCTCACCTCGGATCGCCCCGCCGGGCGGGGAGTCGTTCACCCACGTCGCCGAACGCGCCCACCGCGTCACAGCCGGGCTGCTCACCGCGTACCCCGGGGAGACCGTGGTGGTCGTCTCGCACGTCTCCCCGATCAAGCTGGTGCTGCGCGACGCGCTCGCGGCCGGCGACGGGTTCCTGCATCGGCTCTTCCTGGACGCGGCCGGCATCTCGGTGCTCGACATGTGGCCCGACGGCGGCGTCGCCGTCCGCACTGTCAACGACACCGCCCACCTCGCAGCGCTCTGAGCACCGCTGGCGGTGCCGGCGTCTACCGGCCGGTCCCGTCCCCCGCCGGTCGAGCCGGTGGCCCGGTGGCGCTGGTCCGGTCGCCGCCCCCGTGGTGCAGCCCTCGCTGTCCCGTGCGGGCGGCCGTCATTCGGCGCACCGCACTCGCCGCTCGGCGCACGATCCGCCTCTCGGGAGGCGTGACCGCCGTCACAGAGTCGTAGCCTCCGGCCGTTACATCGAGAGCCTCGACTCCCCGGAGGTGTGTCAGATGGCTGCACCGGAACCGGAGGCGCCCACCACGGCGCCAACCAGGGCTAAGGACCACAGCCCCTGGAACTGGTTGCTCTTCATCCCCATCGTGGTGCCGCTGATCCCGGTCTTCTTCAATGGCGACTCGCCCCGGGTCTTCGGCTTCCCGCGCTTCTACTGGCTGCAACTGGCCTTCATCCTGCTCGGCGTCGGCACCACCACGTTGGTCTACCAGATGACGAAGAAGCGGGGTGATTCCTGATGTGGCGCGACCATCTCACCGAGATCATCGTCTTCTCGTTCCTCTTCCTGCTGGTGAGCGCGATGGGCTTCGTGGCCGCCCGGTGGCGGGCGCCGAAGGACATGGCGCACCTGGACGAGTGGGGGCTGGGCGGGCGCAGCTTCGGCGGCTGGGTCACCTGGTTCCTGGTCGGTGGTGACCTCTACACCGCGTACACCTTCGTGGCGGTGCCGGCCCTGATGTTCGGCGCCGGAGCGGCCGGGTTCTTCGCCGTGCCGTACACCATCGTGATCTACCCGTTGGTGTTCCTGGTGCTGGTCCGGCTCTGGTCGGTGTCGCACCGGCACGGGTTCGTCACGCCGGCCGACTTCGTCCGCAACCGGTTCGACTCGCCGGTGCTGGCCCTGCTGATCGCGATCACCGGCATCGTGGCCACCATGCCGTACATCGCGTTGCAGCTGATCGGCATCGAGGCCGTGCTCAAGACGATGGGGGTCACCGGCGACAACGCGGTGGCCCGGCACCTGCCGATCATCATCGCGTTCGCGATCCTGGCCGCGTACACGTACCAGTCGGGGCTGCGCGCGCCGGCGCTCATCGCGTTCGTCAAGGACAGCCTGATCTACGTCGTCATCCTGGTGGCGATCGTCTACCTGCCGTACAAGCTGGGCGGCTGGGGGGACATCTTCGCCGCCGCCGACGCGAAATTCGACGCCTCACCCAACCCGAACGACGGCATCCTGCTCAACGGCAACAACCAGCTTCAGTACGTGACGCTGGCGCTCGGTTCGGCGTTGGCGCTCTTCCTCTACCCGCACAGCATCACCGGTGTGCTGGCCAGCCGGAACCGCGACGTGATCAAGCGGAACATGTCGGCGCTGCCCGCGTACAGCCTGCTGCTCGGGCTGATCGCGCTGCTCGGCTACATGGCCATCGCGGCGGGGGTGAAGCCGCTGCCCGGGGCGTCGGCCGGCAGCGTGGACAACAACACGATCGTGCCGTTGCTGTTCGACCAGCAGTTCCCGGACTGGTTCGCCGGTGTGGCGTACGCGGCGATCGGCATCGGTGCGCTGGTGCCCGCGGCGATCATGTCGATCGCGGCGGCGAACCTGTTCACCCGCAACATCTACAAGGAGTACCTGAAGCGGGACGCCTCCCCGGCCCAGGAGGCCAACGTCTCGAAGATCACCTCGCTGGTGGTGAAGGTCGGCGCGGTGGCCTGCATCGTGTTCCTCGACCCGCAGTTCTCCATCGACCTCCAGCTGATCGGTGGCGTGATCATCCTGCAGACGCTGCCGGCGGTGGCGCTGGGCCTCTACACCCGCTGGTTCCACCGCACCGGCCTGATCGTCGGCTGGGCGGCCGGCATGGGGCTGGGCATGTGGATGCTCTACCAGGTGGCCAGCCCGACGAAGAAGCACTTCGGCGGCTCGGCGTTCCCGCTGTCCGAGTTCGGGTTCGACACCACCAGGACGATCTACGTCGGCATCGTGGCGGTCCTTGTCAACCTGGCTGTCGCGGCGCTGGTGACGCTGGCGCTGCGGGCCGCCAAGGTGGCGGAGGGGGTCGACGGCACCACGCCGGACGACTACTTCGCCGACGAGGGAGACCCCCGGCTCACCCCGGGCACCGAGAGCGACGCCGACCCGGCCCGCGAGCCGGTCGCCTGACCTGCGGGTACGCCCGTACGCGCCCGCCCCGGGCGATCGTGGAGTCACTGTCACCCGCCGCCCCGGTGGACCGATTCGCGTCGGTCTACCGGGGCGGCGGTGCTTCTGCGGCGCACGGCTGCGGTCGGCTCGCTGAGCCGATCCCCCGCAGGGCGAGGGTCAGCAGGTGTTCCGCCTTGGCCGCGCCCATTGGTTGCGCCGCCAGCGAGATGCCGTTGGCGAGGATCATCAGGTCGGCCATTGTGATGTCGGGCCGTACCGAACCCTCGTCGCTGGCTCGGCGTAGCAGTGGTTCACCGGCGGCGACGAGCGTCGCGCCGCAGGCATCGGTCTCCTCGGTGGGCTCGTTCAGGAGCGAATCCGCGAGACCGCGGGTTGTCGTGGCGTATGCGGTGACCTCGTGCAACCAGGTCGTCAGCGCGTCGAGGGCGTCCGGCGCGGCGAGCAGGTCTCCGGCACGCGCTGCCAGGTTGCGGACACAGCCGCGGAAGACCGCCTGGAGCAGCGACCACCGGGTGGGGAAGTGCCGGTGCAGGGTCGCCGATCCCACCCCGGCGGATCGGGCGATCTCCTCCAGCGAGGCGTACGCGCCGTCGCGGGCGATCGCCTCGGCGGCCGCCTTGACGATGAGGTCGTAGTTGCGCTGCGCGTCCGCTCTCATGGTCCGCCTTGCAGAAATGGGGTGGTCCCCCATATCGTAGCCGACGAGAAGTGGGGGACCACCCCGCTTGTTTCTCGGGAGGCATCATGGCTGTTCTCGTCATCGGCGCGACGGGCAAGCAGGGCGGGGCCACGGCCCGAGCGCTGCTGGACCGGGGCGTCCCGGTTCGTGCCCTGGTCCGTGATCTGGGCACCGACAGCGCCCAGGCGTTGCGGGATCGGGGCGCCGAACTGGTCAAGGGCGACCTGGACGACGTGGAGTCGCTGCTCGCCGCGGCGGACGGGATGGACGGCCTCTTCTCCATCCCGTATCCCGACGTGACGGACCTGCAGGGCAACGCCGAGGTGACCCGTGGCCGCAACGTCGTCGAGGCAGCGCGCCGGGCCGGCGTGTCGCACGTCGTGCACAGCAGCGTCTCGGGTGCTGGCGACTTCCACCGTAACCAGCCCGGCTGGACCGAGGGCCGGTGGGACAGGCACTACTGGGAGAGCAAGGCGGCCATCGACGAGATGGTGCGCTCCGGTGGCTTCGCGCACTGGACCGTCCTCAAGCCCTCGACCTTCATGGAGAACCTCGTCGGCTGGTCCTACCTCTTCGGCGACTGGTCCAGCGGCACGATCATCACCGGCTTCGCCGCGGACGCCCGAATTCCGTGGATCGCCGTCGACGACATCGGCGAAGCCGCGGCGATCGCGTTCACCAACCCGGGGAAGCTCGACGGCCTGGACGTCGAACTCGCCGGCGACCTGCTCACCATGACCGAGGTCGCGGCCATCCTGAGTGAGGTCACCGGCCAGGCGATCACCGCGCCGGTGCTCGCCCCGCAGCAGGCCGTCGAGCGTGGCCTGTTGCCCGCCATGGTCAACACGGTCGAGCGGATCAACGAGAACGGAAGCCCCGCCCATCCGGAGATGATTCGGGCCCTCGGCCTGCCCGCCACGGACTTCCGCACGTGGGCGCGGCGGACGTTCTCCTGAGTCAGTCGGTCCAAGAGGGTCGCCGGGCGGGTGTGGGTCGGGCCGAGGGCGGCACCAGGGCGGGCGGGGGTGGAGGTCAGGGGCGGCGGCGGTTGCGGTTCAGCAGGGCCTGGTTGAGGCGGCCCAGCAGGGTCGCCAGGGTGGCCCGGTCCTCGGTGCTCCAGTCGGCCAGCATGTCGCCGTAGAGCCGGGTGCGGGCCGTCTGCACGGCGGCCATCCGCTGGAGGCCGGCCGCGGTGGGGGAGATGACAGTGCCCCGGCCGTCGGACGGATCCGGGGTGCGCGTGATCAGGCCGTCGCGTTGCAGGGCGGAGACCTGTCGGGTCACCGTCGAGCCGTCCAGGTTGAGTCGGGCGGCGAGCGCGGAGACGTTCTGCGGGCCGGCGTCGGCCAGGTGGCGCAGGATGACGTACGCCGCGCGGTCCAGCACCCGGTGCTCGGCGGTGCCGGTGGCCCGCCGGGTGGCCTCGCCGAAGCGCATCAGCAGGGCCACCTCGGTCTCGATCTGGCCGAGGGTGCTCTCGTCGTCATGGTCGTCGCTCATAGCTGTACGATACAGGATAAGTACCTGTACGATACAGCTATCTGAGGAGTCGGAGTGGATCGGCGTACCGAACCGAACCGCAGTGCCATCTACGCCACCACACTGGTGGCCTTCCTCGCCATCGCCGGCATCGCCGTCGTCGACCCGATCCTGCCGGCCATCGGCGAGGCGATCGGCGTCACCGCCTGGCAGGTCGAGCTGCTGTTCACCGCGTACATCGCGGTCATGGCCCTCGGCATGATCCCGGCGACGCTGGCCAGCGGCCGGTTCGGCTTCAAGCCGGTGCTCATCACCGGCGTCTCCGTGGTCGGCCTCGCCGCGATCCTCGCCTCGTTCAGCGACAACATCGTGCAGCTCTCCGTGCTGCGCGGTGTCTGGGGGCTGGGTAACGCGATGTTCTTCGCCACCGCCATGGTGGTGCTCGTCAACCTGGCGGTCGACCGGGAATGGGTGGTCGGCCTCTTCGAAACCGCGCTTGGCCTCGGCTTCGCCGTCGGCCCACTGATCGGTGGCCTACTCGGCGAGATCAGCTGGCGGCTGCCGTTCTTCGTCTGCGGCGTCTTCATGGTCCTCGCCCTCGGCGTGGCCTCCCGCAAACTCCGCGAACCCACCAACCGGCAGGCCCCGGTACGCGTCGGCCAGATCTTCGCCACCTACCGCCGGCCGGCGTTCATCGCCCTCTGCGTGGTGACCGGCGCGTACAACTTCGTGTTCTTCGTGGTGCTCGGTTACACGCCGCTCTTCCTCGGCCTGGACGTCATCCCGTTGGGGCTCGCCTTCACCGGCTGGGGGCTCGGCCTGGCCGCCGGCATCATGGTGATCGGCCACCGGCTGGCCCACCGGATCGGCGCCGTCCAGACCGTGGGTGTCGCCATCGCCGGGCTGCTGGTCTGCATGGTCCTCTTCGCCACCTCCACCAGCACCGCCGAGGCGCTCGTGGTGCTGGTGCTCGCCGGACTCTGCATGGGGCTGGCCAACGCCAACCTCACCGACCTGGCGCTCGGCCTGGGCTCCAGCGACCGCCGGGTCGCCACCGGCGCGTTCAACCTGGTCCGCTGGGGCGCCGCCGCGCCCGCACCGATCATCTCCGGCAAGCTCGCCGAGCACTCGCTGGCGCTGCCGTTCTGGGTCGGCTTCGGGGTCCTCGCCGTCGGCGTGCTGGTCTACCTGGCCTTCGCGCACGTGATGGCCGCCGGCTACGGCGAACGGGTGCTCTGGTCCCGCTGGAATCGCGCCGCCGCGGACGCGGAGCACGCGGTGGAGGAGCCGGTAGGCGAGGCCTACTAACCCGGCTGCCCCGTGCGCCCTGCCCGTCCGCGACGCGCCGGCCAAGATCCGCGCACTTTCGGGGAAACTGCTGCCTCAACGGCGATGCAGGCAGCAGTTTCCCTGAAGTTGCGAGGATCTTGGGCGGGTGTTGGGTGTTGGGCGTTGGCGTGTGAGGGTGCGGGCGGGCTCAGGTCAGGGCGCGCCAGAGCAGGTACAGGCCGATCGTCGTGCCGAACACCACGATCAGCGTCTTGAGCACCACCGGCGGCAGCCGGCGGACCAGCCGGGCACCCGCGTACCCCCCGATCAGGGTGGCCGGCGCGACCACCGCGACGGCCGCCCAGTTCAACGGGCCGAACAGGGCGAACACCACGAGCGTCGTGCACCCCACCACCGCGGAGAGCAGATTCTTGATCGCGCTCACCCGTGCCAGGGTCGCGTCCAACACCAGGGCCAGCCCGGCCACCAGCATCACCCCGAGCGCCGCACCGAAGTAACCGCCGTACACCGCACCCAGCGCGACCATCGTCTGCACCGCTACCGTCCGCCGGCGTGGCGACAGGTCCCGGGGGTGGCCGACCAGTCGGCGCAGCGGATCCTGGAAGGCCAGGACCGCTGTCGCGCCGAGGACCAGAAATGGTACGACCAGCTCGAACGCGCGGGCCGGGGTGGCCAGCAGCAGCAACGCCCCGACAATCGTGCCCACGATGGTGGTGGGCACCAGCGTGGCCAGCGCACGGGGGCGTGGCAGGTCCTGCCGGCTGCCCGCCACGCTGGCCAGGTACCCGGGGAACACGGCGACGGAGTTGCTGACGTTCGCCGGCACCGGGGGCAACCCGATCGCGATCATCGCCGGAAAGGTGATCAACGAGCCGCCACCAGCCACCGCGTTGACAGTGCCAGCGGCGAGACCGGCGGCGAGCAGCAGCGCGGCGTGGGAGAGATCCATAGCCCCACGAGGCTAGTACGCGCGCCGAACCCGTCGTGAGCTGGCCGGCGAGGCGGAACAGGGCAGCGGTATACCGGTCGTATACTCCGATCGTGGATACCACGATCAAAGTCGACACAGAGGTACGCGACCGCTTGGCGCTCCTGGCGAACGAACGTGAAACGACCATGCGGGACCTCGTTGCCCAGCTCGCCCAGGCGGCACTCACCGCCGACGAACTGCGCGACCGCGCGGCGCGCGCAGAGCAGTACGTCCGGCTCAAGATCGCTTCCGACCTCAGCGCCGACGACCTCACCCGGGGCGAGGACGTCTGGGCGGCCATCGAGGCTGGCAATGTTCCGGAATCTCTAGCCGAAGATGGCCGGCGGGCGGCGTGAACGAGGCCGCGGTCATCCTCGACCACACGGCGCTGCTCGCGCTCGGTGCCGGCAACCCGGCGCTCTCCGGGCTCGTGGTCACCGCACACGGGGGTGCGGGGCGGCACGTCCAAGTGCCGGCACTCTGCCTTGCCGCGGCCACCTCCGCCCGCCCGGCCCTGGGAGAGCACATCGGTGCCCTTCCAGCGCTGGAGGTCGTCGAGCTTGGCTACGCGACCGCTCTGCTGGTGGGGCGTCTGCTACGTCAAGGTGTGGACTGGCAGCTAGCCCATGCCGCCGCGCTGGGACGTCCCGACGCCGAGTGGCCCACCGGGCGTCCGGTCCTCACCGAGCTGCCGAAGGCGTACGCCGGAACTGGTGTCGTGACGATCAGCGTGAACTGACCAGTCGCTACCCAATGTCCGTCTCCACGCGCGCTGCCGTGCGGGCCGGGTCTGTCGAAGGCCCGACTGCGGGGCAGGTCTGCGCGGGCACCCGCCTGCGGGGCGGCAATAGGCGCGCCGGCGGCGTCGTTAGGATGAGAGCGCGACGGACGAGTCGACCGGGCGGCCGCGTCGGCGGGCTTCGGCCCGCCGCCGAGGAACGTCCGGACTCCACAGGGCAGGGTGGTTGTTAACGGCAACCCGGGGCGACCCGCGGGACAGTGCCACAGAAAACAGACCGCCGCCCCCCAACGGGGACGGTAAGGGTGAAACGGTGGGGTAAGAGCCCACCAGCACCCCGGGTGACCGGGGTGGCTCGGTAAACCCCACCCGGAGCAAGGCCAAGCAAGGGCCGTCACCGCAAGATGACGACCCGGCGCAGACGCTTGAGGGCTGCCCGCCCGATGTCTGCGGGTAGGCCGCTAGAGCCTGCCGGCAACGGCAGGCCGAGATGGATGGCCGCCGCCGGCGCAAACCCCTCGGGGTACACGCCGCGCACAGAATCCGGCGTACAGGTCGACTCGTCCGTCGCCCACCAGCTCAGAGACCTGATCAAGGCTCTGAGCTGTTCCTATGCTCGGGTATCGATGGTCGTTCATGGTCAACATTGGGCGGCGTTTGACGCCCTGACGACGCCCTGACGCCCTGGAGACGCCCTGAGCGGTGCCTCAGCCAGCCTCCTGCCGGCTTGGCCATGGGCCAACGTGTAGGAGCGATTCGCCAGCGCTGTCACTACAGCTCGCGCCACTCTCCTGCCCGATCAGGGGCACCAGTTCGTACGGAGTCCTCGACAACCTGCCAGGCGCGTTCGAGGTTCAGAACGAAGTCCGCGGCGAACTCGACCGGGTCGTCCAGCACTAGTACTTCCGCATCCGTGCTCGCGGGCTCGTCGGCGGCCAGCAAGGACATGGCATCCTCGTCCGTCATCAGATGGACGACCGCCGCAGATCCCGTGAACCCGAGCGTGAGCACAGGGAATGCGGCACCGGCCCGCACTTCGAGGTAGCCGCGCCCCTGGGCACGCAGTTCATCGAACCGCTCAATAAGGCCAGCGATGTCCGACCGCTCCACCGGGGCGAACTTCCCTGACGTCGGAGACGTAGCACTCCACGAAATGTTCACCCGGCAACCCCCTTGACGATCACGAGGCTACGGCTTCGCAGCGCCGCCGTTCCCGGAGCAAGTCCAGACTGGGCGCGTCCCGACGTTGCTTCCGCGCCCGGTGACCCGGTGACAAGCCAGTCCCGGGGTTGGACTGGCGCGGCAGGCGGAAGCCCTGACGCACAACCAGGCCGACCCGCTCGCTTCCGTGGCGGCCTCCGTGATCCCATCGATGCATGGGATGGGACGAGCGCATGCCGGAGCTGCTGGCGCACCTGGGGGACATGGGACTGATCGGGCTCGTCAAGGTTGACGGCGAGCGGGAGCACAAGCCCTGGACGGTGGTGATCTCGGGCCAGCGATTCGACGGCGCGTCGATCAGAGTCGACGGAAACAGCCTTGAGTACTGCCTGAGCCATGCGGTCGACGCGCTTGGTCAGCGTTTCCCGGGTGAACTCGCTCTGGACTGAGGCCCGACCGTGGGCGTTGTCCCGGCGACTGTCGGTGGCTAACCGCCCCGGCGCCGTAGGCGGCCGGGCGGCTTGCCGCCGGCCGGGCTTGCCGCCCCGCACCGCGCGGAGCGCGGTGCGTTGATCCATAACAGAGAAAATCGGCAGTGGCGTGCTGAATTTACATGTTTAACGCGCGCAACTAGGCGTGTCGGGTCAGCTTGGGGCGTCACGTTCAAGGATTCCTTTGCATGCAGTCATGCCGGCGTTGGACCGAAGGTCAGCGAAGGAGGCGGTGGGCCTCGGGGTGGTCGCGGTCTTGGCCGCTTCGATGGTACGGATCGACGCAACGCGCGTTTCTGAGCAAGCGTACATATTTTCTGCGGTTGCCATCCTGAGGCTCCTGTCGAGGCCAAGGGGGCAAAGGCGGCGGAGTTGGCCCGTAGGGCAGCGTCGACGTAGCGGGGCGCGGATGCTTTCAGCCGGGGCCGGTGGAGGGCTTCGGCGCATCCCTCATCGCGGTGCCAGCGAGGGTGGCCCGGAAATTGCGATGGCACAACCTTGACGAGATTCAACACACCGGCCAGTCAAGACCGCCGATGATCCGTCGGGCAACCCTCCGGGCGGCCCGGCCTGCGACCGCTTTGGAGCCTGCTAGTGCACTTTAGAACTAAGCCAACCGGGTGTGTCAGCCCGAGGCATCGAACCCGCTCTCGAAATGGGGCGGGACGCTTTCATATGCCTTACGCCGGTCACAGCCGCTCGGCAACATGGGCGACGAACGCGGCCCAGGCGGCGGGGGTGAAGGTCAGTGCCGGCCCGGCGACGTCCTTCGAGTCGCGGACGGCCACAACGCCGGGCAGGTTGTCGGCAACCTCGACGCAGTTGCCGCCGCTCGCGCCGCTGCGGGTGGACTTGCGCCACCGGGCGTTACTGAGGTCCATGATGGCTCTCAACTTCCTTCAGCAGGTCGATGGACTGCCGGCGCGGTAGAGCTTCGTTTCTGACGCTCTCCCACCTTGCCTGCAGCGTAGCTACCTCATCGTCCTTGTCGATGACGTCCCCGCCAAGCTGGTTTTCGAGGTGGCCAACCCACACGCCCTCGCTGGACCGGGCCAGCGCGAACGGCCCAGACAGCCCGATGTGTAGGCCGCTGGCGATCGGGATGACGTGGACGTGCACGTGCGGAAGCTCGGCCATCGCGATCAGGTGGGCGACCTGCTGTGCCATGATCCCGCCGAGACCGTCGCCAGTACGCCGTATCGCTGCTTCGTCCAACACTGCGACAAACTGTGGCCGGCGCTCTCCGGTCAGGATCGCCTGCCGGTTCATGCGCGCCTCTACGCGCTGCTCGACCTCCTCATCGGTGAGGCTCTCGACTGTTCGCAGGACGCTGCGGGCGTAGTGCTCCACCTGTAGTAGCCCGGGAATCAGGTTGGGCTCGAAGTAGCGAAGTTGCGTTGCTCCGCGCTCCGCGTCCAGCCAGGGTAGGAACCACGACGGCGCGCCGAACTTCGTCGCCAGGCGCTCGAAGAGTCCGCCGTTGTTCAGAGCCCGGTCAGCGCCCTTGATGAAGTCCATCGTCAGCGCTCGGGTGCCGCTCTCCACGGCGCTGACGTGTGAGGCGCTGAAGCCTGCTGCCCGACCGAAGGACTCCTGCGTCATCCCGGACGCTCCACGAGCACGGCGGATCTCGCTCACGATGAAGTCCGCAAGGGGACTCGGCACGTCAGCCACTCAACGCTCCTCAAATCGGAGATCCACTACCCGAGGTGCCACATGCCTGGAGCTTGTTCCGCCAACTCCGGCCCGGACACCTGGAGCGCCTTCCGAGCGTAGCGGTCTCCACAGCAGAGTGTCACCAGGCGGCGCGGCTGGCAGGCCCACGAGATCCGGTGGTCGCGTTCGTAGCGGGGCCGCTCCCGACGGGCGAGCACTCATGGGAGCGGCCCCTTCCCAACGGCACCAAGGGGGAGACCGTGCCCGACGACAAGCCCGAGAAGCCCAAGCCGAAGCCGCCAAGCCCGCCGGCCGCGAACCCAGAGGCGTCGACTGCCCCGTGGGCGCACGGGATGATCTTCCGGCGTCCGGACGCGAACCGCGCTGCCGCGTACCCCTGGGGGTTGCGGTGATCGGCAAGATGAAGGCCGGCGACGTGATCTTCTTGACCACGGTGGCGAGCGTGCAGTTCCTCCGCCCGATCTTCGTGCGCGTCATCCGCGAGCTGCCCGAGCGGCACACGTACGACGGGTGGGTCTGGATTGAGGGGTACGAACTGAACGCGGCGGGCGACGCAGTGGCGCGGCGCGAGTTGTACGTGATGCGCGCGGGCGTGCGGTTGCAGGCCCTGCCCGTCGCACCGACCAGGCTGGCCAAACGTCGGCGGCGTCCGGTGCGGGTCGGATGACCGCGCGTCCTCGCCCACACCTGCCGATGCGGCCGGCGTGGCTGTGCCGCAACTGCGCCGCGCCATGGCCGTGCGGCCCGGCTCAGCTCACCCTCGTGGCGGAGTTCTACGGTCATTCGATCGCGCTGGCGTTCTACCTGGCCGCGTCGATGCAGGAAGCGATGGACGACGTGTACGGCCTGGGGATGCGTCCGGATCCGCCCGCGATGCACGCCAGGTTCCTCGGCTGGTTGTCGCGGGCCCGCCGGTCACACGGATAGCCGGCAGACGAACCGGCCGGGTGGGTTGCCCCACCCGGCCGGTGTCCGGATCCCTGGAAGCCAGCCCGCAAGGCTGGCGACCGTCAGTGCTTCTTGAACACGGGCATGGTGTCCAGCGTGGTGGTGATGTTCTGCGTGGTGCCGCCCCGGTACGTCTTCCCGGTGAAGATGTCGGTCCAGCTGTCGCCCGGCGGGAACCACACCGCCGTCGTGGCGGTGTTGCCGGGCGTCGTCACCGGTGCCACCAGGTAGTCCGGGCCGTAGAGGTACTCGGATCCGGCGGTGGCGTAGGCGGCCTGCTCATTCGGGTACGCCAGGTACATCGAGCGGACGATGGGCGTACCCGTGCGGGTGGCCTCCTTGGCGGCGGCGTAGGTGTACGGCAGCAGCTTCTCCCGCAGGTTTAGGAACTTCTTGGCCGACGCGTTCGCCGCCGGGCCGTACTGCCAGGGCAGCCGGTCGCTGTGGTTGGAGTGCAGCCGGTCGATGGGCTGGAACGTGCCGAACTGGACCCACCGGGCGTACAGGTCGTCGGGCAGCTTCGTGCTGCCTGGTTCGCTGCCCGGCTCCTTCAGGCCGCCGGTGTGCCCGCCGATGTCGTGGCTGACAGCGGCCAGCCCGGTCGCTGCCGACTCGCCCGGGGTGTAGCCGACCTCCATCTGGAGGGTCGACCAGTCGGAGGTGGTGTCGCCGGTGAAGTGCAGCGTGGTGCGCTTGTCGGCCCACGGGCCCGTCGACACCGGTGTCGGGCTGCCGTAGCCGCCGGCTTGCAATGAGCCGTACGCCCGGGAGAACGCGAAACCGGTCTTGTCGGCGTACTGCTTGTTGATCCAGGCGTCCGCGGTCACCCCGGCGAGGGAGGACTTCGTGTTGTCGCAGCACCAGTCCAACCACCAGAGGTCCGGACCCTTGGTGCCCTTGGGCAGCATCTCGTCGTGGAGCTGCAGGTACGCCTTGAGCTGGTCCGGGTCGCCGAAGTCGAACGCGTAGCAGTCGGGGCCGCCATTGCAGCCGACGCGCTGGAGCTTGCCCTTGGCGGTGGCCTGTGCCTGGGCGAACTTCGGGTCCGAGCCGAGGATGCTCGGGTGGATGTTGATGCCGGTGTGCAGGCCCTGCTTCCTGGCCCAGTCGAAGAACGCCTTCGGGTCGGGGATCCGGGTGGGGTCGATGCTCCAGCCGTTCCACTTGTCCGGCGCCTTGACGTCGGTGTCGAGAACAAGAACATCCATGGGTACGCCTTCGGCCTTGGCCCGGGTCACCAGGTTCTGGAACTCGGTGGCGGTGCGGTCGTAGTACTCGGAGTACCACACGCCGTACGCCCACTTGGGCAGCAGCTTCGTGGGTCCGGTCAGCGTCGACAGGTCCCGCAGCGCCCGGGTGAAGTCCTGGCCGTACGCGAAGACGTAGCCGTCCTGCTCCGGGGCGGGCCGGGGCTTGGTGGTGCTCAGCGCCGAGGCCGAGTCGTCGAGCAGGTACCAGCCGTCCTGGTAGAGCAGGCCCGGAGCGGTGAGCGCGGAACCTGTCACGCCGTCCAGGCCCCGGCGGTAGCCGCCGAGCGGCGCGTGCGGGGCGAGCAGCGGCGAGCCCTTGCTCGTGACGGCGACCGTGTCGACGTTGACGTTGCAACTGGCATCGGTGGGGCACCCAAGGGCCACGGTGTTGGTGCCCCGGTTGAGGTGGACCGGAACGGAAACGGTGTTCCAGTAGTCCCATCCGCTGGTCGGCGGAAGGGTCGCCGTGACCGGCGCGGCCGTTCCCGCCGTCACTGACATGGTGCGCGCCTGGCTCGGCTGGGCGCCGGCTTGGCCGTTGGCGTACCGGATCTGCACCTGGTAGTCGCCTGCGGCCGGAACATCCGTCACGGTGAGCGCGTCGGCGGACGTGGTGCTTTCCAGACCGGCCAGGAATCCCGTACCGGAAGCGCCGTTGTGGTCGTTCGCGGGCCTCGCGCCGCCGGTCAGCGCGCCGGTCTCGGCCTCGCCCAGCGTGCCGAACCGCAGGGGTTGCGGCTGGGGCGTGGCCGGCGCCGGGAACGAGTCACCCGCGTTGACCACCGCGAGGCTGTCGACGTTCACGTTGCCGGAGTCGTTGGGACCCCGTACGACGCTGATCTCGTGCCGGCCGGCGGTGAGGTCGACAGGCACGCTGGCCAGGCCCCAGGTGTCCCAGTTCGCGGTGGGCGGCAGCGTCAGCGTGCGGCCGGCATCGCCGTCGACCTGCACCGTCAGGGTGCGGGCCACGTTCTGGCCGTCGCCACCGGTGCTGTTGGCGTAGCGGACGGAGAGCTGCTTCGTGCCGGCTTCCGGCGCGTCGAGGGCGAACGTGACCGAGTCGCCGGACGACGCGAAACCGGCAGCGAAGCCGCGTCCGGTGTGTCCCTGGTGGTCGGTGGCCACGCCGGGACCGTTCAGCTGTAGCGACTCGGCCTCGCAGAGCGCGCCGAACGCGCAGGCCGGGGCGGTGTGGCCGGCCCAGGGCTGGCCCTGCACGAGCTGCTTACCGGTCTTGAGCTGGACTGTGAGGTTGTCGGCGGTGAACGCGCCCGAGCCGACCTGGTAGCGCAGCGTCATCGCACCGGTGTCGATGGTGAGCCAGCCGTGCTCGACGTGCTTGGTGAACCGCGTACGGGGGAAGTCGTCGCGCCCGATGGCGTTGAACGTGCCGGCGTCGGTGAACCTGCCGTCCTTCTGGTACTCGGTGCGGATCAGGGTCGGGGACAGCACCTCGAAACGTGCGTTGCCGGACCGTACGGCTGCGTCCTGGGCCTTGTTGGACCTGGCCTGCGCCGGCCCGGCTGGAGCGAGCGCCAGCCCCGTGATGAGAATGCCGGCCGCGGCGGCTGCCGTCGCGCGGCGACGCGGTGAGTTCCGATAGAGCAAGATGCGCTCCTCGTCTCATATGGAGGAAATGAGTCGATGACAACGCTGTCACTCACCGGAAACACATGTCAACGGGCCTCCGAGGGTGTCCCTTCTCTCTTTCCCCGGCCGTCGTACTCGTTCCGGCAGGCACCGCTGCGCGGGGTCACGACGACGGGTCGGTGCGTTAGCGGAAGGTGAGTAAACTGCCGCACACCGCCATTTCAGAGGTACGAGCTTCAGGCTCACCGGCCACGGCGGATTCAAGGCGACGGTGGCTGCGTAAGAACTCTGCACCGGTACGACGAGCACGACGACCTGGTGCGGGCCAATCCGGAAGCCCTGGCGGTGCTGCATCGTCTCGCTCAGGCCCGCCTGCAAGGTTGTGCCGGTCCCGAGTTGGTGCGGCAGTTGCAGGACACGCTCGCCTTCGCGGGGTACACGTTCTGGGCCTCGATCAGCCTGGATTTCACCGATGAGCATTACCACCTGGGCTGCTCACACTGCGCGACCCGGCTGGCGATCGTGATCGGCGACTACGGCCGCTACTCGGCGGTCCGCGACCACGATGACGGCGACATCCACCGGGTTCCGCTCGCTCCCTCGAAGCCCGCGGACCTGACGCGGATCGGTGGGTGGATGCACGGCATTGCCGCCACGGGCGGCGACACGACTCTCGCGAACGGTCTCACCTACCTTTTCGGCCGGGTCACCTGCAGCAGGTGTGGCAGCAGGTTCGACCTTGCCGAATGGCTGGAGGCCGAGTATGGTCCCGGCCAACCCGTCGACCCGATCGTTCCCCGGACCGATCGCTCAGCCTGACCGGGTGGCATCCCGGAGGCCGATCTGCGCTCTCCGTCGCCGCCGCACGTTGGCCCGCCCGGCACAGCGGCCCGCCCGGCACAGCGGCCCGCCCACCGGGTGGCAGCATGGCTTCGGTGACCGCCGCTACCGACTGGCACGCCTGGCACCTGCCGTACGACGACGACACGTCGCCGCTGTCGCGGCGGCTTCGGCTGGTGCAGCAGCACATCAGCGACTGGCTTGACCGACGGTCGGACTCCTCGCTCCGGGTCGTCAGCGTCTGCGCGGGACAAGGGTGTGACCTCATCGGCGCTCTCGCGCCGCGGCCGGACGCTGATCGGGTACGCGCGGAGCTGATCGAGTACGACCCTCGCAACGTGGCTGCCGCCCGGATGGGCATCGCCGCCGCCAGGCTCACCGGGTTCACCGCCACCGAAGCCGATGCGGGCGACTTCGCCGCGTACCGGACGGCCGCCCCTGCCGATCTGGTCGTTCTCGCCGGGGTGCTGGGCAACATCAGTGCGGGAGACGTGCGGTCAACTGTCGACGCCCTGCCTCGGCTGTGCGCTGCCGGTGCCACGGTGATCTGGACCAGGACCCGCCGCGCCCCCGATCTCACCCCGGCCATACGCGGCTGGTTCGCCGCCGCCGGTTTCACCGAGGAGGCCTTTCACGCACCGGCCGACGTGCTGTTCTCGGTCGGCGTTCATCGGTTTGACGGACAACCGCAGCAGGCGCCACCGAGCGGCAGAATATTCGCGTTCGCCGCGTGAGGCTTACGTGGGCCGCGCCTGACGTGGGCGCTTCCCCGGTAGCTCGTTCAGAGGGGGCGGGTGTCCTCAAGGATGACCCGGCCGCCAACCTCGACGGTGTCGTGCGGACCTGGTCGGGTCAGGATCTGCGATCCCTTGCCCTGCGTGATGTCCAGCGCCCGGCGCAGCTCGGCGGTGAGCACGATCGCGGACGCTCCGGTGGCCTCATCCTCGACGATGGCGTCGCCCCGGCGGGGAAATCCCCTGGTACGCACCCGACCGGCGGCTCGGTCCTGCCACGCCCACGCGTACAGCCACCCGTCACCGGGCGGCGGACCCGGCAGCGCGTCGACCTCCTCGGCCGAGGCGTACTGCTGCATGCGCCTGCCGGGCGCCCACTGCGCGCGACCCCTGATCCAGGTGAACTCGCCGTCCTGCCAGGTTGGCACCGGACCCGCCGGCGGGTGCAGGAGTGCCGGCCCGGCCCGGAGCCGACTCAGCAACCAGGACGTGCCCACCAGGGGGTGCCCGGCAAACGGCAGCCGCACGCTCGGTGTGTGGATGTCGACGACCCCGGTGCCGGCGTCATCGACGAAGACGGTCTCGCTGAAGCCCAACCGCGCGGCCACGGCCTGGCGGTCCCGCCCGCCGGCCACGCCAGGGCCGTCAAGAACAACGCCAAGCTGATTCCCGTACCGACCGCCGGGACCGCAGAACACCCGAAGTACGTGGAGATCTGTCACAAACGATGCTATCCACAGCAGTTTTTCGGCCCTACACCCGCCGCCATCGAGGCGCGGCGCGCCGCATGATGTGCCGTTCCCCGTTGTCGGTCATGGAGTGCAACATGCCGGCGGCGAGCGGGATGAGCCGGGCAAGGCCGGGTTGCTTGTTGCGCCGGGCCAGTTCCGGTCCGAGCCTGGTCATCAGCCGGGTGAGCGCCGGCAGGGGGCGGATGAAAAGCGTGATCTCGCTGATCAGGCCATCCGCGTCCAGGCGTAGACGCTGCGCTTCACACAGACGCCGGCCGTCGGCCTGGGCCTCGTAGAACAGCGCCACGGTACGGCCCTCGGCGACCTGGTCGGTGTAGGTGATGCCGTCGATCGTGGCCAGGGCCACCTCGAGCAGGTCGCGTACCTGTTGGCGACCATGGAAGGTGAACTGCTCGGTGATCGGCGAGAGCAGTGTGACAGCGGGGCTGAGAGCCGTCGGACCAACCGCCTCCCCCGGCGGAGTGAGTCCCCCGCGCGGCGACCTGGCGGCCAGGAGCCTGGGACCTCAGGGACCGACCTCCCACCCGAGCTGACCACGCGCGTGGCGCAAGCACCACGAGTACGCTGTCGAGGTTGCCTGAGCACGTCGGAGGACGCGGTGAGTTGGGACGTTCTCATCTTCGCCGCCCCGACCCACGCCAGGTCGGTTGACCAGATTCCGCAGGACTTCGATCCGCTGCCGTTGGGCACCGGACCGGATATCAGGCGGTGTCTACGGGAAAACTTCCCGGATCTCGACCTCGCGGATCCTGCGTGGGGCCGGCTGGTCGGCCCGACCTGGAGCATCGAGTTCAACATCGGGTCGGACGATCCGGTGAATTCGATCATGTTGTACGTGCGTGGCGGCGGCGACGACGTTCTGGCCGTTGTCGCGCGGATCGTCGCCGCGATCGGCGGTCGCGCCCTCGACATCTCGACCGGCGAGTTCCTGACCGGCGAATCCACTCAGACCGTTGGCTGGCACGGCTTCCAGCAGTACCGGGACCAGATCCTCTGCCGCAGCTGACGTCAGTCACCGGCCGATATCGCGACGGCTTCGTGGCGCCCACCCCGGCCCTGGCACGGGCGCTGCCGCACGTCGGCCTCCGTTACCGCCGCTCCGACACCTCAGCGACGAACGCGCGCCAGGCGGTCGGACCGAAGGTTAGAGCCGGGCCGGCGGGGTCCTTGCTGTCTCGAACGACGATGACGTCGCGCAGGTTGTCGGCGACCTCGACGCAGTTGCCTCCCGACGCGACGCGCGAGGCTGGTCGGTGCGGACACCGAAGCTCAACCGCTACCCGCGTTGGGACGAGGTCGCGGCGGTCGTGCTCGCCGACGCCCCCGCAACGGCCCGTCGGGGGCTTGCATCTGATACCCGGGTACAGGCTTACCGTCGAGGGTATGAGTGACCGCCACATCACGATGGACGACGCCTGGGTGCCGGATGCCTGCACCCTCTCGACGGCTGAACGGCCGCTGCGGCTCGCCGAGTTCGATCAGCTCTTCACCGATGCTGTGCGGGGCCTTGACCGGATGTCTGCGCAGCATCTGCGGTTGCATCTCGCCGGTGGTGCGCAGGTCGAGGAGATGGCGCGGGACCTGACGGCCCGAGAGTCGTCCTGCTGCTCGTTCTTCACC
The DNA here is from genome assembly GCF_040607915.1 of Micromonospora sp. NPDC005215. Taxonomy (NCBI): domain Bacteria; kingdom Bacillati; phylum Actinomycetota; class Actinomycetes; order Micromonosporales; family Micromonosporaceae; genus Micromonospora; species Micromonospora sp. NPDC005215. The sequence continues at coordinate 35,448 of NZ_JBEXHQ010000004.1, read as the reverse complement.
TTCGGCCTCTCCCGGTCGGACCTCGACTCGCTCTCGCTGGACGTCCGGGTACCGGCGGCCTACGTCGACGTGCTCGACGCCCTCGCCGAGCGGGCCGTGTCTCTCTGGACCCAGAGTTGACCGGGTCGGGCCTGCGCAGCGGTCAACTGGCCGATGCGGCAGGAGTCAACCAGCAGACGCTGCGCTACTACGAGCGCCGGGGCCTGCTCGACTCGCCGCAGCGTTCGCCGGGTGGGCACCGGCTCTACCCGGCCGAGACGGTCACCCTGCTGCGAGTCATCAAGACCGCGCAACGTCTGGGCTTCACCCTCAACGAGGTTGCCGACCTGCTCGACGCCGGCCGACACCAGCACAGGGGTCGATCCGACACCGGCCTTCAGGCACGCGCCAGCGAGAAGCTCATCGAGGTCGAGCAGAGGTTGGCGGACCTGACCGTCATCCGCGACACCCTGCGGGACGCCATCTCGGCCGGCTGTGACGACCTGGTCGCCTGCGCCGAAAGCACCTGTTGCCCCCTGCCCTTCACTGAACCGCCCCGCCGCCTCTCGTACCGCTTCCAGGCCCCCACCTGAACTGCACCGTGAGGGGTGCCTTCGGGTGGTCGTCGGCGCCCCGTCGTCAGCGGCACGGCGGGTCGGCGTCGGTGGGGTGGGTCAGCAGCGGGGGGCGTTGAGCGGTGCGGCACCGACGAGCGCTTCGACGGTCGCCGTTGGTGCCACCGATTCGGACGGGGTCGGCGAGGGCGCGATGCTGGGGGACGGCGGGGCCGAGGGTGACCTGCTGGGCGTGGGGGCGGCGAGTGAGGCCGTGCTGCGCTGGACCTGCTTCGTGACCATCCGGATGGTGGTGGCGGTCGCCTGGCGTCCGTACACGTCGGTGACCCTGATGCTGTAGGGCCCGGGGCCGAGCCCGCCCTCGACGGTCCAGTAGTTGTCGCTCTGGAGTGCCGCCTTGCGGAAGCCGCCGCCGGGCCCCTGCGCCTCGACCGAGCGGAGCGGGTTGCCGTGGTTGCCGACCTGCACCGCGAACCAGTAATGCGAGGTGCCGCCCTTCATCCGGAAGGTGAGCCCGCCGTCGAGCGGCGGGTTCACCACCGCCCGGTACGTCACCTGCGCGATGCCCTGCGCCCGGTCGGCAATCTTGGCGAACGCCTCGTCGGAGAGGTCGATCTTGCCGGACCCGCACCCGCCGCACTGATCCATCACCATGACCCGGACGGTGCCCTTCGGGCCGGTCACGTCCAGGTAGCTGCCGCAGGCCGCGGCCCCGGAGTATGCCGACGAGCCGACGGCCACGTAGAGCCGGTCCGCCGGTGGGCTCGGGAAGGAGCAGTTGCCGCCCGAGCGGCCGGCGTCGTAGAAGCTGGCCTTTGCCTTGTGGACGGTGTTTCCCGTCGGTGGCGCGGCGCAGGCCGGGGTGGCGCCGCCGCGGACGGCGAGGGTGATGCCGAGTACGGCGGCCAGGGCGGTGACCCCGGCGCCGGCCAACCAGTGTCGGACCCGCCGACTCATCCGGGGCGTGCTGGCCGGGGTGTCGTTCTCGGGGTCCGTGTCTGGTGCCGTCACGGCGCCTGATGTTGCCGCACCAGGCTGCGGCTACGCAAAGGCGGTTACTCGCCGGGTCGGCGGGAGCGCAGCCGATTGAGGGGCGGTGACAGCGAGGCCGCAGTAGGAGTGGTCAGCCGCATTGTCGCCGCCTTCTAGAGTTTCGGCCATGAAGCGTCGACGGCCGAGCCGCACCTTCCTGCGGGTGTTCTCGGCGTTCTGTCTCGTCTTCGTGATCACGCTGACGGCGCTCTCCACCTGGTCGCTCGTCGACGAGCGCCGAGGATCGGAGGCGGACGCCAGGGTGCTCGACGTCGAGCACCGAGGGGAGCGGACCTTCGTGACAGTGCAGTTCAGCACGAGCCGTGGCGAGGTCTGCGAGGCGCGCTTTCGGGTGGCAGTCGACGCGAACCGGTCCGTGACCACCGGCGAGCGCGTCCGCGTAAATCATGCCAGGAGCGCACCCTGCCTCAGGGTGCGGGAGGTCGGCGATCACTCTGGGTGGTACATCATCCTCATCGCGGTAGTCCTACTGATTGCCTTCGGCATTCTGGCCTATGTCGCATGGCGCCGGCCGCGACCGCCGCTCCTCCTTCGCTACGCCGGCATGCCTTGAGGCGTTGCACGGCCCAGGGCCGAGCCCGCCCTCATTGGTCCACCAGTTGTCGGGGCGCCGGTGCGGTGGGTCGCCGAGCTGCCGTTCGCCTGACCTCGGTGCCGTCTCGCTCAGTCCACGCCGAGGATGTCGAGGCGTGGATCGCCGCCAGGCGCGGGACCTTCTTGGTCCACTCGGGTTCAAGAAAGGCGGGGTGTCCGGTGGCCCGGGATGGCCCGGTTTCAAGGAAGCCGAGTGGACCAAGCGGTTCTCAGGGGCGGAGGCGCAACCCCTCCAGGGCGGTGGTGACGACGCGGTCGGCGTACTCGGTGGTGAGCGGTCCGCTGCGTTGCAGCCATCGGCTGAACAACGGTCCCCAGATCAGGTCCACCGCGACGTCGAGGTCGATGTCCTCGGCCAGTTGCCCGGCCTGTTGGGCGCTGCGCAGGCGCTGCCGTTTGGCCTCCTTCAACGGCCCGTCCAGGCGTTCGGCGTAGGCCGCCGCCAACTCGGGGTCGAGCGCGATCTCGGTGGCCAGCGCGCGCATCGGCTGCTCGTACCGCGGATCGTTCATCTCCTCGACCGTGGCGCGGAGCACCAGTGTCAGGTCGGCCGCCAGGTCGCCGGTGTCCGGCAGGGCCGGCGGTCCACCCTCGGTGGTCTCGCTGAGCATGAGGAAGGCGTCGAAGATGACAGCGCCCTTGGACGGCCACCAGCGGTAGATGGTCTGTTTGCCGACGCCGGCGCGTGCGGCGATGCCCTCGATGCTGACCTTCGCGTAGCCGACCTCCTGGAGCAGGTCGAAGGCCGCGGTGAGGATGGCGCGGCGGGAGGTCTCTCTCCGACGGGCCGTGTTGGGGGTCATGGGCGCCACGATATCAGTGACGAGACGAACCGTCTCGTCTTGACGGCAGGAGTGAAGCGGCCTAATCTCCTCTCCATGACGAGACGGACCGTCTCGTCTCGCTTCAGGGATGGAGACTGCCATGCGTACCTGGTTCATCACCGGCGCCAGCCGCGGCCTGGGCCGCGCCTTTGCCGACGCGGCGCTCGACCGTGGGGACCGGGTGGTCGCCGCCGCCCGGACCGTCACCCGCGACGACTTCGACGGGCGGCACGGTGACCGGCTGCTGGCTCTGACCCTCGACGTGACCGACCGGGCGGCGGTCTTCGCCGCCGTGGCCGCCGCCGTCGAGCACTTCGGACAGCTCGACATTGTCGTCAACAACGCCGGCACCCTGTCCATGGGAATGGTCGAAGAGTTCACCGAGTCGCAGGCGCGAGCCCAGTTCGAGGTCAACCTCTTCGGCGCACTGTGGGTCAGTCAGGCCGTGCTGCCCCACCTGCGCGCCCAACGCTCCGGCCACATCGTGCAGGTGTCCAGCATCGCCGCGCTCGGCGGCTTTCCGAGCACCGGCATGTACAGCGCGAGCAAGTTCGCCCTGGAGGGCATGAGCGAGGCCCTCGCGATGGAGGCGGCAGCCTTCGACATCAAGCTCAGCATCGTGCAGCCGGGCGGATACTGGACCGACCTCTACACCAGCTTGAGCGCCACCACTCCGATGGAGGCCTACGCACCGCTCCGCGCCGAACTGGAGCGGCAGTGGGCGGAGGGGTCGATCGACAGCGAACCTCGACTGGCCGCCGAGGCGTTGCTGCGCCTGGTCGACAGCGACGACCCGCCGCTGCGGCTCCTGCTCGGGAGCATGGTGTACGACCTGGCGTTCGACGTCTCCCGCCGGCGAATGGACACCTGGGCGGGCTGGGAGCAGGTCAGCCGGGCCGCCGAGCACGCGGTGGCCGCCCCCGGGGTGGACCAGTGAGGGCTGCTCGTAATCGCCACGAGCCCGGGGCGTGGCGTTCTAGGCTCCGAGATATGGCGGCGGCGTGCCCATCTCGAAATGGCACACAAGTCCGGGCAGTGCCTTCACCCAATGATTCCCCTCACGAGGCGCAAACCTAGACGGAGAGGAACACGCATGGCTGTCAAAACCAAGACGCGTCCCGGCACCACGGAGATTCGACCGTTCTCGGTCGACATTCCCCAGGCGGACCTGGACGACCTGAAACGGCGCATCGCGGCCACCCGCTGGCCGGACAAGGAAACGGTTGACGACCAGTCGCAGGGCGTGCCACTCGCGACGATCCAGGCCGTCGCCCGCTATTGGGAAAAGGAGTACGACTGGCGCAAGGTCGAGGCGCGACTGAATTCCGTACCGCAGTTCATGACCACCATCGACGGTGTCGACATCCACTTCATCCACGTGCGCTCGAAGCACGAGGACGCGCTGCCGCTCATCGTCACCCACGGGTGGCCCGGTTCGATCATCGAGCAGCTGAAGATCATCGAGCCGCTGACCGACCCCACCGCACACGGCGGCAGCCCGTCGGACGCCTTCCACCTCGTGATCCCGTCGTTGCCGGGACACGGCTTCTCCGGCAAGCCGACGGCGTCGGGATGGGACCCGGCGAAGATCGCGACCGCCTGGACCGAGCTGATGAAGCGTCTCGGCTACTCGCGGTTCGTCGCGCAGGGCGGCGACTGGGGCGCGGTCGTCGTGGACCAGATGGGCCTCCAGGCGCCGCCGGAGTTGCTGGGCATCCACACCAGCATGCCCGGTGCGGTCCCACCCGAGATCGACCTGTTGTTCCAGGGCGACACCACCGGCGCGAACAACGCCATGGGCTCGCTGCCATCCGGCCTGTCCGACGACGAGATGCGCGCGGCCGAGGAGGTCAACTACGTCTGGAAGCACGTCGCGTACGCCCTCATGATGGCGACGCGTCCACAGACGCTGACCGGGTTGGCGGATTCTCCGATCGGCCTGGCGTCCTTCCTGCTCGACCACGACGCGAAGAGCCTGGCCCTGATCGCGCAGGTCTTCGACGGGGCCAAAGCGGGCCTCACCCGCGACGACATCCTGGACAACATCTCGCTCTACTGGTTGACGAACACCGGGGTCTCCGCGTCCCGGCTGTACGCGGAGAACAAACTGTCGTTCTTCGCCGCCAAGGGCGTGACCATCCCGGTCGCCGTGAGCGTCTTTCCCGACGAGCTGTACGAGGCGCCGCAGAGCTGGGCCGAGCAGGCGTACTCGAACCTCATCTACTACAACAAGCTCGACGTGGGCGGGCACTTCGCGGCCTGGGAACAGCCGAAGATCTTCACCGAGGAGCTTCGTACCGCCTTCCGGTCGCTGCGCTAGGTGGCCATGTTCGGGCGTGCGCACCTGCCCCCGCTCGACGGGGCGGCCGAGTGGCTCAACTCCGAGCCACTCGGCCCCGCCGATCTGGGTGGGCGGGTCGTCCTGGTGAACTTCTGGACGCTGACGTGCATCAACTGGCTGCGCCAGGAGCCGTACGTCCGGGCCTGGTCGCAGGCCTACCGCGACGACGGGCTGGTCGTCGTCGGAGTGCACACGCCGGAGTTCTCGTTCGAGCACGAGGCCGACTGGGTGCGCCGGGCGGTCGCGGCCCGATCGATCGACTACCCGGTCGCTGTCGACAACGACTACGCGATCTGGCGCGCCTTCGACAACCAGTACTGGCCGGCGCTGTACTTCGTCGACACCGGCGGGGTCATCCGGGACGAGCACTTCGGGGAGGGGCGCTACGAGCAGTCCGAACGGGTTCTCCAGCAACTGCTCGGCATCGAGCGCGACCCCGTACCCGTGCGGGGTCTCGGCCCGGAGGCGGAGGCCGACCGGGGCAACCTGCGGACGCCCGAGACGTACCTCGGTTTCCGCCGGGGCGAACACTTCGCGTCGCCCAACGGCGCCGCGCTCGACGAGCGCCGCGCCTACGACCTTCCGGAAAGCCTGGGCCTCAACCAGTGGGCCCTGGCGGGGGAGTGGACGATCGGAGCGGAGAACGTCGCGCTCGACCGGGCCGGCGGCGGCATCGCCTTCCGGTTCCACGCCCGCGACGCGCATCTCGTGCTGGCCCCCGGTGCGGGACACTCGATCCCGTTCCGGGTGCTGCTCGACGGCGCGGCCCCCGGCCCGTCGCACGGCGTCGACGTCGACGAAGACGGCAACGGCGTGCTCCAGGACGGTCGGCTCCACCAGCTCGTCCGGCAGGACGGCCCGGTCCGCGAGCGGACCCTGGAGGTCACGTTCGGTGAGCCCGGCGCCGAGGCGTACGCCTTCACCTTCGGCTGACGCGCAGATCGACAGTGCTCACCGTGTTCGAGACCGGTGACAAGCTGCGCACCTGGGCGCCGGGACGCAGGCGGCTGTCGGTGGCGTACCGGTCGGCGAGCGCCTTCTCCGCGGTCTCGTCGCCGTCATCGGCTTCGAGCAGCAGAGCGGCGATCTCGTCGGCGAGCGTGAGGTCGGCGTTGGCGAGGTCGTCGGTCATCGCGCCGAAGCGGTCCCACAGCAGCAGCTCGTCCTTCTGCCGGTGGGCCAGCTCGAGCAGGACCAAGTCGTAGATGAACCACGCGCCGCGGACCGACATGCCGGGGGCCACGCCGTAGACCTCCGGATCGATCGCCCCGGCCCGGTACGCCGACCACACCCGCGCCGCCGAGTCGAAGAGCCCGGCCCCGGGATCGATGTCACAGCCGTCGAACCCCCAGTCGCCAGCCGGGTCGAGTTCCGGGTCCGCCCAGACCCAGCGGTGGCCGTCCCAGTACTCGATCAGTACGTGATCATGATGCCAGCCGGGGGTGAGGTAGGAGGCGAAGCCGACCCGGCTGCGGCTGGGAATGCCGTGCTGACGAAGGATCGCGATCGACAGCAGCGTGTGGTCCCGGCAGCAGCCGGCCACCCGTTCGGCGGTCGGACGCCCGGTCGTCAGGGGCACCGGAAATCGGGACTGATCGGTGTCGAGGATGCGGTCCACCCAGCGGGAGTTCACCTCCTCCAGCCGGTCGTCGGGCAGCTCGACGCCGCCGGCCCGGTAGTGCACGATCACGTTGCGGACGGTCGCCGCCACGGTGCGGATGTCGGTCGCCACGGCGTCGAGAAGTCCGCGGTGCCGACCGGGGTCGCTGTAGGGGGAGTGTCTCCGGTAGTCGTCGAGGTCCATGGGACGAGTTTCCGGTCCGCCACCGTGTCAGGGTCAAGGCGCTTTTTCCGGATAGTGTCGGCTGCTGTGACAACGCCCGAGGCCACCATCGCCACCCCAGCGGACCGCGACGCGGCGGTCGGTTCGCTGGTCGCCGCTTTCGTCAAGGATCCCGTGCTGCGGTACCTCTTCCCCGACGACGACACCTATCCTCCTTACGCCGCCGCCTTCTTCGGGCGCCTCTTCGACAAGCGGGTACACCTGTCGTCGATCTGGACGATCGGTGGGGGCGCGTCGGTGGCGCTCTGGGACCCGCCGGCCGGGCAGCCGGCTGCCAAGCCGGCTGCCGGGCGTGGGTCGCCGAAGGGTGCTCCTTTCCCGGCCGATGTGCTGGCCCGGGTGCAGGGCTACGACGACGCCGTGCACGCCGCGCTGCCGACGTTCCCGTTCTGGTACCTCGGTGTCCTGGGCACCCACCCCGACAGCGCCGGACGCGGTTGGGGACGCGCCGTCATGGGGGCCGGGCTGGCTCGTGCCGCCGCCGACGGACTGCCGGCGATCCTGGAGACCAGCAACCCGGCGAACCGCGAGTTGTACCGCCGCGCCGGCTGGGAGGTGGTGGGCTCCCTGTCGGAGCCCGTGCCCACCTGGATCATGCAGCGGCCGCCCCGCTGAGAAGTCACGGTTGACGGCGACTCGCGGCCCCGCTCCGCTGGCTGGCGTCAAGCGGCGAAGATGCGCGCGTAGATCTCGTCGATGACGGCGTTCTTCGCCAGGCCGTAGTCACGGGGTCGGTGCGCGGTCTCTCGCGCGAGGCGGCGCTTTGTCGCGGCGTACCGCTCCCGGTCGTGCGGATGCGAGCGCAGCCAGTCCCGGAAGAGACGGTGCCGGACGGGTTCCGGCGCACCCTGCGGCCAGACGTGCAGGTTGACGTCCTCGGCGGGGCTGAGCAGCATCCGGTGCCCGTGCCACCACGGCTCCCGCAGGACGAGCCGGTAGCCGAGCCCTTCCAGCGCGGAAAGGTAGCCGGACTCCTCGGCGGTGTCCTCGATGACGAGGTCGACGTCGATGACGGGCTTGGCCGCGAGCTGCGGCACGGCCGTGGACCCGACGTGTTCCACTCCGATGACCAGACCACCAAGCGCCAGGGCGATTGACGAGCGGACGGCGATGAACCGCTGTGCCCAGGCCGGGTCGTACTCCTCGATGACGATGGACTCCCACGTCCGTGGCGGCTGGCCCACCAGGCCGGCGTCGACCTGTTCGGGGGTGCCGTGGAAGCGCTGCACAACGTCCTGCGGATACTCGGCCACGACCAACCTCCCGACGAAGCAAAGTCCGCCAGGATACGGCAGGACGAGCGGTGCGGCCCCACCCGACCGTTGCGGGCACGGGATGTCGGGTGGGCCACCGGTCCTGCCGCTGTGGCGCGACGTGTTCACCAAGTGGTTTCCGTCCAACCCGTACCGCAGCCGACCTGGACCGGAGATCTCCCGGGTGCGGGTGTCCGCGGCCGGCACCGAGGCGGACGCCGAGCTGTGGATTCCCGTCGAACGGGTACCTACCCCTATGTAGAGTTCCGATACAGTGGTCCGATGCGGATCACCATTCCGGTCGCGAAGGTGCTCGCGGCACTGCTCGCCGAACCTGAGGCGCAGCGCTACGGGCTGGACCTGATGCGATTGACCGGCCTGCCCAGCGGCACCCTCTACCCGGTGCTGCACCGCCTGAGCGCGGCCGGCTGGCTGGCCGCCGACTGGGAGGCGATCGACCCGGTCGCGGCCGGCCGGCCGGCCCGCCGCTACTACCGGCTGACCGCCGTCGGGGTGGCGCAGGCCCGGCCGGCGCTCGCCGACCTGCGCGCCGCGATCCCCGACGGTCGTCCCTCGTGGGGCGGCACCGAGCCCACCGGAGCGCCAGCGTGGTGACCCGCCGGGCCGCCGAGCTGCTGCTGGAGATGGCCGTACGCCGCTGGCCGGCCGACATCCGCGACGACCTGCGCCGCGAGTGGGCCGCCGAGTTGCACGTGCTCGCCGAGAGCGGTCACCGGACGAAGATGCTCGGCTTCGCGGTGAGCCTCGCCGTCAGCCGGGCCGGCGCCCCGCTCGTCGACCGCAGCCTGATGCGCGGTCGGGTCGGCCCCACCGCCGCCGCGTTGCTGCTGTCCCCACTCGCCTGCGTCGGGATCGTGGTCGTCAGTGCGTTCGTCTTCATCCCGATCGAGCGCATGCTCGCCGCGAGCTGGTCCGAGCGGGCGCAGAGACCGCTCTGGGCGGCGTTCACCGTCGGGTTGGCGCTGCTGCTTGCGGTGTTCGCCGCGCGCTGGGCCCGGCACACCGCACTCGACGGCCCGCTCCGCATCGCGCTCGGCGTGGTGCTCCCCGTCGGGGCGGCCGCCGTCGTGTTCCTGTACGTCCTCCAGCCGGACGAGCTGGCCGCCACCCTGCCCGGTCTGCTGCTCTGGTTGGCCGGTCTGACGCTCGCCCTCTGGGCCGCCGCGAGCCTTGCCGCCCGGGGTCGACTCCGCGCAGCCTGGTGGGTTGGCGTCCTCGGCGCACTCGCCGCCGCCGACCTCGCGGTGATTCTCGCCGTTGTCGACGCGATTTCGGCGGGCGATCGCGCTGGCCCGGTCATCGGTCCGACGCCAGTGGACAGCATCGACCGGATCTCCGCGCCGCTGTGGCTCCTCGCCGCCTGGACAGACTGGAACATCGGCCTACCCCGACCCACGATTGCATGGGAGATCTTCGGAATCATCAGCAACCGGGTGCCGTTGGAACCCATGCTCTACCTGGCCTGCACGCCGTACGCGCTCGTGTACGCCATCCGGGCGGCGCGGTCCGGGCCCTCCGCGCCGGTCGCCCTTGCGCCGGCTCCGATACCGAAGGCGTCGTCGGTCTGATCCGCGCGGCTCAGTCGGGCACGTCGTCCCACGTCATGCCCGGCTCCAGGTAGCCGGCCGACTGGTTGTCGCGCAGGGCGTAGGCGATGACAAGCAGGGCGTGCTTGTCCAGCTCGGGCAGCCGGTCCAACGGGAACCACCGCACGGCCAGCGACTCGTCGTCGTTGACCCGGGCGGTGCCGGCCACCACCCGGCACAGGAAGCCCAGGTTCAGGTATTCGCACTGATCCCCATTGGGGTACGTGTGCGGGTGCGAGACGGCACTGGACATCCGTACCGGCGCGACGTCCAGACCCGTCTCCTCGCGGACCTCGCGGACCAGCGCCGTGGCCGGCTGCTCGCCCGGCTCGACGAAACCGCTGATCACCGACCAGCGGCCGTCGTCGGCACGCTGGCCGAGCAGCAGCTCACCGGCGTCGTTGCGGACGACGGCGCTGACGCTCGGCAGCCAGAGCAGGTCGTGACCGACGTGCTTGCGCATGCCCACGATGTAGTCCGGTGTTCCCATCCGGCGATCATAGGCACGAGCCCACGGGCCAGCGCCGTCCCGTCAGGCCACGTCGGGCTCAGGCCGACCAGCTGACGGTACGGCGGAAGCGCTCGTACTCCCGGGCGAGTTCGGCGTCGATCCGTTCCATGCGGGCCTCGGTGAGGACCACCGAGGGGTCCTGCCACGGTCGGTCGGTGAGCATCCGGCGGCGCAGTCCGGTCGGCGGGTGGGCGGCGAACAGGGACGCCTCGTCGCGGACCGACAGTTGGCGCAGCAGCGGCAGCCGATGGGCGTTCGCGGCGCGGGCCTCGGCCAACGCCGAACGCCACCGGTCCGGGCCGTGCCCGGCCCGGGTTTCCCGGCGTACCGCCAGCGCCATCGACTCGGCGCTGAGCAGGGCGTCGAGCAGTTCGGTCGCGCCGGCCGAGCCGGCCACCCGGGCGCAGAGTTCGTCGGCGAGGTACTCGGCCCGTTGGCTGTCCCGCAGCGCCACGCTCACCAACAGCAGGTGTGCGACGAACAGCAGCCGGGACATCACCCACTGGAACCCTCGACCCAGTGCGTCACCCACCATCTCCACCAGTCCACCACCGACGACGGTCTGCACCGGCCGGAACAGGTCCGCGGCGGAGCCGAGCATGGTGAACGCGGGCTGTGTGAGCAGGCCCCGGCGCGGGTCACCGTTGACGAAGTGGCCCAACTCGTGGCCGAGCAACGCCACCCGCTCGCCGGCGGTGAGCGAACCCCACAACGGCAGTCCGAGGCAGAGCACCTTCCGACGCCGCAGGCCGACTGCACCCGCGTACGCGTTGATCTCACTGTCGACGCCGACCACGTCCGGCGTCGGCGCCCCGATCGCGGTGGACACCTCGCCGATCAGGGCGAACAGCTCCGGTGCCCGGTCCCGGGTGAGCACCTCCAGGTCCGGGTCGAGCCGGCCGAAGCGGGGCCGCAGCGCGACCGCCAGACCGACCATCGCGACACCAGGCAGGATCGCGAGGCCGGGGAACGGGAACGCCACGATCAGCCACACGCCGGTGACCGCGAGCGCGAGCACCGCCGCGACGAGCACCAGGGACGCCAGCGCGGTCAGCGTTCGGGCGCGATTGGACCCGTTCGCGCCCAGCGGCCGCCCGGCCAACTGGGTGAACTGCCGCGTGGTCGTCCGGAACGCCATCCGGTAGGTCCACCGGTCGACCCAGGTCCAGCCGAATTCGCGGTCGCGTCGCACCGGGTCGTACGTGTCCAGATTCCACTCGCAACGGGGGCACCAGGGCACCGCGTCGCGTACCGACTCCGTCGTGGCCCCACACCCCGGGCACGCCCCCGTACCGGCCATCGTGTTGATCACGGGGACGATCCTGCACCAGGCCCGCCGTACGCCGGAACTGGCCGTTCAGCCGACGGTCGGCGGCGGAGGAAAGTGTCCCAGCCTGGGCTTCTTTCGGTGTTTCGGCCCGACGAACGCAATGCATATCTACTGTGGAGAGGGTCGGCGACTTGTGCGATCCGGTGGCGGCCTGCCGGTTCGCGGTGCACAGTGATTCCCATGAGCGACAGCGGACGTGGTGGGCAGTTCTACTGGTGCACCCGGCATCACCGGGTCGAGACGGACGCCGACGTGTGTCCGGCGAAGCACGTTCTCGGCCCGTACAACTCGGCGGCCGACGCGGAGAACGCCCTGCAACGAGTGCAGGAGCGCAACGAGGCGTGGGATGCCGAGGACGCTCGTTGGGCCGGGGAGGACAAGTAGACGGCGCGGGACGCCCCGCGCCGAGGCATTTCGTGCTCCGCGAGGACGCACGCGAGAGCACGTCCCCAAGGAGGGAACCACGATGGCCGAAGCACAGCAGGCCACCACCCGCCCGACCGTCCGGCGCACCACCGCGAAGAAGACCGCCGCGGCGGAGCGGAACACGGCAGCGAGCCGGACCACCCCCGTGCGCAAGTCCACAGCGGGTGCGGCGGCGGCGAAGGCTCCAGCCAGGAAGGCTGCCGGCGGCGCGGGGCGCGCCCCGGCGAAGAAGACCACCACGGCGGCGAAGAAGGCCCCGGCGAAGAAGACCGCGACGAAGACCAGCGTGGCAGCCAGGAAGGCCCCGGCGAAGACCTCGACCGCCACCCGCAAGGCTGCGGCGAAGAAGGCCCCCGCGAAGAAGACCACCGCGGCCACGGCGACGGGTACGGCGAAGAAGACCACGAGCGCCGCGAAGAAGACGACCAGCGCCGCGAAGAAGACCACGAGCGCCGCGAAGAAGACCACGGCGTCGGCGGCGAAGCGGACCACCGCCGCGGCGAAGGCGCCCGGTCGCAAGGCCGCGACCAAGGCGTCCGCGGTGAAGAAGACCACCGCCAAGAAGGCCCCGGCGAAGAAGACCGCTTCCACCCGCCCGAGCGGCGGCGCCCGCAAGGCCGCGGCGAAGAAGGCGCCGGCCGCGAAGGCGACCGGCACGTCGTCGACCACCGCCCGCAAGGCGGCGGCGAAGAAGGCCCCGGCGAAGAAGACCACCGCGGCCAAGGCGCCGGCCCGCAAGGTGACCGCCCGCAAGTCGCCGGCCCGCCCGGTCGCCGCCCGAGCCACCACCCCCCGGGGTACGCGCAGCACCGCCCGGAAGGCGACCGGCTGAGCGCAGGCCGCCTCGGCCCGGCACCGGCTCGTCCGACGGAGCTGCCGTGGCAGGCGCGGCGGACCACCCAGGCTCGTCTGACGGCCGTGGCTGGCGTGGTGGACCATTACGTCGCCCCCGAGGTGGCGGTTCTGGCGTGGCTCGTGGCGGGCGGGCTCTGGCCGGCTCCGGCGTGGCTCGGCGAGGTGCGCCGGAGGCGGTTCGACGGAGATCTCGGCCGGTCACCGGAAGCGGATCACCGACGACGCTGTCAGGATTGACCCGTGGTCATCCGACGCGTACTCGCGCCCCGCATCGACTTCGGCGCGCTGCGCCGCGAGCTCGGCCTGCCCGAGGGCTTCCCGGCGGCCGCCCAACGGGAGGCCGACGCGGCCGCCGCCGCGCCACCGCGGCCGTCCGTCGACCGCACCGACATACCGTTCGTCACTGTCGACCCGGCCAGCTCGCGGGACCTGGACCAGGCGATGCACCTCACCCGCCGTCCGGGCGGCGGCTACCGGGTGCGGTACGCGATCGCCGACGTCGCCGCGCACGTCCAACCGGGCGGCGCCCTCGAGGAGGAGACGTGGCGGCGCGGGCAGACTGTCTACCTGCCCGATGGTCATGTGCCGCTGCACCCGCTGACGCTCAGTGAGGGCGCGGCCAGCCTGCTGCCGGACGATGACCGGGCGGCCGTGGTGTGGACCATCGACCTGGACGCCGACGGCGGCACGGTGGCCGTCGAGCTGGAACGCGCCCTGGTGCGTAGCCGCGCCAAACTCGACTACACCGGGGTGCAGGCCGCGGCCGACGCCGGGCGACTGCCCGAGCCGATCGCGCTGCTACCCGAGATCGGCGACCGACTGACCGCCCGGGGGCTGCGTCGTGGCGCCATCAACCTGCCCCTGCCCGAACAGGACGTGGAGCCCGACGGTGACGGCTGGCGGCTGGTGCTGCGGGGGCCGGTGCCGATGGAGGAGCACAACGCGCAGATCTCCCTGTTGACCGGCATGGCCGCCGCCGACCTCATGCTGGCCGCTGGGATCGGCCTGCTGCGGACCATGCCCGCCCCGAAACCGGAGGCGGTGCAGCGGCTGCGGGCGGCCGCCGCCCCGCTGGGCGTGCACTGGCCGGACGGCGCCGGCCCCGGCGAGGTGATCGCCAGCCTGGACGCCGCACAACCACGCTCCGCCGCCTTCATCGACCAGGCAGCCGAGCTGATGCGCGGCGCGGCGTACACCGCCTTCGACGGCACACGGCCGGAGCACCCGGAGCACGGGGGCGTGGCCGCCGCGTACGCCCACGTCACGGCGCCGTTGCGACGCCTGGCCGACAGGTACGCCACCGAGGTCTGCCTGGCCCTGCACGCGGGCCGGGAAGTGCCCGACTGGGCGCGCGCCGCGCTGCCCCGGTTGCCCGAGGTGATGGCCAGCACCGACCGGACGGCCTCGGCAGCCGCCCGGGGTGCCGTCGAGCTGGCCGAGGCGGTGCTGCTGGCGGACCGGGTGGGGGAGACCTTCGACGCGGCCGTCCTCGACGTCGACGCCCCGCCCAACGGCAAGTCCCGGCCCCGGCCGCCCGGCGGAACGGTGGCCCTGGACGCCCCACCGGTCCGGGCCCGCTGCCTCGGCGCGCTGCCGCTCGGGGAGCGGGTCCGGGTCCGCCTGGTCACCGCCGATCCGGCAGCCCGTACGGTGCTGTTCGAGCTGGCCTGAGCTGCCTCGCGGCGGGGTCGCCCGGGGCGGCGTCTCGGGCAGCGGGGATTGTCACAGCGTCTGGCGCTGCTGACGGACCGAGCGGTTTGCGAGGATGAGCCCATGGCATACGACGCGAGCACGCTGCCCGACGTGTCCGGGCTGACGGTCGGCATCATCGGTGGCACCGGCGACCAGGGCCGTGGCCTCGCCTACCGGCTCGCCCGGGCGGGGCAGACGGTGCTGATCGGCTCCCGGTCGGCGCAGCGGGCCGCCGAGTCTGCCGCCGAGATCGCCGCGCTGCCCCGGATGCCGGCCGACGCCCGCATCACCGGCGCGGCCAACGACGAGGTGGCCCGCCGCAGCGACGTCGTGATCATCGCGGTGCCGTGGGACGGGCACGCCGCAACGATCGCCGCGCTCGCCGAGCCGCTCACCGGGACGATCGTCATCGACTGTGTCAACCCGCTGGGCTTCGACAAGCAGGGCCCCTACGCGCTCACCGTCGCCGAGGGCAGTGCCGTCCAGCAGGCAGCCGCGCTGCTGCCCGGCTCCCGTGTCTGCGCGGCGTTCAACCACGTCAGCGCCCCACTGCTGGCCGACCCCGAGGTCGACCGGATCGACCTCGACGTGCTGATCTGCACCGAAGACCGGGAACTCGTCGACGTTGTCGGGGCGCTCGCCGCCCGCATCCCCGGGATGCGCGGCATCTACGCCGGCCGGTTGCGCAACGCCCACCAGATCGAGGCGTTCACCGCCAACCTGATCGCGATCAACAAGCGTTACAAGGCGCACGCCGGCATCCGCGTCACCGACCTCTGACAGTGCACCGTCTGCTCCCGGCAGGACTGCCGGGCTCGGCCCCCGGCAGGACGGCTGGGCTCGGCCCCCGGCAGGACTGCCGGGCTCGGCCCCCGGCAGGACGGCTGGGCTCGGCCCGGTCGGTCTGAATCTGCTGGTCAGGTGACAGCGCCCGGAGGGAGCGCGGGGCGTCGACCTCGCATAGCTGATGGGCCTCCGGTGGCGGAATCCGCAGGGCATCGTGTCCCTGTGGCACGACCTTCGCAAGTGAGCGGGCTCCTGCTCGGCAAGTCGGGCCGTGCTCGGCAAGGCGGGCCTGGCTCGGCAAGGCGGGCCGTGCTCGCCAAGCCGGGGCCTTGGTCGCCGTCCCAGGCCCGGCTGCACTCAGGCGGTGCGGATCGGCCCACGCCCCGCGCACGTTGCACCCCACGGCGCCCTCGTCAGCTCAAAGCATGCGCGGCGTTCGGCCACGAGCTGCCGAGGCGCAACGGCGCCTGCTCGACGTGATCGGTCGCCCCGGTCTGGTTACGTCCGTCGGTGGTAGTGGTTGCGGCGGGGGACCTGTTCGGGGTCGAGCCAGGCGGGTGGGATGAATTCGGGGTGGCCGTCGCCGCCCAACCGGACGGCCCAGTCGCTGTGGTGGAGGTGTCGGTGGTGGTGGCCGCAGAGCAGGACCGCGTTGGTGAGGCTGGTGGTGCCGCCGTCGGCCCAGTGTCGGATGTGGTGGGCGTCGCACCAGCGGGGTGGGCGGTCGCAGCCGGGGAAGGCGCAGCCGCGGTCGCGCAGGACGAGGGCGCGGCGGAGGGGGCCGGTGATGAGGCGGCGTTGTCGGCCGACGTCGAGGGTTTGGCTGGCGGTGCCGAGGAGGGTGGGCAGGATGGTGGCGTCGCAGGCGAGGCGCCGCACATTCTGCGGGGTGAGCTCGAAGCCGGTGTCCAGCGTGCCGGTGCCCAGTTGTCGGGTGAGGCCGTCGTAGCTGGTGGTGATGACGAGTTGTGCGGGGTCACCGCCGTGTTCGGGTAGTTCGCCGGTGCGCAGGGTGAGTCGGCAGAGGTCGGCGAGGGCGTCGTGGCGGCGTTGTCCGGGGGTGCGTTGGTCGTCGGGGCCGGTCGGTGTGGTCAGTGGGTCGATGGCGGCGCGGAGCAGGCCGGCGGTTTCGGTGTCGAGGGTGCCGGTGAGGCGGAGTCGGCCGTCGGTGAGGGTGGAGAGGGTGAGGTGGCGGTCGCGGGTGGCGCGGCGGGCTTCGGCGTCGAGGGCGGCTTGGGCGGCGGCGTCGGCGATGTCGGGTGCGACGTGGTCGAGGATGCGGGTGCCGAGTTTGCGCAGGAGGGTGGGATCGAACTGCCCGGCCCACTCGACAAGCAAGCCGACGGCCTTGTCGGCGGCCTCCGCGCCGGCGGAGGTCTCGACGGTCTCGACGGTGTCGGCGATGACCCGGGCCTGGTCGACGGTGATGTCGGCGTCGGCCAGTGCCTGTCGTATCGCGGGGTTGCCGGTGTCGAGAGTGGTGGCCAGCTCGACGAGGCGGCGGGCGGTGGGGACGGTGAGGTGTAGGCGTTCGCGCAGCCAGACCGCTGTGGAGGACGCGCCCTGCGCGGTGGGCGTGCCTCGACCGTCGAGTTCGCGGATCACTGCCAGTTTGACGGCGGCGAGGCGCTGCTCGATGCGGTGCGCGGCGTCGAGCGCCGCGATCAGCTCCTGCTCGGGCAGAGCCCAGGTGGCGGAGTCGGCGCAGCCCAGGACTGCGGCCTCTGCCTGCGCCAACCCCTCCACCATGACCTGAGACTAGAACACCTGTACGACACTTTCAGTTGCCATGATCAATCGATCAGTCACGGCCACCCGTCACGGCCACCCGCCACGGCCACCCGTCACGGCCACCGGCCATGCGGCCCGGCCACCGGTTACGCGGCCCGGCTACCGCAGGCCACGGGCCGTGACGGCCGTGGCCTGCGGTGGCCGGTGGACTGGAGTTCATGGACCGCCTAGAAGGTGTGCTCGGCCGCCGGGAAATCGCCGCCGCGGACCTCGTCGGCGAAACGGCGGGTGGCGTCGGTGAGGGCGCCGGCCAGGTCCGCGTACCGCTTGACGAAGCGTGGCGCCTTGCCGGTGCGCAGCCCGGCCATGTCCTGCCAGACCAGCACCTGCGCGTCGGTGTCCGGGCCGGCGCCGATGCCGACAGTGGGGATGGGCAGTTCGTGGGTGATCCGCTTGGCCACCTCACCGGGCACCATCTCCAGCACCACAGCGAACGCGCCCGCCTCCGCCACCGCCCGCGCGTCGGCGAGCACCTCGTCCGCTGTGTCCCCCCGACCCTGCACGCGGTAGCCGCCCAGAGTGTGCTCGCTCTGTGGCGTGAAGCCGATGTGCGCCATCACCGGAATGCCGGCACCGACGATCGCGGCGATCTGCGCGGCGCAGCGGCGGCCACCCTCCAGCTTCACCGCGTGGCAGCCACCCTCCTTCATGAACCGGACGGCGGTGCGCAGCGCCTGGGCCGGGCCCTCCTCGTAGGAGCCGAACGGCAGGTCACCGACGACGAGTGCCTGCCGGGTCGAGCGCACCACGGCCCGTACCAGCGGAAGCAGGTCGTCGGCGGTGACCGGCAGGGTCGTCTCGTAACCGAACACGTTGTTCGCGGCCGAGTCGCCGACCAGCAGCACCGGTACGCCGGCCTGGTCGAAGATCCCCGCGGTGTACTGGTCGTACGAGGTCAGCATCGGCCACCGCTCGCCGCGCTCCTTGGCGGCGATCAGGTCACGGGTGCGGACCCGACGGGTGGCCGGTCCGCCGTACAGCGCGGTCACCTCGTTCGGAGTGGACTCCACCATCTCTGTCTCCCTTCCTCGAGGCCGCCTGCGCGGTCCCCGGGTTCCGTCGCGATCGTCGCACCGCGAGACGGGGTGACGGCAGAGCCCAGTGCGAGATGTCACTTCACCACCGCCCGGGACGGCGCCGGGCCGCGGCACCGACCCGGCACCCCTGGGGTACGGCTCAGCCGTGCTCGCGCCACCGGTTGGTGATCGGCAGGCGGCGGTCCCGGCCGAACGCCTTCATGGAGATCTTCGCGCCCGGTGCCGACTGGCGTCGCTTGTACTCGGCGGTATCCACCAGCCGCAGCACCTTGTCGACCACCGCCGGGTCGTGGCCCGACTCGACAAGCCCGTCGCGGCCCAGGTCGCCGTCGACGTACCCGATCAGGATCGGGTCCAGTACGTCGTAGTCGGGCAGGCTGTCGCTGTCCAACTGGCCCGGGCTCAGCTCGGCGCTCGGCGGCTTGCCGATCGAGTTCTCCGGAATCGGGGCGGTCTCACCGCGCCGGTCCGCGTCCCTGTTGCGCCACTTCGCGAGTCGCCAGATCAGCGTCTTCCAGACGTCCTTGACCGGGTTGAAGCCGCCCACCGAGTCGCCGTACAGCGTGGAGTAGCCGACCGCCAGCTCACTCTTGTTGCCGGTGGTGAGCACCAGGTGGCCTTCCTGGTTCGACAGCGCCATCAGGATCACGCCACGGACCCGGGCCTGTAGGTTCTCCACGGCCACCCCGGACAGCGACAGGTTGGCCAGGAAACCGTCCACCATCGGCTGGATCGGCTCGACGCGGTAATCCAGGCCGGTGCGCTTGGCCAGGTCGGCGGCGTCCTCCCGGGAGTGCTCGGAGGAGTGCTGACTGGGCAGCGACACCCCGACCACCCGGTCCGGCCCCAGGGCGTCGACGGCCAGCGCGGCCACCACCGCCGAGTCGATGCCGCCGGAGAGGCCGAGCACCACCGACGGGAACCGGTTCTTGTTCACGTAGTCGCGCAGGCCGAGCACGAGCGCCTGCCACACCTCGGCCTCGTCGGCCACCGGCTCGATCAGCCCGCCGACGGCGGCCGGGCCGGTCGGCGTGGGCGGAATGCCGTCCAGCGTGCGGTGCGCGACCCGCATGCCGTCGGCGATAATCTCCGTGGTCGGCGGTCTGGTGGCGGCCGGTAGTTCGACGTCGTGCACGAGCAGGTGCTCGACGAACTGCGGGGCCCGGGTGAGCAGATCACCGTCGGCGCTCACGATCATCGAGTCGCCCTCGAAGACCAACTCGTCCTGGCCGCCGGTCATGTTGACGTACGCGATGGTGGCCCCCGCCTCGGCGGCCCGGCGGCGGACCAGCGGCAGCCGGATGTCGTCCTTGTTCAGCTCGTACGGCGAGCCGTTGATGTTGACCACCAGGCCGACGCCGGCCTGCCGGGCGGCGGCGAACGGCCCGCCGGACTGCCACAGGTCCTCACAGATGGTCAACGCGACGTCCACGCCGCCGATCCGCACCACTGTCAGCGCGTCGCCCGAGACGAAGTAGCGGTCCTCGTCGAAGACCCCGTAGTTGGGCAGGTGGTGCTTGAAGTAGCGGGCGGCGACGGTGCCCCGGTGCAGCAGCGCGGCGGCGTTGCGGGCGCCCCGGCCCGGCTCGGCGTCCCCGCTGATCTGCGGCGGCCCGTCGGCGTCCAGGTAGCCGACCACGACCGGCAGCTCTCCGAGGCCGTCGGCGGCGAGGTCGGCGGCGAGCCGCTCGATGGCGGCCTGGGAGGCGGCGACGAAGGAGCGCCGGAAGACCAGGTCCTCGACCGGGTACCCGGTCAACATCATCTCCGGGAAGAGCACCAACTGGGCACCGGCGTCGGCGGCCTGGCGTGTCCAGCTGCGGACCAGGTCGGCGTTGCCGGCGAGGTCGCCGACGCTCGGGTTGACCTGGGACAGGGCGAGACGCAGGGTGGGCATGTCCTCATCTTGCCCCAGCACACTCGGGTCAATCCGTACCCTCCGACGAGATGACCGCCACGCTGCGGCGGACGGGCCCGCGGAGCTGCGGCGACGGGCCCGCCGACGGCGGAGCGCGCGTCCGCCGAGCGGGAGGTGAGGGGACGACGGGCGGCAGTTCGCGTAACGTCTGCGTAACCAGGCCCGGGAAGACTGGGCGATCAGGTCGGGTGCAGCCCGACCAAGGCGGACAAAAGAGCGTCGCGAGGGGTTGGGGAAGTGGACCGTCAGCAGGAGTTCGTCCTCCGTACGCTGGAAGAGCGGGACATCCGGTTCGTCCGGCTGTGGTTCACGGACGTACTGGGCACGCTCAAGAGCGTTTCGGTGGCGCCGGCCGAGTTGGAGGCCGCCTTCGAGGAGGGCATCGGCTTCGACGGCTCGGCGATCGAGGGTTTCGCCCGGGTCTTCGAATCGGACATGGTGGCCATGCCCGACCCGACGACCTTCCAGGTGTTCCCGTTCGAGGGCGGGGTCAGCGGCGAGAGCGCCCGGATGTTCTGCGACATCCTGCTGCCCGACGGCGGGCCCTCCTGGGCCGACCCCCGGCACGTGCTGCGCCGCGCGCTGTCCAAGGCCGCCGAGAAGGGCTTCACCTTCTACACCCACCCGGAAATCGAGTTCTTCCTGCTGGAGAACGGCCCCCAGGACGGCTCGGTCCCCACCCCGGTGGACACCGGCGGCTACTTCGAGCACACCACCCACGCCGTGGCGCGTGACTTCCGCCGCCAGGGCGTGCTGGCGCTGGAACGGATCGGCATCTCGGTGGAGTTCAGCCACCACGAGGTCGCGCCCGGCCAGCAGGAGATCGACCTGCGCTACGCCGACGCGCTGACCACCGCCGACAACATCATGACCTTCCGGCACGTGGTCAAGGAGGTGGCGCTCTCCACCGGTGTGCAGGCCAGCTTCATGCCGAAGCCGTTCACCGACCAGCCGGGCAGTGGGATGCACACCCACCTGTCGCTGTTCGAGGGGGAGCGCAACGCGTTCCACGACGGCGGCGACCCGATGAAGCTCTCCAAGGTGGCGAAGTCGTTCATCGCCGGCCTCCTGGTGCACGCCCGGGAATACACAGCGGTCACCAACCAGTGGGTCAACTCGTACAAGCGGCTCTTCCCGCAGGCCCTGCCGGACCGGATCACCGAGAGCCCGGCGTACGTCTGCTGGGGTCACCTCAACCGGTCCGCGCTGGTCCGGGTTCCCGCGTACGGCAAGCCCAACTCGGCCCGGGTCGAGGTCCGCTCGTTGGACTCGGCCGCCAACCCGTACCTGGCCTTCGCGGTGCTGCTCGGCGCCGGCCTGAAGGGCATCGAGGAGGGGTACGAGCTGCCGCCGGGCGCCGAGGACGACGTCTGGTCGCTGACCAGCGCCGAGCGGCGTGCCATGGGGTACGAGGCGCTGCCGGAGAACCTCGCCGAGGCGATCGACGTGATGGCCGAGTCCGAGTTGGTCGCCGAGGTGCTCGGCGAGCACGTCTTCGACTTCTTCCTGCGCAACAAGCGGGCCGAGTGGGAGCAGTACCGCCGGGAGGTCACCCCGTACGAGCGGCAGCGCTACCTGGCGCTGTAGTCGCGAGGACTGACGCCGGCAGGCGCTCGCGGGCACCGCCCGCTGCTGGGCGGTCGTCCGCGTCGCCGGTGGCGGTGGCTGCGGGGCGTCGTACCCCGGCCGTAGCGTGCCGGGCATGAACCGTACGGACCGGCTCTACGCGTTGGTCGAGGAGCTGCGGGCGGTGTCGCCACGCCCACGCAGCGCGCGTTGGCTGGCCGTCCGCTTCGAGGTGAGCAGCCGGACCATCGAGCGGGACATCGGCGCGCTCCAGGAGGCTGGTGTGCCGATCTGGGCCGAGCCGGGGCGCACCGGCGGCTACGTCCTGGACCGCAGCCGCACCCTGCCGCCGGTCAACCTGACCGCAGCCGAGGCGGTGGCGATGGCCGTCGCGCTGCACCGGCTCGACGGCACGCCGTTCGCCGGGCCGGGCGCCACCGCGCTGCGCAAACTGGTGGCGGTGCTGCCGGCCGCCGACGCCGCCGAGGCGCACCGGCTCGCCGGCCGGGTGCACCTGGTCGGCGACGGGCCGGCCACGCCCGTCCCGGCCATCGTCGCCGACGCGGTCGCCGCCCGGCGGGTGCTGCGCATCCGGTACGCCGACCGCGCCGGCGCGGACTCGGTGCGCGACGTCGAACCGCTGGGCTACCTGGGCAATCCCCGACACTGGTATCTGCTCGCCTGGTGCCGGCTGCGCGACGAACTGCGGTGCTTCCGTACCGACCGGATCCGGAGCGTCCGGGCGCTGCCCGACGTGGTGGTCCGGGAGTTCCGCCCAACGGATCTGGACATCCCGCACGAACGGGTCCGCCCGCTGAGCCTGGTCTGAGACGCGCCGGCGGGCGGCGCGGGTGACCCGGTCGGGAGAAACCCCGTCAGGTGATCCGGAAACACCGACAGGACGGTGTCGCGGACGACCCCGAGACTGCTCCGGACGGCGGCCGGACGACCGGCACGCACAACCTGGAGGCAGCAGATGTCAACGACGCCCATCACCTGGTTCGAGATCGGCACCGACCGGCCGGAGGAGGCGGAACGCTTCTACGGAGAGCTGTTCGGCTGGACCTTCGAGGAGCAGGGCTCGCCCAACGGCGGGTCCTACCGGGTGACCGGTGCCGGCGGCGACACCGGAATCGCCGGGGCCATCCGGGCGACCGACGGGACGTCGCCGAACTACGCGGTGTTCTACGCCGAGGTCGCCGACGTGGCGGAGACCTGCCAACGAGCCGAGGCGGCCGGCGGCCGGGTGCTGGTGCCGGTGCGGACGGCCCCGAGCGGGCTCACCCTGGCGCACCTGCTCGACCCGGCCGGCAACCACCTGGGGGTGTTCACGCCCCCGCCAGCCTGAAGCCCCCAGCAGCACGCCCGTGCGCGCTGGGCTCGGCGTGTCCGGGCTGGCGTGCCCGGGCTGGCGTGCCTGGGCGTGGCGTGCCTGGGCTGGCGTGTCCGGGCGTGGTGTGCCCGGGCGTGGTGTGCCCGGGCGTGGTGTGCCCGGGCGTGGTGTGCCTGGGCGGGCGTGCCTGGGCTGGCGTGCCCCGGGCGTGGCGTGCCCCTGGCGGTGATCGACTCGGTTTCCCGTGATTCGGGGGTGTCGGGCCGTCCTGGATGCCGCCGGATTGCGGAAGTCGAGTGGATCAAGTTTCGGGGCAGGCCCGGGTTGGCCAGGGCCTGCCCCGAGGGGTTACTTGTCGGGCGTAGCCGCAGGGGCGTCGGGACCGCCGTGACCGCCCGGACCGCCGTGACCGCCCGGACCGCGGTGGCCGGCGGGGCCGGGGAAGACGCCGGCCTCGATGGCCTTGGTGATGGCGTCGGCCTGGTCCTGGGTGAGCTTGCCGTCCTTGACCGCCTGGTCCAGCCGTTGCTTGAGCGCGGCCTGCCGGTCCTCGGCCGACGGGCGTTGCGGCCGATCGGCCGGCCGGTGCTGGTCGCGGACCTTCTCCAGCGCGGCGGTCACCTTGTCGGTGGGCACGCCCAACTCCTTCGCGAGTGCCTCGGCGAACTCGTTCTGCCGGTCGGCCTTCGCTCCGGGAGCCGGGGCGGTGCTGGCGCTCGGTGTCGGCGTCGGGGTGTCCGCGGCGAAGGCGATGGTCGGGGCCGCGATCCCCACGCCGAGGACGCCGGCGGTGGCCAGGCCGGCCAGCAGATGCTTCCGACGGATGGTGCGGGACATGTTGTCCTCCAGAAGGTCGGTGATGCTGCGTTGTCATCACCGACAGTGACCAACCACCCTGGGCGCAACCCGTGGCGAACCTGTCAGCGGCCTGACAATCCCGCTGGGCGAACGAACAATTCGGTCGCATCCCCGCACCCCGGTGGGTTGATCAAGAGCTTCGCGTCAAATTCTCGGCCGAGGATGACGTCAAGCTCTTGATCAACAAGAAGTCGGCGGGGTTACTGGACGGCGGGGGCCACCGTTAAGGTGTTGGCGTTGGTGTCCAGTGTTGCAGTGGTGCCGAACGGGACCGTCAGCTGGCCGTGGCCGTGGCCGATCGGCAGGCCGCCGAGCACCGGCACGCCCAGGTCGCCCAGGCGTTCGGTGAGGACGTCGACGACAGTGGTGTCCCAACCGTCGCCACACTCGGTGAACTGCCCGACGGCCACGCCGGCCAACCCGTCCAGCGCGCCCGCCCGACGCAGGTGGGTGAGCATCCGGTCGACCTTGTACGGGGGTTCCTGCACGTCCTCGATCAACAGCACCGCACCGGTCAGGTCGGGCAGGTCCGGGGTGCCGATCGACGCGGCGATCATGCACAGGTTGCCGCCGAGCAGGGTGCCGGTGGCGCGACCCGGGACGCGGACGCCGAAGGTGTCCTCGGTGGGCGTCGCGGTGACCGACACCGGCTCGGTCGTCATCAGCGCCGTGTGCAGGGATTCGGCGGAACGCAGCGGGGTCCGCTCGTCCCGCCAGGCCGCCCCCGGGCCGTGCACCCCGGCCAGCCGGGCGCCCCGCCACAGTGCGAACTGCAACGCGGTGATGTCCGAGAATCCGGCCACCACCTTCGGGTCGCGGCGGACGGCGGCCATGTCGATGGCGTCCACGATCCGCTGGACGCCGTACCCGCCCCGGGTGCAGATCACCCCGCGTACCTGTGGGTCGGCGAACGCCGCGTTCAGGTCGGCGGCGCGCAGGTCGTCGGTGCCGGCGAGGTAGCCGTGGCGGGCGTACGCGTTCGGTGCCGGCACCGGCCGCAGCCCCCAGCCGATGAGCAGTTCCATCCCCCGGGCCACCCGCTCCGGCGAGGTCGGCCCGGACGGTGACACAAGCAGCACCGTGTCACCCGGCCGCAGCACGGGCGGGCGGACGGCGGCAAGATCCTCGTTGATCACAACCGCAGAGCCTAGCGACCCCGCAGGACCGCGGACCGACGCCCGGCGCACGCATCCCGGTGGCGGGGCGTGGCGCCACGCGGCGCACCGGCTAGCCTCGACGGGTGGCAACCGCGCTGGTGATCGAGAACGCCCCGACGGACGACGCGCGCCGGCTGGGTGAGTGGCTGACCGAGGCTGGGCTGGAGTTGTGGGTGGTACGCCCGCACGCTGGCGACGAACTCCCCGCCGACCTGGAGGGGTACGCGGCGCTGGTGGTGCTCGGCGGCCACCAACAGGCGTACCCGCTGCCGGACGGCTCGCCCGGCGCACAGTGGTTCCCCGCCGTGGAGGGCCTGCTGCGCAAGGCGGTGCGGCATCGGGTGCCCACCCTGGCGGTCTGCCTGGGCGCACAACTGCTCGCCACCGCGCACGCCGGGCTGGTCGAGCGGAGCCCGTCCGGGCCGGAGATCGGCCCCGGCGTGGTCGGCCGGCGCGACGCCGCCGAGAACGACACGTTGTTCCGGTACGTGCCGTTGATCCCGGACGTGCTCCAGTGGCACTCCGACGAGATCACCGAGCTGCCCCGCGGCGCCACCCTGCTGGCGGCGTCCACCCGCCACCCGCACCAGGCGTTCCGGCTCGGCGACCGGGCCTGGGGGTTGCAGTTCCACATCGAGTGCGACGCCGCGATGATCGCCGACTGGGCCACCGATTCGACCCAGCTCGCCGAGCTGGGCTACGACCCGGAGCTGGTGGTGGCGGCCTGCGCCTCGGTGCTGGCCGACGTCGAGGAGGTCTGGCAGCCGTTCGCCGCCCGGTTCGCCGCGCTGGCCCTCGGCGAGTTGGACGACAGCACGATGCGGCGCGGGCTGCCGCTGCTCGGGCACTGATGAGCCGGCCGACCAGGGCACCGGGCCGGCTCGCCCGGTACGGCTTCGGCACCGCCGACGGCGACGGCGGCGCGCGCGCCGCGGACCTGCTCGGCCCGGACGGGCTGCGGCTGTGGCGGCCGGTCGAGCAGGAGCCGGCCGACGAGGTGGCCGCGGAGCTGCTCGCCGCGCTGTCCCGGGCCGCCGATCCGGACCTGGCGCTGCGGCAGTTGCACCGCATCGTGGAGGCCGAACGCCGCACGACCGAAGGCACCGGCGAATCGTCGCTGCTCGCGGAGCTGCACACCGACCCGGGGCTACGGCGGCGACTGGTCGCGGTGCTCGGCGCGTCGGCGGCGCTCGGTGATCACCTGGTGGCCAACCCCGAACACTGCCTGGCGCTGCGGACCGCCCCGGACGGGCTCGCGCCGATCGCCGAGGGCCGGCTGGAACCGACCGGCGGCGGCAACCCGGTGGCGGCGCTGCGGACCGCGTACCGGTTGGCGCTGCTGCGGATCGCGGCGGCCGACCTGACCGGCGGGCGCGGCCTGGAGCAGACCATGGCCGCGCTGTCCGCGCTTGCCGACGCGACGCTGGCCGCGGCGTACGAGATCGCCGTCACCGAACTGGCGGAGGGCACCGAGCGACCCCGGCTCGCGGTCGTGGCGATGGGCAAGTGCGGCGGCGGCGAACTGAACTACGTCTCCGATGTGGACGTCATCTTCGTGGCGGCCGAGGACGCCGACCTGTCGGCGGCGACCCTGGTGGCGACCCGGCTGATCCACATCTGCGGGCTCGTCGCCTGGCCGGTGGACGCCGCGCTGCGCCCGGAGGGCAACCGGGGTCCGCTGGTGCGAACCCTCGCCAGCCACCTGGCCTACTACCGCCGGTGGGCGCGCACCTGGGAGTTCCAGGCGCTGCTCAAGGCCCGCCCGGCCGCCGGTGACGTGCCGCTGGCCCAGGAGTGGATCGACCAGCTCGCGCCGCTGGTGTGGCGGGCGGCCGAACGGCCCGAGGCGGTCGAGGACGTCCGCGCCATGCGGCGCCGGATCATCGACCACATCCCGCCGAAGGAGCTGGAACGCGAGATCAAGCGTGGTCCGGGCGGGCTGCGCGACATCGAGTTCGCCGTCCAGTTGCTGCAACTCGTGCACGGCCGGGTCGACGAGACGCTGCGCGCACCCGGGACCATCCCGGCGTTGCGCGCGCTCGTCGCCGGCGGCTACGTCGGTCGGGCGGACGGCGAGGCGCTGCTGCGCGGCTACCGCTTCCTGCGCAGCGTCGAGCACCGGCTCCAACTCCAGGCCCTGCGGCGTACCCACACCGTCCCGAGCGAGCCGGGCGCGCTGCGCTGGCTCGCCGCGGCGCTGGGTTTCACTGCCACGCCGGGGCGCAGCGCCGTGGAGAGCTTCCGGGCCGAGTGGGTCACGCACGCCACCGAGGTACGCCGACTGCACGCCAAACTGCTCTACCGGCCGCTGCTGGAGTCGGTGGCCCGGGTGCCGGCCGACGGGCTGCGACTCACCCCGGAGGCGGCCAGGAACCGGCTGGAGATCCTCGGCTTCGCCGACCCGGCCGGGGCGCTGCGCCACCTGCAGGCGCTCACCGGCGGGGTGAGTCGCACGGCGGCCATCCAGCGGACCCTGCTGCCGGTGCTGCTCAGCGAGTTCGCCGACGCGCCGGAGCCGGACCGGGGGCTGCTCAACTACCGCAAGGTCTCCGACAAGCTGGGCAGCACCCCCTGGTACCTGCGGCTGCTGCGCGACGGCGGCCCGGTGGCCCGGCGGTTGGCGCGGGTCCTCGCCCTGTCCCGGTACGTCGCCGACCTGCTCGCCCGGGATCCGGAGGCGCTGCGGCTGCTGGCCGAGGAGAACGAGTTGGCCCCCCGCCCGCCCGAGGTGCTCCGGGAGGGGTTCCTCGCGGCGGCGGCCCGGCACGCCGACCCGGTCGAGGCCACCCGCGCGGTACGCGCGCTGCGACGTCGGGAACTGGTCCGGGTGGCCTGCGCGGACGTGCTCTGCCGGGCCGGCGCGCTCGCACCCACCCCGAGCCGGCCGGACGGCGCGAACCGGCCCGCCGTTGGGCTGGTCGACATCACCGAGGTCGGCACGGCGCTCGCCGACGTCACCGACGCCACGTTGGCCGCCGCGCTGCGCGCCGCCCAGGCCAGTCAGCCGGCCCCGGCAGGGCTGCGGTTCGCGGTGATCGGCATGGGCCGGCTCGGCGGGTACGAGTCGAACTACCTCTCCGACGCCGACGTGCTCTTCGTCTACGATCCGCCCGCCGGGGCCAGCGAGAGCGACGCCAGCGCGGCGGCGCACGCGATCGCCGAGGAGTTGCGCCGACTGCTCGGCGTACCCGCCCCCGACCCGCCGCTGGGCGTCGACGCCGACCTGCGCCCGGAGGGCCGGCAGGGCCCCCTGGTGCGCAGTCTCGCCGCGTACGCGCAGTACTACGCCCGCTGGTCGCGGGTGTGGGAGGCGCAGGCGCTGCTGCGCGCACGTTTCGTCTGCGGTGACGTCGACCTGGGCGCCGAATTCGAGACGATGATCGACCCGGTGCGGTACCCGGCCGACGGGCTGACCCGTGAGCAGGTCGTCGAGATCCGCCGGATCAAGGCCCGGGTGGAGACCGAGCGGCTGCCCCGGGGCGCCGACCCGGCCACCCACACCAAGCTGGGCCGGGGCGGGCTCGCCGACGTGGAGTGGGCGGTGCAGCTCGTCCAGCTTCGGCACGCCGGCGCGGTCGCGGCGCTGCGCGGCACGCGTACCCTCGATGCCCTCGCGGCGGCCGAGCGGGCCGGCCTGATCGACCCGGCGGACGCCGCGGAGATGGCCGCCGGGTGGTCCCTGGCCGCGCAGGTCCGCAACGCGTTGATGCTGGTCCGGGGACGGGCCGGCGACCAGCTACCCCGGCACGGGGTGGAGCTGGCCGGGGTGGTCCGACTGCTCGGGCGCGATGACCCGGGGGAGTTCCTCGACGAGTACCTGCGCACCGCCCGCCGCTCCCGCGCCGCCGCCCAGCGGGTGCTGGAGGCGTAACACCTGCGGCGTCAGCTGCCGAGGGTGTACTCGCCGGGGCGGGGCACGGTGACGGTGGTCCAGTCCCCGTCGGCGGTGACCGTGGCGCCGCCGGACGCGACAAGCCACCGGCTGTGCCGCACCCGGACCGCCACCGGGCCGGCGCTCGCGGCCCGGAAGGTCACCGCCGCGCCGTCGGCGCGGATCAGCTCGGCGGGCGCGGCGACAAGCGGCGTCGGGTCGACCACCGCCCAGACCCGCCAGTGCGGGCCGGACCAGACCGGCGTCAGGTAGGGCAGGCCGTCCTCGACCAGCTCCGCCTCGGCCCGCCCCACCCAGGACAGCGGGGCGTCCGGCAGCGCCACGTACTGCACGGCGTTCTCCGCCAGCCAGGCCCGGTAGCTGGTCGGGGTCAGCGGTACGCCGGTGCCGGCCGCGCCGGGCACTGTGGTGAAGAACAGCGGGTTACGGTCGATGTCGGCCTGCCGCAGCCAACCCCGGGCCAGCGGCACCTCGCCGAGCCGGGCCGCCTCCCAGTAGTTGCGGGTCGGCGGCACCTCGACCCGGCCGGTGAGCCGTTGCCCGGCCAGGAACGCGCGCAGCGGCGCGTGGAAGCCCGGCGCGCTGGTCGGGTCGCCGATGCCGCGCAGGTCGGCGGGGACCGCCGGCGGCTGCCAGACGCAGACCGCCACCAGCAGCGCGGCCAGCCCCACGCCCTGGCGCAGCCGAGCCGGCCGGGACCGCCCCGCCGTCGCAGCCCCCGCCGTCGCAGCCCCGGCCGGGGTGGCGCTGGTCGGGGCAGCGTCGGTCGGGGCGGCGCTGGTCGGGGTGGCGCTGGTCGGGGTGGCGCCCGCTGGGGTGGCGCGCCTGGCCGAGCGGCGGGCCAGCCGGTCGGCGAGCCAGCCGGGCGGGCGGGCGGCGGCGGCCAGCACCGGCAGCGCGAACATCGTCACCAGCCGGGTCGAGTTCAACCCCACCGGCGTGTGCACGACGGCGGCGGCGAGCACCCCGGCGGCGGAGAGCAGCGCGCCGAACCGCACCGGCCGGTACGCCACCAGCCCCGCCACGAGCAGGCTGGTCAGCACCGCGCGCACCGCGTCGGTGCGGCCGATGTTCATCCAACCGCCGTCGCCGAAGAACAGCGCCGTCGCGGCCAGCGGCACCGCCGCCGCGACACCGAGCGCCAGACCATCGGCGTACCGGCGGGTCAGCAGCAGCGCGACGCCCGCCAGGCCGACGAACAGGCCGGCCACCGGGCTGGTCGCCGAGGCCAGCAGCGCGCCGGCCGCGGCGAGCCCGAGGCGCGGCACCGTCCGGGGCCGTCCGCCCGGGGGTACGCCCCGACTCAGCGCGAGCAGCGCCGCCAGCCCGAACGCCACGCCCAGGGCGTACGTGACCCGGCCGGAGACCAGGTTGCCGGCCAGCGTGACCACACCTACCAGGCTGCCCAGCAGCGGTCGGGGCACCTCGCTGCGGACCAGTAGCGCGGCCAGCGCGGCGGCCGACGCCACCAGCGCGAGCGCGCCGGTCACCCGCACGCCGAGCAGCGCCATCACGGGCTGGGAGAGCAGGCTGTAGCCGAACTGCTGCACTCCGGCATACCAGCGCAGGTCGACCGGGGTGGGACCGTGGGCCGCGAAGAAGTCCGCCCGAGCCACCTGCGCGGCGAGGTCCGACCCCATCAACGGCAGGGCCAGCCAGAGCGCGCCGAGCACGACGGCGGAACCGGTGGCCACCGCCACCACCCGACTGCGCCGCATGCCCACCTCCGTACCGCGACCACCGTACTGGCAGCATGTCCGGCGTGCCTCACCACCTCGCGCGTTGGACCGGACTGGCGGGATCGGCGTTGCTCGCCGTCGCCGCGTTCCTCGGCGGCGCCCTGCCCGGCTCCCCCCTGCGTGCCACCCCGGTCAGCCTCTGGCAGGGCCCGAACGGTCCGCTGGTCATCACCGCCTGGCTGGTCGGCACTGCGTTGCTGGCCTACGCCTGGTGGGCGCTGCGCGACTCCGTGCCGTCGACCCGCTGGGCGTTGACCACCGTCGGGCTCTGGCTGCTGCCGCTGCTGATCGCACCCCCGCTGGCCAGCCGGGACGTGTACGCGTACGCCTGTCAGGGCGCCAGCTACGCCGCCGGGATCAACCCGTACGAGCAGGGCGTCTCCGCACTGCCCTGCCCCTGGCTGGACACCATCTCGTTCATCTGGCGGGACACGCCCGCGCCGTACGGGCCGCTGTTCGTGGTGCTCTCCGGCGCGGTGGTGAAGGCCACCGGCTCGCTGACCGGCGCGATCGTGCTGTTCCGGCTGATCGCGGTGGCCGGGGTGGCGTTGACCGCGGTCAGCCTGCCGGTGCTGGCCCGACGCGTCGGCGTACCCGCCCGTCGGGCGATCTGGCTCGCGCTGGGCTGCCCGCTGGTCGCCGTGCACCTGGTCTCCGGCGCGCACAACGACGCTCTGATGGTCGGCCTGCTGGTCGCTGGGCTGGCGGTGATCGCCTCCCGGCCGGGCCGCCCAGGCCCGCTGCTCGCCGGCGGCGCGCTGCTCGGTCTGGCCGCCGCGATCAAGGTGACCGCGCTGGTCGTGGTGCCGTTCGCGGCGCTGGCCGCGATCGTCGGCGGGTACTCGATCCGGGCTCTGATCCGGCACGGCGGGTGGGTGGTCGGCGGCGCGGTCGCCGTCGTGGCCGCTGTGACCTTCGCGGCGGGGCTGGACTTCGGCTGGGTCGGCGGGCTGGCCCGCGGCGGTGACGTGATCGCCTGGACGTCGCCGTCCACCGCGATCGGGCAGACCATCGGCTACCTGGCGGTGCCGTTCGGCGCGCACCTCGACGCGCTGCCGGTCACCCGGGGGATCGGCCTGGCGGTGTTGGCGCTGGTGCTGCTCTGGCTCTGGTGGCGGGCCCGCACCCGGGAGCCGCTGTGGTACGCCGCGTTGGCGCTGGCCGCCACTGTCGTCCTCGCGCCGCTGTTCCACCCCTGGTACTGGATCTGGCCGCTGGCCGTGCTCGCGGCCACCGCCCGACGGACCGGGTGGTTCACCGTCGTCGCGCTCGTCGCGTCGTTCCTGGTGCTGCCCGACGGCACCGGCCTGCCCCGGTTCACCAAGACGGTCGGGGCGCCGCTGATGACGCTGTTGGTGATCGTGCTGGTCGTCCGGTTGGTACGGTCGGCTCGGGCGGCCCGTCAGCCGGTCGCCGCCGACTGAGGGAAGGTGCGCCGGTGACCGCTCCCGGCGCACCGCCGCCGTCCGGCTCGTCGTCCTCGTCGGGTGCCGGTTCGTCGCCGTCTGGTTCGTCGGCGTCCGGTCCGTTGCCGGGCGGTCCGTCGCGGGCGCGGCTAGCCCGGTACGCCGGGCTGGTCGGCGCGGCCCTGCTCGCCGTGGCCGGACACCTCGGCGGGGCGCTGCCCGACGCCCCGCTGGGCGCGACACCGGAGTCGATCTGGCGAGCCCCGGGCGGCCCGGCGACGCTTACCTGCTGGCTGGTCGGCACCGTGCTGCTGGTCGGGGCGTGGTGGTCGGTGCGCGGGGGAGCGCCGTCGACCCGGTGGGCGTACGTCACCGCCGGGCTGTGGGCGCTGCCGCTGCTGGTCGCGCCGCCGCTGGGCAGCCGGGACGTCTACTCGTACGCCTGCCAGGGCTGGACGTACGCGCACGGCGTCGACCCGTACGCGGTGCCGGTGGCGGCGGCGGGCTGCCCGTGGCTGGACGCGGTGGCACCGATCTGGCGGGACACCCCGGCACCGTACGGGCCGGTGTTCGTGCTGCTCGCGGCGCTCGCGGTAAGCCTCGGCGACGGGCTCACCGGCACGATCGTGGCGCTGCGGCTCATCGCCGTGGCGGGGTTGCTGCTGGGCGCGCTCTGTCTGCCCGGGTTGGCGCGCGCGGCCGGTGTGCCGACCCGGCGGGCAGCCTGGTTGGTGCTGGCCGGCCCGTTGGTCGGGGTGCACCTGGTGGCCGGGGCGCACAACGACGCGGTGATGCTGGGCCTGCTGCTGTCTGGACTCCTGATCGTGGTCCGCCGGCCGGGGCGGCCGTCGGCGTTGCTGGTGGCCGGGGTGCTGCTCGGGTTGGCGGTGACGGTGAAGGCCAGCGCGGTGGTGGTGGCGCCGTTCGCCGCGCTGGCCGCGGTCCGTGGCCGCCACACCGTACGGTCGTTGGTGCGCGACGGCGGCTGGCTGGCCGGCGGGTTGCTCGCCGCGCTGCTTGTCGGTTCGGCCCTGTCCGGGCTCGGGTTCGGCTGGGTGGGCGGATTGACCCACAGCGGTGACTCGGAACAGTGGACGTCGCCGCCCACCGCCGTCGGCCTGGTGGTGGACTACGCCGGCGCGCTGGCCGGGCGGGACCCGCAGGCGGTGCCGGTGGTCCGGGCGGTGGCGCTGCTGCTGCTCGCCGGTGTGCTTGTGGTGCTCTGGTGCCGGACCTGGCGGGCACTGCGCACAGTGCACGACGCGCAGTCCACGCCCAGGCTGGCGCTGCACGGCGCGGCGCTGGCGCTGGTGGCCACCGTCGTCCTGTCCCCGGTCTTCCACCCCTGGTACGCGACCTGGCCGCTGGCGCTGCTCGCCCTCACCGCCGTCCGAACCAGGTGGTTCACGTTGTCGGCGGCGTCGGCGGCCTTCCTGGTCCTGCCCGACGGCACCAACCTGGCCCGCTTCACCAAGGCCCCCGGCGCCGTGGCGATGACCGTCCTGGTCGTGGCCGTCCTCCTCCACGCTCTCCGACGCTCCCGACCGCGTTGATCATGAGGTTAGCGGTCCTGTCGTCTCCGAACGTCCCGCCAACCTCATGATCAACTCGCGGTATGCATCAGGATCGAGCGCGGCAGGTAAGGCAGGGGCGGTCGGCGCGCTTGGTGCTGGAGGTCAGGCGGGCGCGGACGAGGATGGTCAGGAGTAACACGGCGGGACCGGCTAGCGCGACGGCGATGGTGCTCGTGGCCAGCGCCGCGAAGCTGACGCCGCCGCGTATCGGGTCGATGGCATCGCCAAGGGCGGGCACCGCCAGGAAGGCGGCCGGGGTGAGCAGCGTGACGAGCGCCCAGCCGCCGCGGGTGTCCCCGCCGATGGCCAGACCCATGGCCAGCAGGGCACCGACGACCAGCAGCAACCCACCAACGGTGGGCAGGAAGCTCAACGCGGTGAAGCTGTAGGAGCCGAAACCGCCGTCCAACCCCACCAGGAATTCCGTTGCCGCTACCGCCGTCACAGCGGACAGCAGCGGTGCGAGGCGGATCGCCGTCGCGGGCCGGTCGGGCAGGGCCAACGCCAGCAGGCCGAGGATGACCTGCGGCAGCAGCACGAACAGCGGCGGCCGGTATGCGTCGAGCGCTGCGGCCAACGGCGGCAGCGCCAGCGTGAGCAGGAGGGCGAGGGCGATGGCCAGCCGGGCGACCCGGCTCGGCGCGACGGCGGTGGCGATCGCGGCCAGCAGCCAGCCCGCCCAGACGATGACCCCGATCGAGACGAACGGGCCGACGTGGGGTACGCGCCATTCCACCGGCGCTGGATGCAGCTCTGTCGCGCCCCAGACGCCGGCGAGGACACTCGCGGTGACCATGGACAACAACGCCGCGAGGCGTACCCCGGAAATCAGGCTGGCGACGCCTGCGGCCCGCAGCCGCTGGCGTGCGCCACCGCGGAGGAGGTCCGCGGCGTCCGCGGGCGAGGGCCAGCGGCGACCCGGCGCGGCCAGGTCCAGGTAGGTGCCGACGATCTCGGCGCCGCGGGAACGCCGATAGTCGGCGGGGTAGGCGAGCAGTAGTCGTAGGTAGCGGCGCTCCAGCTCGGTCATACCAGCCCTCCGGCCACGCGCGGGGTGGTCGGCCGGGTGGCACGAGCGCGCCGGGCCAGCCGGGCGGTGGCGGCCTCGACGTTGCGACGGAGCCGCTCGGTCTCGGCGGTCAGGGTGGCGTCGCCGGCGGGGGAGAGCCGGTAGTAGCGGCGCAGTCGGCTGTCCACCACCTCCTCCCGGTCGACCTCGACCAGGCCGGCGTCGAGCAGTCGGTCGAGCGCGCCGTAGAGGGTGCCAGGGCGCAGCGTCACCCGCCCGTCGGACAGGGCGGTGACCTCGCCGATCAGCCCGTAGCCGTGCATCGGCTCGGCGGCGAGCGCGGTGAGGATCAGGAAGGTGGGTTCGCGCAGCGGTGTGTCCACCGACGCAATATAACGGATGCGAAGGTATATCGGGGGGCGTTATAAAGCCGCCGGGCCGGCGCCGCCGACCGGCGCGCCGCGGTGCTGAGATCGTAACAGCACACGACAGAACTCCA
>NZ_JBEXHQ010000003.1:60454-303930 GCF_040607915.1 Micromonospora sp. NPDC005215 | reverse complement strand
CCACCCCCCCGCCCCTCCCTCCTCCCCCCCGCCTCCGCTGGGGGGGGCTCCTCCCCCCCCCCCCCCCACCGGCGCCTGTCAGAAGTGGTACGCGGTCTCGTACTCGGGTACCAGCACCCGACTGCGCGGCGAGATCCGGCGCACCGCGGCGATCATGTCGGTCAACCGGGTGCGGTCGGTCTCGGCAACCGTCGGCGGGTTCTCCAGCGCCGTCTCGAAGTTGTCGTAGTGCACCGGCACGATGACCTTCGGGTAGTCGAGGCCGGCCAGCAGCCGGGGCAGGTAGTCGCCGGTGGTGGTGGCGCTCTGCAGGGCCACCATCGCCACGTCGGGCGCCAGCCCGGTGAGGTTGCGCTCGGCGACGTCGCTGGCCCCGGTGAAGTAGACCGACGGGCCGCCGTCGACCCGCAGCAGGTAGCCCAGCGTGTCGCCCTCCGGCAGATCCGCGATGGTCGCCGGCTGCGGCGGCTGGGTCACCCGCACCCCGGGAAAGGCCAGGGAGTACGACGGGTTGCGGCTGTGCAGCGAGCCGACCACCTCGACGGTGTGGTCGCCGAAGTCCAGCACCTCCCCACCCTTGACGGGGCTGAGCTGCGTCGACGGCACCCCGTAGGCCAACCCCAGGTGGTACGCGGTCAGCGTGCCGAACACCCGCGCGCCGGTGCGCTTGGCGATGTGGGGCACGTCCATGAAGTGGTCCCAGTGCGTGTGCGTGACAAGCACAGTCATGGCCTTCTCGACGCGCGGGTCGATCACGTCGGCGCGCACTGTCAACGGGGTGGCCGTCTGAAACGCGCCGGTGAACAGCCCGGTGTCGATCCGGCTGAGGAACGGGTCGACGAGAACCGTGCGGTCGGAGATGTCGACGCGCCAGCCGGCCGTACCCCACCAGCGGAAGCTGACCGCGCCCTTGCGGCGGGCGGTCGGCGTGGGTGCGGCGGTCGGCGTCGCGGCCTGGGCCGGGGTGGCGGAGCCGGCGGCGAGGCCACCGGCGGAGACCAGTGCGGTGGTGGCGGCGGCGTCCCGCAGGAAGCGTCGGCGGTCGAGACTGGGCATGCGGATCTACTCCCCGTGGTCGGGCGATGTGTCGACCACGAGCCAACCAGCGGCACCGGGCCGCGGTCCAAGATCGGAGGCGGTCGGCTCCGATACGCCTCCGGATATCGGGCCAGCTCAGGGGTGGCCGGCCGAGGTCGCGGCGGGTGCGAAATCAGTCGCCGCGCAGCGCCTCGACCGCCGTCCGGGCGGCCTCCCCCATCGCCAGGTCCACGTCGATCCGGCGCGCGGCCAACCGGTCGGCGCGGGCGAAGACGGCGATCGCGTACCGGCCGCCGTCGGGGTATTCGGCGACTCCGGCCTCCAGGTGCAGGCCGGGCAGGGTGCCGGTCTTGCCGGACACCCGGACGCCGGGCGGAAACCCGGCGGCCAGTCGGGTCCAGAAGATCTGCTGGGCCATCCAGGTGCGGACCATGGCGCACGCCGCCGCCGGCCCGGCCTCGTCCCGCCAGATCAGGGTGAGCAGCCGGGTGATCTCCCGGGCCGTGCTGGAGGTGGTGTGCGCGGGATCGAAGACCCGCATCGCCCGGACCCGGTCCGCCGACAACGTGGGGAAGATCCGGGCGAACTCGGCCTCGGTCCGCGCGCCCACGTCGGTGAGCATCATCTCGACCAGGTCCCGGGGACCGCCGAGGACACGGGTACGGGTCAGCCCCAGCTCGGCGGCGAGCATCGGCAGCAGATCCGGGCCGACCCGGCGCAGCAGCAGATCGGCAGCCGTGTTGTCGCTGACCGACATCGCGAGGTACGCGAGGTCGCGCAGCGACACCTCGGCGTCGTCGGTGCAGCCGGCCAGCCCCCACCCGCCGAGCCGGTCGGCGGCGGTGACCAGGACCCGCTCAGTCGGATCCAGCTGACCGGCCTCGACCTGCCGGGCGAACTCCAGCACCAAGAGGATCTTGAAGATCGAGGCGATCACCACCTGCTCGTCGGCCCGCACACCGACCTCCGGACCGCCGACGCCGAGGGTCAGGTCCACGGCGTCCAGGTCGACGGCGTGCAGGCTGGCCGTCACCCCCACGGCGGCGAAGATAGCCTCGATGCGTTCGCTGACGTCCACGCCAGCACGGTATCCAGCGGCACCGTGGCCGCGCTGGCGTAGGGTCCCGGCCGTGGATCTGCTCCGGCACCTGCGGCACTTCGTGGTGGTCGCACACGAGTTGCACTTCGGTCGGGCCGCGGAGCTGCTGGGGATGGCCCAGCCACCGCTGAGCCAGTCGATCCAGCGCCTGGAACGGGAGCTGACGGTCGAGCTGTTCGACAGGTCCCGCCGGCAGGTACGCCTCACCACCGCCGGTGAGCTGCTGCTCGGCGAGGCGGAGGAACTGCTCGCCGGTGCGGGTCGGCTTCGTCATCTCATGCGGCAGGTCCGCGCGGGTGAGCTGGGCGTACTCCGGGCCGGGGTGCCGCCGGAGACGCCCGCGGTGACGCTGCGCGCGCTGCTGGACGGGCTCACCACCCGAGCGCCCGGCCTGGACGTGGAGCTGCACGAGCTGACCACCGCCGAGCAGGTGCGGATGCTCGGCGAGCGGACCCTGGACGTGGGGCTTGTGCATCACCCGGTGACGGCGGACGGGCTGCGCTTCGGCGCCCCGGTCGACGTACCCCTCGGGGTGTTGCTGCCGCGCGCCTCGCCGCTGGCCCGCGACCGTGCGGTGGCGCTCGCGTCGCTGGCCGAGCTGGATCTGGTGGCCGCACCTCGGGCGACCGCGCCCGGTTGGCACGACCACCTGCTGACGGTGTGCCGGCAGCACGGGTGGCGTCCAGCCCGGATCCGGCCGGCCCGCAACCCGGAGTTCCTCTTCGGGCTGGTGCTCGCCGGAGGCGCGGTGGCAGTGGAACCAGCGACGGTGGCGCGTCGGGAACCCCGGATCGCCTGGCGGCCGATCACCGGCGCGCCGCTGGTCAGGCGCACCTCGGCGGCCTGGCCGGACCGGTCGGCGCACCCGGCGGCGGCGATGTTCGGGCAGCTCGCCGCCGAGGTGCTGGCCGACGCCGAGCCCGTCGCGCCCGCGCCGGCCTCGGTGCCGGCGGCGCGGCCCTGGCCGGTGCTCTTCGACACGACCGGGTGAGCAGATCCCACGTCGCGCTCGTCACCCCGGGTTTGCCGGTGGATCGCCGTTCGCTCGGGTATGGATGACAGGCAACGAAGACGACGCGAATGGAGCCGCAATGGCAGACACGATTCCCGACATCAGCCTGAACGACGGCACCACCATTCCGCAGCTCGGCTTCGGCGTGTTCCAGATCGAGCCGAAGGACACCGTCGCGGCGGTGACGACGGCCCTGGAGACGGGCTACCGGCACATCGACACCGCCGAGATGTACGGCAACGAGGCCGAGGTCGGCGAGGCGGTCCGGGTGTCCGGCCTGGACCGGGCCTCGGTCTACGTGACAAGCAAGCTGAACAACGGCTTCCACCGCCCCGACGACGCCCGCCGGGCGTTCGACTCGACGCTCGCGGCGCTGAAGATGGACCACATCGACCTGTTCCTGATCCACTGGCCGCTGCCGACCCTGTACGACGGTGACTACGTCTCGACCTGGAAGGTGCTTGAGGAGTTCCAGCGCGACGGCCGCGCCCGCTCGATCGGCGTGTCCAACTTCCAGGTGTCGCACCTGGAGCGGCTGGCCGCCGAGGCGAGCGTGGTGCCGGCGGTGAACCAGATCGAGGCGCACCCGTACTTCGGCAACGACGAGGTCCGCGCCTATGGCCGTGAGCACAACATCCTCACCGAGGCGTGGTCGCCGATCGCACAGGGCAAGGTGCTCGACGACCCGACGGTTGTCGACATCGCCGAGCAGCTCGACCGGACCCCGGCGCAGGTGGTGCTCCGCTGGCACGTGCAGCGCGGCGACATCATCTTCCCGAAGTCGACAACCCCGCAGCGGATCGAGGAGAACATCCGGATCTTCGACTTCGAGCTGGACGACACGGCGATGGAGCGGATCACCGCGCTGGACAAGGGCGAGGCCGGGCGGCAGGGCGCGAACCCGGACACCTTCGCCTACGTCCCCCGCTGATCCGAGCCCGCCGTCCGGCGGGTGAGATCCCGGCGAGGTCAGGAGCCGACGCGTTCGGCGATCCGGCGGAAAACCGCATGCGTCGGCGAGCCGGGTTCGGGGACGTAGACGATCAGCCGCTGCTCGGTCTCCGGTACCAGCAGCACCCGGCACTCGAACTCCAAGGACCCCAGGTGGGGATGCGGCACCCGCTTGATCACCGGACGGCGCTCCTCGACCTCGTGCTCGGCCCAGAGCCGGGCAAACGAGGGCGAGGTGCCGAGCAACTCGGTGACCAGATCACGGATCGCCGGGTCGGCCGGATACCGGCCGTAGGCGGCCCGCAGGTCCGCCACCGTGCTGTGCACGAACCGGCGGGCGTCGGCATCGGTCCAGTGGCCCTCGGTGACGGCCTGCCGGAACGTCCAGCGGATCATGTTGCGCTCCGCGTCCGGCACAGCCGCGAGGTCGCCCAGGAAGTACGTGGCCAGGCGGTTCCAGGCCAACACGTGGTACGCGGCGTCGACGAGGTACGCCGGGGTCTCGGTCATGGCGTCGAGCAGGTGCCGCAGCCCGGGAGTCACCTCCCGGCTCGGGCCGACGGTCGGCGGCGGGTTCTCCCCGGCGATCCGGAACAGGTACTCCCGCTCGTCCCGGCTCAGCAGCAACGCCCGGGCCATCGCGGCGAGCACCTGCCGGGACGGGTGCGGCCCCCGGCCCTGCTCCAGCCGGATGTAGTAGTCGATCGACATCCCGGCGAGCTGGGCGACCTCCTGCCGGCGCAGGCCGGGGGTGCGCCGGCGTATCCCGTCGGGGAGGCCGACCTCGGCGGGACGCAGCCGGGCGCGGCGGGTCCGCAGGAACGCCGCCAGTTCGTCCCGCCGCAGGCCGCTGCTCGTCATGCCTCAAGCATGCCCCGGGCCGGGCCCGCGAGGGTGGTACCGCCGGTCCCAGCCTCGGGCCGTCTCTCCCCGGAGGCCGCCGGCGGGGACAGGCTCGACGGCATGACGAACAGGATCGCCCTGATCACCGGGGCCAACAAGGGAATCGGCTTCGCCACCGCCCGTCAGCTCGGCGCCCTCGGGATGACAGTGCTGGTGGGCGCGCGGGACGCCGAGCGCGGCCGAGCAGCGGAACGGGAGCTGCGCGACGGCGGCGCGGACGCCCGGTTCGTGCCGCTGGACGTCACCGACGCCGAGTCGGTGACGGCCGCCGCCAAGCTGGTGGAGACGGAGTACGGCCGATTGGACGTGCTTGTCAACAACGCTGGCATCGTCCTCGCCGACGGCACGCGGGGGCTGCCCAGCGAGACGACAGTGGCGACGCTGCGCCGGCTGTACGAGACGAACGTGTTCGGGGTGGTGACCGTGACCAACGCGCTGCTGCCGCTGCTGCGCCGGGCACCGGCGGCGCGGATCGTCAACGTCTCCAGCGAGGTCGGCTCGATCGCGGTGATGACCGACCCGGCCGGCGCGCTGTTCGCGTTGACCTCCGTGCCGTACCCGTCGTCGAAGGCGGCGCTGAACATGCTCACCGCCATGTACGCCAAGGAGCTGCGGGACACCCCGATCAAGGTGAACGCGGCGAACCCGGGCTACTGCGCCACCGACCTGAACAGCAACAACGGCTTCCGCAGTGCCGAGCAGGGCGCCGAGGTGAGCACGCACCTGGCGACGTTGCCGGCCGACGGCCCGAGCGGGCTGCTCTGGGGTTTCCAGATGGACGCCGGCGGTGGGTACGGCGTACTGCCCTGGTGAACGAGCGCTTGACCTGGAGCGCACTCCAGCCGCCAGGGTGTTCCTCGGGCGCCCACCGCTTGGGTGCACGGAAGGAGATCTCATGCGGTACCGCACGATCGGCACCGACCCGGCGACCCGGCGCGAGGTCAGCGTGCTCAGCCTCGGCGCGATGCTGTTCGGCAGCGCCACCGACGAGGCCACCTCGTACGCGATCCTCGACCGGTACGTCGAGGCGGGCGGCACCTTCATCGACACCTCGGACAACTACGCGTTCTGGGTCGACGGCTCCCAGGGCGGCCAGAGTGAGGAGCTGCTCGGACGGTGGCGGCGCAGCCGGGGCATCGGCACCGAGATCGTCATCGCCACCAAGCTGGGTGCCCGCCCGCTGGCCCCCGGCACCAGCTACCTGGACAACGCCGAGGGCCTGTCGGCGAAGGTGATCCGCGAGTCGGCGGAGCGCAGCCGCGACCGCCTCGGGGTGGACCGGCTGGACCTGCTCTACGCACACATCGAGGACCGGACCGTGCCGCTCACCGAGACCGTGGAGGGCTTCGCCGAGCTGGTCGCCGAGGGCACGGTGGGCCTGCTGGGCGCGAGCAACCACCGCGCCTGGCGGGTGGAGCGGGCCCGCGCGTTGGCCGCCGCCGCCGGCCTGCCGGGGTACGAGGTGCTCCAGTACCACCGCAGTTACCTGCCGAACCGCACCGACCTGGTCAGCGAGCTGGATCCGGACGGTGAGCCGGGCGGTGTCGGCGGTGACCTGCTCAGCTACCTGCGGGCCGAGCCCGAGCTGACCCTGGTGGCGTACTCGCCGCTGCTCAAGGGGGCGTTCACCCGGGCGGACAAGCCGCTCAGCGCCGCCTACGACCTGCCGAGCGCGCCCCGACGGCTGGCCGTGTTGCGGGAGGTGGCCGGGCAGACCGGCGCGACGGTCAACCAGGTGGTCCTGGCCTGGTTGCTGGGCGGTGAGCTGCCGTCCATCCCGCTGGTGGGCGCCTCCTCGGTGGCCCAACTGGAGGAGAGCCTGGCAGCGGTGGACCTGGAGTTGACCGCCGAGCAGCGGCACCGCCTCG
Source organism: Micromonospora sp. NPDC005215 (assembly GCF_040607915.1). NCBI lineage: Bacteria > Bacillati > Actinomycetota > Actinomycetes > Micromonosporales > Micromonosporaceae > Micromonospora > Micromonospora sp. NPDC005215. The sequence goes on along the minus strand of NZ_JBEXHQ010000003.1, from coordinate 297,059 downwards.
ACACCACCTGGTGACCTGCGACGGCCGCCCCGCCGACCTCAGCCGTCGGTCGGCGGGGCGGTCAGGTCGAGCTGCCAGTCGTTGGCACACATCAGGTGTCCGGGTGGGTACTCGAAATTCGTCTCGCCCAGCAGCGTGAAGCCCGCCTTGCGGCAGACCGCGTTCGAGGCGGGGTTGTCGACGGACGGGTACGCGTGCGCGTAGCGCCGGTCCCGTCGGGCGCGGGCCACGTCGAGAGCCGCGCGCACCGCGGCGCTGGCCAGCCCCTGCCCCCGGTACGCGGGCAGCACCGCCCAGCCCAGCTCGTACACCGGTCGGTCGCGCCACTCGCGGGCCCAGTAGCCGACGCTGCCCGCCCGCGCGCCGTTCGGCAGCACCACTGTGAACATGCACCCCTGCCCGCCCTCGGCGAAGTGCACGTACCGGTTGTGTCGGGCGAACACCTGCTCGTCGGTCTCCGGGCCGCCGGTGTGCTTACGGGTGTCCGGTGAGTTGAGCTGCCGCAGCAGGTCGAGGTCGTCCTCGTGCCACGGTTCGATGCGTACCTGTGCCATCCCACTCCCTGTCGTCGACCCCAGTCAAGCCGATCGCACCGACATTTCGTCCCGAAACAGCACCCGCTAGATCGGATCTAGCGGGCGCCTGTCGTCACCTCGCGCCCTGAGGATGGGAGCAGATGACCCCGTCCATCCGGGCGTTCGTCCGCGAGGTGGGCCGGGCGGACGGTTTCGTCGTTGTCACACCCGAGTACAACCACACCGAGAGGTACGAATCATGAGTAGACGCACCACCGGCCTGGCCATCGAGGCCGAGGGACTGACCCGCTCGTTCGGCGACACCCGGGCGCTGGCCGGCGTGGACCTACAGGTACCCGCCGGCACCGTCTACGGCCTGCTCGGCCCGAACGGGGCGGGCAAGACCACCGCCGTCCGGGTGCTCGCGACGTTGCTGCGCCCGGACGGGGGCTCAGCCCGGGTGTTCGGGCACGACGTGGTCACCGATGCCGACAAGGTCCGTTCCCGGGTCAGCCTCACCGGCCAGTACGCCTCCGTCGACGAGGACCTGACCGGTACGGAGAATCTGGTGCTCCTGGCCCGCCTGCTCGGCCTGCGCAAGCCGGCCGCCCGGGAGCGCGCGGCGGCCCTGCTCGCCGCGTTCGGTCTGACCGAGGCGAGCGACCGCCAGGTGAAGAAGTACTCGGGTGGGATGCGGCGGCGCATCGACATCGCCGCCAGCATCCTCAACACCCCCGACCTGCTCTTCCTCGACGAGCCGACGACGGGCCTCGACCCGCGCAGCCGCAACCAGGTGTGGGAGATCATCCGGGCGGTGGTGTCGCACGGCACGACGGTGCTGCTGACGACGCAGTATCTCGACGAGGCCGACCAGCTCGCCGGGCGGATCGCGGTCGTCGACCACGGCCGGGTGATCGCCGAGGGCACTCCGGGCGAGCTGAAGTCGTCGGTCGGCTCCGGCACCGTCCACCTGCGACTGCGTGATCCCGGTCAACGGCCCCAGGCCGAGCAGGTGCTCCGGGAGGCGCTCAACGTGCCGGTGCAGCTCGCCGCCGATCCGGTGGCGTTGACGGCCCGGGTCGGCGAGGCCGGCACCGACCTCGACGCCAGCGCCCAGGCCGCTCGTGCGCTCGGCGAGCTGGCCCGTGCCGGGATCGTCGTCGATGACTTCTCCCTCGGCCAGCCGAGCCTGGACGAGGTCTTCCTGGCCCTGACCGACCACCCGGCCGTGCCGGCCGACGAGCACGCCAACGAACTGGAGACGGCCCGATGAGCGACGCCACGACCACCACTACCGAACGGGCACCGACGGTCTACGTCCCGTCCGCCGAGGCGCTGGCGACGGTGCTCGCGCCCGGTGCCCGACCGCCTCGGCCGAGCGCGTTGGGCGCGTCGCTCACCTTCGGCTGGCGGGCCATGCTGAAGATCAAGCACGTGCCGGAGCAGCTCTTCGACGTGACCGCGTTCCCGATCATCATGGTGCTGATGTTCACGTACCTGTTCGGCGGTGCCCTCGCCGGCAGTCCTCGCGAATACCTGCAGTTCTTCCTGCCCGGCATCATGGTGACAAGCGTCGTGATGATCACCATGTACACCGGTGTCGGCCTCAACACCGACATCGAGAAGGGCATCTTCGACAGGTTCCGGACGCTGCCCGTCTGGCGTCCCGCCGCCCTGGTCGGCATGATCTTCGGCGACGTGCTGCGCTACATCCTCGCCGCCCTGGTGATCCTGGGCCTGGGGCTGGTGCTCGGCTTCCGGCCGGCCGGCGGGGTGGTCGGGGTGGCCGTCGGGATCGGGCTGCTGGTGGTCTTCTCGTTCGCCTTCTCCTGGGTGTGGACGTTCTTCGGGCTGATCCTGCGCAGCGAGAAGTCGGTGATGGGGGTCAGCATGATGGTGCTGTTCCCGTTGACGTTCCTGAGCAACGTCTTCGTCGATCCGGGCACCATGCCCGGCTGGCTCCAGGCGTTCGTGAAGGTCAACCCGGTGACGCAGCTGGTCGCGGCGATCCGTGGGGCGATGAGCGGCGAGTCGGACCCGTCGGCCACCATGTGGCTGCTGCTGTGGAGCGCCGGCTTCCTGGTCGTCTTCGGCACCCTGACCATGTACCGGTACGACCGCCGCTGACCCTGTCCCCACCCCACCCCTGCCACGGGTGGGTGGGGTGGGTCGTTCTTCTCAGAGCCGCCAGGGCAGTGGCTCGGGGGGCAGGTAGCGGCAGGTGTTGCCGGTCGAGACGGATTCGCGCAGGTGGCTGGCGAGCGCCGGGTGCCGCTCGTCGAGCTTGCGCAACGTGTCCCGGATCCGCGCGGTCACCGTCTTGCGGGCCCGCTCGGCCTCGTCGCCCAGCCGGCGGCTCCGGCCGGCCAGCCCCGCGGCGGCACGCAGCTCGTCGAGCAACGCACCCCGCTCGGCGTCCAACGTGGACACCTTCCGGTCGTCGTCGCGGGCGGCGGCCCGGTCGATCTCCTCGTCGAGGCGGGCCAGGTGTTGTCGGTAGCGGGCCTTCGCCTCGTCGTCGAGGACGGGATCGGCACCCATCCGGCGGGCGGCGACCAACTCCGGGCCGGCGGCCGGGTCGAGCAACTCCACCGCCGGCACGTCGCTGCCCGGGCGGCTGAGCAGCAGGTGCAGATCGCGCAGGCCCTTGGCGTCGGGCAGGTGCGCCAACGACCCGGCGTACCCGAGTCGCCAGACCGGCCCGTCGCGCCGAAACTCGTACCCCTCGATGGTGAGCGTGACCGGCGCGGCCCGGTCGGGCGCGACAGCCTGACCCGGCGCGACGGCCTGACGTGCGGTGGCGATCTGCTCGGCCGCGTCGGCGGGGGCCGGTTCGGCGATCCGGCGCAGCACCTGCGTCATACCGAGAGCGCTTGCTTCCTCGACGATGGTGGCGCGCAGCGCGGCCAGTGTCGCGGCGTCACCCGGGTGGCCCCGACCGGCGAGGGCGTTCACCAGGCCGGCGCGGGCGATGAGCGACCAGGTACGGGAGCCCAGCCGGTCGGCGGACTCACGGGCGGCCGTGAAGCCGGCGATGGCGTCGTCCCAGCGTTGCTGGGCGGCGTCGATCAGTGCCAGCCAGTGGTCGGCCGGGCCGCTGACGTCGCAGCCGAAGAGCGCGACCATCCACTCTGCCCGGTGCGGGGCGAGTGCGGCCCGTGCGGCGTCGCAGCGCTGCGGGTCGGCGGACGCGGCGGCGACCTGCGCTCGCAACCGCAGCCAGAGCGGCGACACCGGGCGGGGGTAGCGGATGGCGGCGGCCTCGATGCCGACGGTCAGCCGGACGGCTGTCTCGTCGTCGCCACGTTCTGCCGCGGTGATCGCCCGCAGCAACTCCTGGTAGGGGTAGTCGATCGGGGCCAGCGCGTCCAGCAGGGTGTCGGCCTCGGTGAACCGCCCCTGGAGCAGCAGCCGGGACCAGCGAAGGTGATGGCCCATGAACCCGAACTCGGCATGGCCCGGGTCGGAGGAGTCGCTGAGGACGGCGAACCGCTCGTCGGCCTCGGCGAAGTCACCCCGGAAAGCCGCGATGATCCCGCTGTCGATGGTCGCCGCAATCCGGTGCCGGGTGGCGTCGCCGTGCCGGTCCACGTTGACGAAGGTGGCGAACTCCTCGTTGAAGTGGGGGTCGCCCAACTCGAGCAGCGCCACCCAGCGCAGCGAGGTGGCCCACAGCTCGGTCTCCCGGTCTCCCGTGCGGCGGGCCACGTCCCGAATCTCGGCGGTCAGCGCGGCGCGGGCCGCCGCGGTGCCCAGCCCCCAGGTGGTGTCGTGACGGGCCCAGAGACTGAAGGTGAGCGCCTCGTCGTCCTGCCCTCGACGGGCGATCGTTTCGGTGGCGGTGATCAGGTCGGCGACCAGCGCGCCGACCGACGCGTCGGCGTCCGGTTCCCCGATCAGTTTCCGGTACGCGTCGCGCACCAACTGCGCCGCGTCCACTGAGGGAGCGGTCTCCACCTGGCGGGCGCGGTTCACGATCAGGGCGACGCGGGCCAGCAACACCGGGTTGTCGAGTGTGCGAGCCAGCGCACCGGCCTCGGTGAGCAGTTTGGCGGCCTCGTCCCGGCCAGCGTGGTGGTATTGCGTCTCGCCGAACTCGATGAGGATCCGCACTCGTTGCTCCCGGTCCTCGACGACCTCCAGCGCCCGGCGGAAGTGCACCGACGCCTCGTCGGCGGCCAGCCGGACGAACGCGTCCCGCCCGGCGGCGACCAGCAGCGTGGCCACCCGGGCGCGGTCGAGGGCGGGGCCGGCGAGGTAGGCGTGGCGGGCGAGGTCGGCCGGGATCAGCTGATCGGTGAGCTCTCGCAGGTCGTCGACCGCCCGGACGACCGCGCCGTGCCGCGCCTGCCGGTCATCGTGGGACAGCCCGTCGTAGAGGGTCTCCCGGACCAGGTCGTGAGCGAAGGCGAACCGGCCGCCGCCCCGGGCGACCACCAGCCGGGCGGTCACCGCACGGTCGAGCAGCCGGTCGACCTGCGCCACCGGGCCGGCACCGCCGGCCGCCAGAACCTGACTGTGGAACTCGCGCCCCAGCACGGCCGCGACGGTGAGCGCCTCGACCACGGCCGGCGGCAACTGGGCCAGCCGGCGGCGCACCGCTTCCCGTACGCCGGGTGCGATAGTGCCCGCCGCGCCGTCGGCGTGCCACAGCCGGGCGGTCTGCTCGATGAAGAACGGGTTGCCGCCGGTACGCCGGTGCACCTCGTCGACGAGGTCGGCGTCGGGTTCCCGCCCAGCGGTGCGTGCCATCAGTGCGGCCACCTCGTCGCGGGAGAGGCCGGTGAGGGTGATCGTGGTGGCCTTCGCGACGAGCGGCATCAGCAGTGGGCGCAGCGGGTGCTCGCCAGACTCGACCTCGGCGTCGCGGTAGGTGCCGACCAGGAGCAACCGCTCGAACCAGGTGTGCTGTGCGGCGAAGCTCAACAACCGCAGCGAGGCCGGGTCAGCCCAGTGCAGGTCGTCGAGGACGACCACGACCGGCCGCTGCTGGGAGACCGCGACCAGTGCGGCGGTCACCGCGTCGTGCAGCGCGAATTCCTCCTTGGCGGGGATGTCTCCGCCCGTGTCGACGCCGGCCCAGCTGGCGGTGCGATCGGCCTGCCCCTTGCTGGTGTCGGCTTCGCCGAGCAGGGCCGCGAGGGCCGGCTCGGCGTCCAGCCGCGCCACCGCCCAGTCGTCGGCGGAACGCCGCAGGCCGCGCAGCACCTGCACCCACGGCCAGTAGCCGGGGGCGCTGTCGGAATCCCAGCAGGCGGCGCCCAGCACCAGCGCGCCCCGGTGCCGAGCCTCCCGGGCCGCCGACGTGACGAGCGTCGTCTTGCCGATGCCCGGCTCGCCGGTGACCAGGACGAGACCGCCGTGACTGGTCGTCGCCCGGTCCAGTTCGGCGCGCAGCAGACCCGCCGGGTGATCCCGCCCGATGATCGCGTCGCCGCGCCGCGCGTCCATGGTTTCCAGACGGTACTGGAACCGTCCGACAGCGCGAGCGAGTTAGCCGGCCGAACTTCCCTCTCGACCTCGGGGAGCAATGTGTTCACTGCGAGCTTTGGAGCTGATATCGCCAACGCAACACCCCCACCTATCCCTAACCTTCCCTATCTGCATATCATGGGGAACGATGACGGAAGACATGTACTCAGTTGAGCAGGTCGCCGACCGGCTTGGGCTGCACGTGCGGACGGTGCGCAGCTATATCCGCTCGGGCCGGCTGCGCGCGGTGCGGATCGGCAAGCAGTACCGGATCGCCGCCAGTGATCTCGACGCGCTCACCGGACAGGCCCCGACCGCGCCCAGCGTCGCCAGGCAGGCGGAGGTGTCGAGCATCGTCCAGATCGACGGTGTCGGCAGAGCCGCCGCCGACCGGCTCGGCACGCTCGTGCTCACCAGCGCCAACACCGGCCACGACCAGGCCAACCCGCTGCGGGTGCAGACCGTGTACGACGAGCAACGCCACCGCATGAAGATCATTATCCTGGGCGACCCGGCGGCCACCGCCGAGTTGCTGCACCTGCTCGACGCCGTACTCAACGCCGACAACGGCCTGCTCGACCGGGAGGTCCACGATGCCTGACGAGATCCAGGAACGCGCCGGAGTGCCCGTGCTGGTCTGTGACCCCGACGGCCCGCCACTGGCCACCGAGCAGGACGCGCTGGACCTGATCGGGGCGGCGTTCCTCGGCGCCCAGGTGGTTGCCGTGCCGGCCAACCGACTCGACGAACGCTTCTTCTCGCTGGGCACCCGCTTCGCCGGCGACGTGATGCAGAAGTTCGTCAACTACCGGCTGCGGCTGGCCGTCGTCGGCGACATCTCGGCGCAGCTCGCGGAGAGTTCCGCGTTGCGCGCGCTGGTGCACGAGTCGAACCAGGGCGGGCACATCTGGTTTCTCCCCGACCTCGACGCGCTCGACGCCCGCCTCCGCGCGGCGCGATAGCCACCTCACCCGCCGCCGACAACCGTCATCTCCACCTCGTCCGCCTCGACCGCCCGCACCTGGGCCTGCTCGGCCGCCCACCGCAGGTAGGCCAGCCACTCCTCGGACGACCAGCCGTTGCGCCGGCCGACACCCGCCTCGGCGGGAAGCAGACCGGCCACGACACGGTCGAGGATCAGGGGCTGCACGCCGCCCACCCCTCGCCGGTAGCCGACGAAGTAGAGGACCTTCGTGAACAGGCCCGGCCCCAACCAGGGCAGGCGAGCGTGATCGGGGTCGCGGAAGCGGCGGTACGCCGCACACAGCGCCTCCTCGTCGGGCGCTGGCGTGGACACCTCTTCCAGCGCGTACGCCAGGCGTTTTCCGTCCGGATCAGCGCCGAGCGACCTGGCGGCACGCCACGGGCCGTACCCGATGGGTCCGTAACCCCAGACCAGCACGGCGGTCAGCAGTTGACGAGGGCTCGCGGCACCGGCGCGGCACGCCTCGGCCACCGCGAAGACGTCGCGCCGCCAGATCTCGCCGCTCGCCGGAAGGGTGTCCGGCCACGCGTCCGGCGGCAGCCCCGCCCGCCACCGGTCCACCCGAACAGCGACCGGGGCTCGCTCGCCCGGTAACAACAGACCTTCGGCCGTCTGCATGGTCGCCTCCCTCAGATTGCGCGCTCGCGGAAGTCCGTGGTTCGGACGCTATGGTCGGGCGCTTCCCCATACCGCCCGCCGACGGCAAATCGCGGTATCAATTGCCTGGGCCCGACAGCGACACCGCATCTGGCGGGGTCGAAAACGTCGCACTGTTGACCTACCGTGCTCCCGTGCTTCCCCGAAACGTGAAGATCCTCGATCAGGTGCGCGCCGAGGCGCTGCGCCGCGACATCCCCGCCGCCGATGTGGAGCGCTGGCTGGAGCTCGCCCGCCCGTCCGCGCTCCTGACACAGCAGGGTGATGGGCCGGTCGTGGGCGCCATCCGTGGGCCCGTGCTGCTTCCGGCGGACGCCAAGGACCCCCAGTTTCCCTTGATCGCCACCATCGACTGCGCTGCGCTTCCGGCAGACGTGACCGACCTTCCACTACCGTCCGACGGCCAACTGCTGCTGTTCGGCTGGCCCGAAGAAAGCGGCTACGGCGAGGTCAGGTATGTGCCGGCGGGCGTGGCCGTTGAGGAGCGAGAACAACATCCGCCCGGGTTCTCTCCCGACGACGAGGAGTGTGCCGAGGTCTACGCGGAGATCCCACCGGGCGATCTGCACCTTACGGTCGACATATCTCTGCCCTACGTCAAGACGATCCCCGGGCCTCCGTGGTCTCCGCCGCTGCCGGGAGAACCCCCGTTCGAAGAGATGACCAAGGTGTGGCAGGACGTCCTGGGCGACGTACCGGACGGCATGTTTTCCTATGGAGGCCATACGACGCCGCTGCTGTTGGGCGGCTACGGCACTGACTGCAACGGCTTCAACCCCGCCTGGTTGGGTGCCAACCCCTCGGGCCACTCCGGCCACGACGGGCCGCTGCGTGGTGGTGGGCCACCCGACCATGGTGACTGGGTTCTGCTTGCCGAGTTCCACGGCGGCAGACAGGGCGGCGCGACCATCCACTGGGTGATCCAGCGTGCCGACCTGAAGGATCGACGCTTCGACCAGGCCACCGTCCTCGTCTACTGGAATCCGTGAGGCCGGACGTGGCCACCCCTGGCCCTGCGGGGTGGCCACGTCGGACGACCTATCGACTACGCGGTGGCGCAGATGGCGTACGCCGTGTCGGACCAGTTCCCGGCGAAGGCGTCCTCCTCGTACGCGCCGGAGGCGGCGGACGTCGGGGCGGTCGCGGGGCCGCCGTTGGGGCGGAAGTCGTCAACGATGCCCTCGCCGGTCACCCCGTTGAGCTCGTAGCCGGCACCGGTCAGCACCTTCCCGACCGGGCACGTCGCCGTGACACTGCGGAAGTCGAGGGAGTTGCTAGCCCCCACTGCGGAGGCGCGCACCAGGCCCGCGAGCGGGTTGGCGCAGATGGCGTACGCGGTCACGGACCAGTTCAGGGTCGTGGCGTCCGACTCGTACGCGCCGACGGTGACGGCGGTCGGTGCCACGGCGACGCCGCCGTTGGGGCGGAAGTCGTCGACGACGCCCTCACCCGTGACGCCGTTCAGCTCGTAGCCGGTGCCGGTGAGCACCTTGCCGGCTGGGCAGGTCGCCGTGGTGGAGTGGTAGTCGACCGAGTTGTTGACACCGACAGTGGAGACGCGCACCAGGCCGGGCACCGGGTTCGCGCAGATCGCGTACGCCGTCACCGACCAGTTGCCGGCGAACGCCTCCGTCTCGTAGGCGCCCACGGTGACGGACGTCGGCGCTGTGGCGACACCGCCGTTGGGGCGCAGGTCGTCGACGATGCCCTCGCCGGTGACGCCGTTCAGCTCGTAGCCGGTGCCGGTGAGCACCTTGCCGACCGGGCAGGTCGCCGTGACGCTGTGGAAGTCGGCCGAGTCGCTGACGCTGGTCGCGGCGACGCGCACCAGGCCGGGGACCGCTGCGGACGCCGGGCTCGCCGGGGCGACCACCGCCGCGGCCGCGACGAGACCGAGCACGAACCCGGACGCTCGGGCGGCCAACCGGCGGGTTTCATCGTGAGTACGCATCTGTTTCTCCCGTCTGAGGCCCGACGGGCGGCAGGTGAGACGCCGACGTCAAGGCCGTTCGTGATGACGAGTTCACGCTAGGTAGCCACCTGGCCAGGCATTATCTCCAAACCGACTACGTCGCGTAACGGACGGTCGCACCGCGGACATCGGCACCAACGCGCTGGTGGCCGGGCACTCCGCCATCACGGTGCTGACGGGCCGTTGGGTCGGCGCGGGCGGAAGCGTGAAACCGTCGGAAGAAGTAGTCCGGGAGCAGGGATTCCGTGCGCTCTGTCACCTCACACTTCCGTTCCGTGACGGTCGCACGTCCATTCATCGACATGTCACGGATTGCATTTTCACGAGAGCGTAAAGTGACCCTTTATTACTTTTGGGTAGGTGCGGGATTGGCTGCGAATTAATACCGCGTTCGCCCCGAAATTGAGGTAGCTTGACGGTCGCGTTTACCCGCGCATCCCTCACTCGGACGTGCCACCCCTGCCCGTCCGCGTCCACTTTCACCACTCGTGGAAGGTCCAACGGCGGACATGGGCGACGGTCTTGTCGACGAGCTCGAACGGTACGTGGAGGATGCGACAGTCGCGGCCTCGCTGTGGGACTGGGCGGCCGGGCGCGACGCCGTCGTTCGCCCCCCGTGCCATCCCACCCGACGACGTGGGCACAGCGATGCCGAGCTGATCCCGGTCATCGCCGAGCGGCGTGACGGCCGCAACGCCGAGCAGCTGTACGTCAAGGTGCTGCCCGCCGAGCAGGCGAGCGAAGAGGCCGCCCGGCACGCGCGGGCCGCCGCTCTCGATCGCGGCTTCGCCGAGCGTCACCTGGTCGGTCAGCCGTACCCGCCATACCCGGTCGGCGACGGCCGGTACCTGATGTTCCAGGACATCGCGCACGGCGCCGAGCAGGTCGTTCCGCTCGCCGACGTCAGCGACGACCAGCGCAAGGACGCCTACAAGGCACTGCTCGACGGGGTGTGGAACCACTGGTGCCCCGAGGGACGGCGGACCAGCCGGACCAGCGTCGGCCGATTCGTGCGACGGGAACTGACCGACGCCGGGGCCCAGGATGAGCTGCCCGGGGCCATGAATGCGCTCGGCCTCGGCACCGTCCAGGGCGACTGGCTGCACGACGTTGCGACCGGCGCGGTGCTGCCGCACCCACTCCGCTTCGCCGAGACCGGTTCGCTCGTCGACGGCGACCAGCTCGACCAGCTCTGCGGTGCGTCGCACGGCGACCTGCACGCGCGAAACGTCCTCTATGCCTGCTCCCGGGCCGGCCAGGTGCACGTCAAGAAGTTCTGCCTGGTGGACACGGACCGGTTCGCCGTCGACGCGCCGCTCACCCGCGACCTGGCCACAGTGCTCCTGGACGCGGTCCGCCCGGACGTGGTGAACAGCCCTCGCAGCGTCGACACGGATGCCCTTCGTAGCCTGCTGATCGACCCGGAGGAACGCCCTTCGGACCGGCTCTCCGCGCGGCAGGTCAAGGCGATCAAGGCCAGCTACTCGGTCGGACTGGCGGTGGCCAGGACGGGCAACTGGGGGGTGAGCTGGCGGGCGCAGTACCTGCTCTCCCTGCTGAGTCAGGCACTGATCTCCTGCACCTACGAGGACGCCGGCCGCGCCGGACGGGCCTGGTACTTCCGGCTGGCCGCCTACGCGGCGCACGCCTATCAGCGCGAGTTCCGCCGCGATCTAATTCCGCCGGCGGCGGCCGGCCTGCCGACCCTGCCGCACGCCGACCCGCTCCCGCAGCTCGCTCTTCCGAGCAACGACCAGTCGGCCCGGTTCAACGCGGTGGGACCGCAACCGAGCCAGCAGAACCGGGCCGCCCCGCTGGACCGGATGCCCTTCGACCAGCCATCTCGCCCCCTGGACGCGGAGGCACCGGCGCGGCAGCGGGGCGCGGTGCCGGTCCCCCAGCGGCAGACCTCGGCCGGCTGGTACGCGCTGCCCCACCGACCGCTGACCTCGCCCATCGCCCGCAGCAGCACGGCGGGGTGGCCCGCGGCGCGGGAGGGAGGTCGACGCGTGAACCGGCAGGCCCAACGACACGCCGGCACCGCCCGGACCACCAGAATTCCGCGACCGCGTCGACCGGCGGTTGAGGAAGTCGTCCTGGCCCCGACCGCCGTCAGCCGGATCAGCAGGCTGCCACCGAAGGTGCGCGCCGTCCTGGCGATCCTGCTCGGTGGAGTGTCCCTGACGCCGCTGGTGGCGATCGGCGCCACCGCGATCCGGGGGCGAGACGAGGCCCGGGTCGTACCGACGACCGAGGCGACACCCAGCACCCAGCCGTTGACGGGCAGCACCCCGACTGTCGCCAGCACGTCGGGCCGTCTCAGCGATCTCGCGTTGGCCGTCGCGGGCATCGCGCCGACGGCCAGCGCCGGGGCGTACACCGTCTCCTGTCTTCGGGTCTGGGCACCGGCGGACCTCGCGCCCGGGATCGATCGGGACAGCTACCGGGACGAGACGCTGTGGTGGACCGGGGAGCTGTCCGGCCGCCGGGTCGTCACCCCGGTCACCGACGGACACCGATCGGCCGCACCGGAGACGGTCCCGTATCGCCGCGGAGACCTGGCCGAGATTCCGCCGGCGCCCTCGGTGGACCCGCAGGAGCTGCGGCAACAGTTGGCTGCGCAGCTGGGCGAGCAACCGCCGGAGCTGCGCACGGCGGCCGGGACGCTGAACGTGGTCAGCCGGATCTTCCGCTACCACCTGCTGAGCCCGGGTCAGATCTCGGCGCTGCTGTTCGAGTTGGCGGCGACGCCGGGCATCCAGGACCGGGGCGCGTACCCGGACTGGAACGACCGGCCCGGGCTGGCCTTCAGCGCCGACGACACGCTCGGTCGTCGGGAGACGTTGCAGTTCAACCCGCTCACCGGCGAGCTGCTCAGCCATGAGACGACCACAGTGGCCGGTGAGCAGATCCTCGGCTACGTGCTGTTCCTGGAGAAGGGGCGGACGGACCGGATCATCGCGCCCGACTGCGCCTGACGTCACCCGCAGCGACGCTGCACGTAGTTCGGCCAGTTGCGGTAGGGGTACGCGTCGCTGCGGACCCGGGTGCCCGCCCCGATGTCGAAGAGCCTGGTGTCGTAGTAGTAGAACGACACAGTGCCACTGCCGAGGTTGTAGTGCGCCGACTCGACCCGGAACTGCCACTGCCAGGTGGCGAGGCTCTGCCGGCCGCAGTCGGAGAGCCGGCCCCGGGGGTAGCCGTAGTTGGGCCACTCGTAGAAGCAGTACCAGCCCGAGGGGCAGTCGGCGGTGGCGAGCGTCCCGAACGGTCGGCGCAGGGTCACGACGAACGCCCCACCGTCGTAACTGATCTCGTTGTCGCTGAGCGCCTTTCCGCCCGGGTGGGTAGCCAGATAATCTGCTATTTCCTGACTTCCGGCTGCGCCGGCACCGGCCGGCCGGGGCGCCGGAAAGACGATCAGAAACCAACAGAGTACGGCGGCGAGCACGGCAAGAACGGGACGTGGAATGACCATTCGACACCTCGCGATGTGGGCGCGCAGGGACGGACGTGCCACAGCGCCGGCCAGGTCAGCCGGGCTGCGATCGCGGAGTACCGATGGATACGCCGCCCAGCCAGCGTATTGAGTCAAGTCGATTGATCGCCAGCTGGGATCGGTGAGACGACACATTGATTGCGATAGGTGGCGGGTACCATTCGGCTATGCCTGCGCGCCGCGTCACCGCCACTATCGCCCTCGCCGCGCTGGCGAGCCTGCTCGCCGTCAACGCCGCCCGGGCCGACGGCCCGGCGATCAGCACCCCCGGCACCCCCACGGTGGTGGCCAACGCACCACATCAGCTGACGCTCAGCTGGGCACCCTCCGCCTGGGTCGAGCCGGGCTCGGAGCAGCCGATCAACTACGAGGTGCAGGTGCCGCTGGGGCCGAACACGTACCGCTTCCTCGGCTCCACGACCGACACGACCATCACGCTCACCGACCTGGCGCCCGGGACGACGTACCGGATCGCGATTGCCGCCCGCGCGCTCGGCGGCTACTCCGACACCTCGCCCGCCAGCACTGTGCGCACCGCCAACGGCCGCGCGACGGTCAGCTACCTCAACCTCGACTGGTCCCCGACGAACAACCAGATCCAGCACATTCTGAAGGTCACCAACACCGGCACCGGGCCGCTCGACCTGAAGGTGGTGCGGGTGCGCTACCACCTGCGCTTCGAGGGCGCCAACACCTCGCTGGTGCCGAACTGCGACTGGGCCGCCGTGGGCTGCGACCGGATCCGGCAAACCGTGCAGTTCTTCATCCCGCCGGGCGGGCCGCCCGGGTTCACGACGCCAGCGCCGCCGGGCTATCCGATCCCGGGAACGCCGGTCCCCGGCTGGGTCGAGCTGACCTTCACCGGCGGCTCGCTTGAGCCGGGCGCGTCGACCGGGCCGATCCAACTACGGCACCACCGGCACAGTTGGAGCGACATCGACGAACGCGATGACCCGAGCTGGCTCGCCGCCACCGGCCAGTGGACCGAGAACTCGCGGATCACGCTGGACGTCGACGAGGTCCGCGAGTTCGGCGACACGAACGCCTGATGCCGGTGAGTCATCGAGTTGAAGCGGCTTCATCGGGCGGCGAGTCGAAAAGAGTCATGACGAGCGCAACTATGCTGAGGAATCCGGTTCCAAGCGCCAGCACCAGCGAAGGGACGAATGCGTCTGGTGGCGGGTACCAACCGCCGAGGACCCAGGGTATTGCGATGATGAAGACAACGGCCACCCACGACACGACCTCATTGATGACGAGAGCGATCGAGATGCGGGCGTCGCGGTGCCGCAGAATCCGAAACGCAGAATCGACCGACGCAACGACCAGCATGGCACTGAGTACAACGAACGTCAGGACGCCCCAGATCGGAGTGAGATTAGCGAGTGTGAGTGGCACGATGAGTGGGAGGGCGTTGAGCAGGAACACGCCCCGCACTCCCGATCGCACGTACCGGTCGGAGCCAGCCCGGGTCTGGCGGGCGCGGCGCTGCCCTGAGTCCAGGTAGAAGAAGACGCCCACGAGGAACGTTCCGACAAGCGTGGCTGCGATTCCTGCGAGGCCGACCAGGAAATCGTCGCTTACTTCTCGCATCTCGATCAGACTCCTCACGGGCCACCAACCTGAAGCGGTGTTCCCCCAGCCAACCTAGTAGGACACCGAGGAATCGGGGCGAGGTTCGCATCGCGCATGGTGGCCATCTCGTCCGGCAGAGCCGCAGTCCATTAGCGGTTGAAGGTTTCGGGCAGGTGGATGCGGGCGGCGGGAATACCGAGGGCAAGCAGTCGTGGCCGCGCGTCGGCCAGCATCGCGGGTGGGCCACAGAGGTAGACCTCCTGGCCGGGCCGGTAATGGTCGCGGGCGATGGTCAGGGCGTCACCCTGTTCCGCCGGCTCGGCGCAGGGGTCGGCGGAGAACGCCGGCACGACGGTCAGCCAGTCGTTGGCGCATTGCAGCTTGTCGAGAGCGATCGCGTCGTACAGGTCGGTGAAACTGCGCGCGCCGACGACAAGCGTCACCCGCCGGCCGTCCGGGGCGGCGGCGACCTGCTCGACCAGGGCGCGCAGCGGCGCCAGCCCGGTGCCACCGGCGACGAGCAACAGATCGCCGGTGCAGGACGGGCCGAGGGTCAGCCCGGTGTCGCCGGGTGGGCCGAGCCAGAGCTGCTCGCCGGGGCGTACCTCATGGACCAGGCGGTGGGAGACGGTGCCGGCGGGTACGGCGCGGACGTGTAGCTCGACGGTGCCGTCGGCGCGTGGGGCGTTGGCCGGCGAGAACCAGCGCCAGTGACCGGGCAGGTCGGGTGTGCAGACCGGGACCGCCTGACCTGGTTGGAAGGGCAGTCGCCGCCAGGGACGTACCGTCAGGATGGCGATGTCGGGCGACGGCCGCTCGTGGCCGATCACCTGGACGTGCCACCAGGCTCGGCCGTCGCCGACCTGCGCGGCGGCCCGGCGGATGGCGTGCGTGGCGCGGCACAGGGCGCGCTCCGCGGCGCGGGTGAGCCGCGGCCTCCACTGTGGGTGCGCGTGGCGGGCCACGGTGGCGAGCAGCGCGTCGCCGATGGTGGTGGAGTGCGGGAGCAGGTCAAAGTGACGGTACGCGCGGCCGAGCACCAGGAGCAGCGCCGCCCGAATGGCCGGGTCGTCACCGCCGACCACGAGTTGGCCCAACGCGGTGAAGAACAGCGGCGCGTCGCGGTGTGGGAGCAGCCCCGGTCGGCGATCCTCGAGTGTGCACCAGAAGTCGCCGGCGGCCCGCACGTCCACCGACGCCCAGGCGGCGGCCAGGCTCACGGGAGTCGGGTGGTCGTCGTCGATCAGGGTGGGCATGCCGGCTCCGAGTCGTTGACGGATCGAGTGGCACCGGGGCGGGCGGGACGGAGCTGCGCCGTTGAGGGCCGGCGCAGCTCCGGAGTCGGGACACCCGCCCCGGGCCATGGGTCGACTCTCGCGTCTGACCAGGCAATAGGGCATGTCACGTTGATCATCGGCAGCATGCGTGGTCCGTATGCGGTCGATTACGCGTCATCCTGGTCGGGCAGACTGGCGGGCATGACGGAGCGTCCGGTGCTGTATCTGGTCGTCTGCGCCGCGGGTCCGGCAGAACACATCGACGAGCTCGTCGACCTGCTGATCGCCGACGGGTGGCGGGTGTGCATGATCGTCAGTCCGACCGCCGCGCGGTGGCTCGACCGGGAGGCGTTGCAGGAAAAGACCGGCTATCTGGTACGCGTGGAGTGGCGGATGCCCGGCGACCCGGAGCCGCACCCACCTGCTGATGTGGTGGTGGCGGCGCCTGTCACGTTCAACACGGTGACGAAATGGGCGCTGGGCATCAACGACACGCTGGCGCTCGGCGTCCTGAACGAGTCGCTGGGCGCGGGGTTGCCGATCCTTGCCTTTCCGCACGTCAAGGCGGAGCTGGCCGCCCATCCGGCGTACGCGGGTCACCTGGCGGTGCTGCGCGCCGCCGGTGTGATCGTCGCGGAGGGCAAGGCGCTTGCTTCGCCGGACGGGCCGAATTGGGACGTGGTTGTCGAGGCGCTGCGGTTGCTTCGTCCAGCCTGAGCATCTGCTCTCTTCTTCAGCGGTCCTTGAGATATGCGTCGTGCGTATACCAACTCCCCACGCACCGTGTTCAATGGACAGGCTCGATGAGGCGAGACGGACGGAGCCGCCGGTGACCCACGAAACCTGCCCCCGATGCGGCGGACGGCTGGCCCGGGACAACGACAGCGGACGGTGTACGCCGTGCCAGGCCGCCGAGCGGGATCGATTGAGCGCGCCGCCAACTGTGCCGGCGAGCTTCTGGGAGCACGAGCCGGTGCGACTGGCACTGGCCGAGCGGCATCTGGGGCGGGTGATCCGGGCGTATCGCTGCCATCCGTACCACGGTCGGGTCGCGTTGCCGCAGACCGTGGTGGCGGGGTGGTTGGGGATCACGCAGGCGCAGTTGAGTCGGGTGGAGAACGGCCCGCCGCTGGTGCACCTGGACCGGCTGGCGCACTGGGCACAGCTCGTCGGGGTACCAGCCTCCTGCCTTTGGTTCGGTCTCCCGGACCAGCCTTATCGACCGGACGTCAGTGCCGCGAAGGGCAGAGCAGACGAACCTTATGGTGACAGCGAGGTAACTGAGCGGGACGATTTGCCATCCATGGCGGTTACCGTGGAGGGGGCATCAACCGAAGGGGGTGGCGCTACGGACCGGCGACGCTTCAACGCAATGGCCGCGCTGGCGGGACTCGCCGCTGCCGGCCACTCTCACCTGCTCACAGGCCCTGCCGAGGTTCCCAGGAACATTGGCATGGAACAGGTCCGACTGGCCAGTTCGCTGGTTCAAGACTTCCGCCGAGCCGATGCGGCAGCTGGTGCCGACCGACTCTGCGACGTCGCCGTCCAGGCGCATGCCAGGCTGTCAGCGTGGGCAGCCAAGGCCAACTACAGCCGAGAAGTCGGCGATGCCCTTCAAAGTGCCCTGGCTGACCTCGGCATCCAAGCCGCATGGCTCGCTACCGATGCTGAACGCAGGCCCGAAGCCAGGCCGTACCTGAACGAAGCCATAACCCGCGCCCGCATCGCCGACGACCCTCGTATGGAAGTACAGGCCCTGACCCAGCTGTCTATGCTGCTCCGCGACAGTCAGCCCGGCGAGTCGTTGCACTGCGCCGAAGCCGCGCTACGCGTCTCGGCCAGATGGGCGACACCTCGACTCACCACGCTCTTACATCTGCGCAGGGCGCACACCTACGCCGTACTCACGGACACGAGTGGGTTCAGTCGGGAGATGACCAAGGCTCGCCGCGAGTTGGAGCGCGGACCGCACGAGGATGATCTGGGGTTCGTGGACTTCGTGAACGAGCAAGAAGTGAACGGCATCCAGGGGCTTTCTTACCTCGCGCTGGACCGGCCCGACCGTGCCGCTCAGTCGTTCCGCGCAATCATCGCCAATCCGTCGCCGGGTCATCGCCGCAACCAGGTCTACTACACCGTGCACCTCTCCGAAGCGGCATATCAGCAGGGCGACGTCAACGAGGCAGCGCGCATCGCGCTGGACGTCCTGCCCGCGGTAAGCCAGATGAACTCGGGGCGGATTAGCCGGCACCTTGCGCAGATGCGCGCGAACCTGGCGGCGCTGCGGCAGGCAACCACGGCGACGCGACAGTTCGTCAACGCCTACGACCAGGCGGTGGTTGGATGATCGAGGGATTGCAGCTCCGCCATCACAGCGCCAAGGAGGCTGAAAGGCTTCTCGATCAGCTAGTGGACCTCTACCTGGAGGTCTACACGGGCGGCGGCGAGTTCTACGGCGAGGACCGCTACCGCCGCCAGCTCGATCTGCATATGCAGCGGACTGGATGGGAGCTAGTCACCGCAACGGCCGACGGGACCCTGGTCGCTTACATCTATGGGTTTCCTTTGCCGCATAACACTCGTTGGTGGGACGGCATCCAGGATCCTGTGCCGCCCGCGTTCACCGAGGAGAACGGGAAGCGAACCTTCGCGCTCAGCGAACTGCTGGTACATCCCGCATGGCGGCGTCAGGGCGTCGCGAGGGCATTACACGATGACTTCGTCGCTAGCAGAACTGAGACGCGAACGACGCTATTGGTTCGTCCCGATAATCTCCCGGCTCAGGCGGCGTACCACTCCTGGGGCTGGAACGGAGTCACCAAGCTCCGGCCGAACTGGGAGGGGGCACCAGTCTTCGATGTCTTGGTTCGCATCGCCGCAGAGATTCGTCCTCATCCAATGGAGTAGCTGCGGTGGCGAGTGACACGGGACGTAAGGGACGCAGACTTGTTTCAATGAAGGGATCGACGAGGTCAGCGGACGACGCCAACCTTGGCCGTGAGATGGCTGCTGACGCAGACGACTGTCCCCGGTACAGCGACTGGGCCGGGACACCGGCAGCGGACGGTGCGGGCCGCCAGGCCGACGAACAGGAGCGGCCGAGCGCACCGGCCCTGGTTACGTCGAACCTCTTGAAAACACCCGGTCACCTGAGGTGCCTCTTACCCGGCCGAGAACTCGATCCGCGCCGGCGGCAGGATGGGAGGGCTCCGGCATTACCCTCAGACGGAACGTGATTCACGGAGCGTTCTGCGATAAACGCAGCCAGATACGCTTCACAAGCAGGAAGAACACGGAACGGGCTCGTTGCGCGACTATGAGTTACTCTTTCATAGTCTACGCTGACGGCGTGCCGCGCCTTGCAAGCAGTCTCTCAAGCCTCACAGCAGAGCTTGTCCGCTGGATCGATATCAACAAGACCACACCGCTGCCAGCAGAGATGGTCCCAGGAGCATCTTCGGAGGAGCTTCAACGGCTAGCCACTTTAGGAGCAGTAGCAAAGGCCCTAGCTCCGGATGCCCTTAGCGGTTGGCCGGCGGCGTTGACTCTCTGGGCCAACACCCCGGACACCAAGTTAGCGTCCGGGATAGCTTCGGCGGCCAAAGAGGCGATATTTGCAAAAGAAGCAGACCTCTTAGCAAAGGTATACGAGCAGTTAGTCAGTGGGCCGAATCGGCGCCGTCTTGGCACATTTTTCACACCGCCGCCTATCGTCACCTATATGGTCGATCAAGCGAAGGACATCAGCCACAGACAGTTGGCGTCCGTCATTGATCCAGGAGCGGGAGTGGGGGCTTTCACGACGGCCGCGCACGACGCTTGGCCTAACGCTCGAGTGTTATCGGTCGATCTCAATGTTGTCACGCTCGGTCTACTTGCTACGCGGATAGCGGTCGAAGGTCGTTCTCAGGCAAACAAATCTCAAAATGCGGGAGTGGAGTTGATCCACGGGGATTACCTGTCATGGCTAGACACCCATTGGCCACAAACGACAGGGCCAAGGCTGATACTCGGAAATCCGCCCTATACTAGGCATCAGCAAATGACCGAAGTAGGCAAAGCGGCCGCGAGAACTGCAGCCGGAGCGCTAATCACTAGCGGCCTGGCGGGACTTTCCGCCTATTTCGTCGCGGCAAGCTTGAGCAAGCTCCAGACTAACGACAGCATGGTCCTTCTGCTTCCCGGGTCATGGCTAGAAACTCGATATGGACGGGAGATCCGTGAATGGCTATGGCATTCACAACGGAGACGAATCGAGCTTGACTCGTTCCCTAGCCAAGTGGAGGTTTTCCCCGGGACTCAGGTAACAGCAATGATGCTATCAGTTGGACCGGAACGTCGGTCGAAGCAGCCCTTCATAGTGAGATCTGTCGATCTTTGCAACGAAGGTGCCGCACCAACAGTTAGGCGGCGGGCCGAGGTGCGTCCGCTTAGAAATTCGTCCTGCCCAGCGACCTTCACACGGTTCCTCGGCAACAACAAGAAACCCCGACAGCGCAACGTCCTCAGCCTAGGCAGTGTCGCCACTATCCGTCGAGGAGTTGCAACAGGGCGAAACAGTTTCTTTTTTCTCAGTGACCAAACACGAGCAGAGAAACACCTAACGACAACGGCATTGCGTCCGGCCATCGTGAAAGCAGCTCACTGCCCTGGCCCCATTCTGACGATGGCCGCACACGAAGCGCTGCGGATCAACGGCCTACCTTGCTGGTTGCTAGACCTCAACAGCTGGAATAGCGCCCAAGCGGGGGCGCTGGAGTCCTACCTTGACGAAGGGATTAAGGCCGAGGTACACCTTACACATCTCGCCCTGAAGCGACGTGAATGGCATACTGTGGAGTATGTCAAGCCTCCCGATATTTTCTTGGCCCCCGTAGGCAAAAAAATGCACCGCATCATCGTTAACGAGGCGCAGGTAGTTGGCAGCAACAACCTCTACGGAATTTACCTGAACGACGTTGCGCCGTGGACGGCAAGGAATTTAGCGGCCTGGCTAATGGGGGAAACCGGCCAAGCATCCCTCAGGGCACTTGCGCGCGAGTACCAAGGCGGATCTTCGAAGATCGAGCCGAAGTCTCTCCGGACACTCGAGGTGCCAGAAGAATTGCCATCGTCAGACAACAATAGCTGGCAGTTCACGGCGTCGACAGATTAATGGGCCCCGCAACTTACAATGACGGGAGGTTGGATTTGAGCCGCAGTTCATTCATCGTGATACTAAACGAGAGGGAAGCGATTCGCTGGGTACTCACACATCACCAGATAGCTTTCACCGCTGCCGCCGCCCGCCGCGAGGCCCGAGCACTAAAGCCAGGTGATGAGCTTTTCCTCTATATTACTCGAGGCGCTTGGCACAATCCGACGCGGCATCGCGGGCAAATCGTCGGCTCAGCCACACTGACTACAAATGTATCAGCCTTCGACCGTCCGCTTGAGATAGCACGTCACCAATTCATAACCTACGCTGGAATTCGAATTACCCATCTGACGAAGCTTCAGCACGGGTTGGACCTCAGCGAAACCGCCCACGAGCTGGAAGCCATAAAACAACCGAAGGCGTGGTACATGTATCTCCGGCGATCATTACTGTCCATAAATGAAGTTGATGCCGCGACCATCGCACGCCTTATGCCGAGAAGCACAGACGAAGCATCGAGCGTGCTATCGTCCTATTTCGATACTCGGCCTGAGATCAGAACCGTCTCTGGCGTGGCACAAGGTCCAAGACCCCGCTGATCCGCTCCCCGGAGTCGATATCCGTCGCCTGAAGATCCAATAGTGACTGGCCTAGCTCGGCAACATTTGCACCCTGAGCTACCAACCACCTCGCCAGGTCAACTACCGTACCGGCGGGAACCCCGACCTCCCGGGCCACTTTTTTAGCGTCATTATCGTGGGCAAGAAGTGTGTGCCCTTGCTGGCAAGCAAATAAAATGCTCTCCGCCTCACCCAGATTCGCCTTAGAACCGGTCTTCACCCTTCGGCCTGTGATCGCGGATTTCTCGAGCTCCAACGCTTTGAGGCGGGCAAGTAGAGCATTGAGCTTCGGAATATCCGCATCGTCCACAGGGGGCGCGTCGACCAACCATCGAGCAGCCGTCCCCCCGAAGTATTGTGCTGCTCGCCCTTTTGCATCGTACTTCTTCGCATGGAGCGCCAACTCCTGGCGGACCGCATCTACCCAGTGAGTCTTCCGCCCCCATCGGCGCTTAACGTGGTCCCTCAATTGCTTCGAGTAACCTAAGCAGAGAAGAGGACCAGTATCAGCAACGTACTC
Source organism: Micromonospora sp. NPDC005215 (assembly GCF_040607915.1). Classification (NCBI taxonomy): domain Bacteria; kingdom Bacillati; phylum Actinomycetota; class Actinomycetes; order Micromonosporales; family Micromonosporaceae; genus Micromonospora; species Micromonospora sp. NPDC005215. Next base: position 274,830 of record NZ_JBEXHQ010000003.1, on the reverse strand, counting down.
CCCGTCCTTCGTCACTGCCAGCGCTGTTCGATAGCCAAGCTGGCTCATCACTGCCCACCTTCCGAAAGAACGCCGGACGCACGATCGTCGTCATTCAGAGAATCAGAGGGCGGAGAGTGCAGACGCCATCTATCCGTCGAAACGACCAGTGCCAGCAACTCAGGGTCATCACCGTTCAGCCGGCTACGGCTCGCCCACGCCTCGTCTGCATACGGAGGCCAGTCATCTGGCTGTAGTCTGACCGCATCCTTCGCGCTAATCGGCTGTCGCGCTGTAGAATAATCGGACCCGATCTCAAGAACAGGGTCCGGCACGGACAGCCGTTCGAGCTTGCTGCCGTGGATCGTGGCAGCCACGGCAGCAATTGTCTCCGGATCAGGGTCATCGTCCAAATCATGCTCGGCCAGTATTCGTTCTATAACAAAACTGACTCCCGCTCGCCACCAACGCTTGCCCATAAAAGAATTAAGTGGCCCGTTGTATCGAGCTTCCTCAAGTAGGTGACCGAGCTTAGTAGAAGAAGAGAGAACCTCTTCGGCAGCGCTGACCGTTATGCCAAACATGACAGCAACTTTTTGTACATCAACAAGGAAAGTCGGATACGGCAATACTCGCTGTAGAAACCACCGGAGCCACGCCCTACCTGCGGTCCGCTGCGCAACTACATGCTGCGGTGGCCTACATTGTTCCACCTGCCACCGAGCGTCGTCGGTCCACTCCGCGTCTGGCAGTCGGAGCCATTTAATACCTGGATCGCCAGTTCCTGCGCTCCAGTCGTCCGGCAAACTTGCAGTGGCGCGCGCCAACTCGGCAATCCTTTGTGCCGTTGACGGAGTGTCCGCTACCGGCACGCTACCCTTTTCAAAAACCCATTCTAAATTGTACTGCGCCGCCAGCAGGTGCTGTCTGGCGGCGGATGGCAGCCCGGCACCTATCGTTTCGACTTCGCCGGTCCTTAGGACGAACGACACGGCACTCTGAGGTGGTCCCTGCCGATCACCGCTACCTTCGACGCGCGACCTTAGGACAGATGCAAGACTCAGACCGTCCGGGACTCGTAGCGCTAACGGAACCGACTCCTTGTTGCGACCTGGCCAATGGTCAAGGTACTGGTCTACGACGACAGTCGCGGCCTGATGGAGGAGAGATTCTTCCAAGTCATCGGGAGCCAGATAAACAGCATCGACGCCCAAGTCTTGCAATACCTCCGAAAATGGTGTCTGGTCCTCGTCATCGATAATAAGTACCAACGGAGCCCGCGGCTCTGCTCCTTCGGAAAAACTTGACGTACTATTTTCGCTCATCGGCGCTCCTGGGGGTCAGGCAGATCTACGCGAATACTGGTGGCGTAACCAGCAGGCGGCTCTACAAAACTGATCTCGCCGCGGTAGTCCTCAACTAAGGCTTTGGTAATTGGAAGCCCCAGGCCGAGACCCTGTCCCAGGACTTCGTTGACCTCTGTTGTCGTTGTCTCGAAAGGCAGGAACCAGCGGTTGGCTTCGCCCAGATCCACCGCGACACCCGTGTTGTGAATTAGGAGTGTTACGCCCTTGCGTCCCAACGGCCTGCCGTCAACGAAGACTCTTCCCGGTGAACCAGCATTCTTAACGGCGTTCGTGAGGAGGTTAGTTAAGAGGACGCCCATTTCTGCCGGGAAGATGGGAGGGGTGAGCAGATCTTCCCCAAGCTTGTCCTCAAGGACTACATGCCGTTTAGCTAGTTGGTCGTGAAGCAATCGCTCTACAACTGCGAGGCGCTCTTTTAATTTTTGCCGAGAGCGGCGCCGGCGAGGGTCGGCAACGAGCACGTCCGTAAGATAGCTACTCTGCCGGGAGAGCGAATGGGTCAGTTCATCAAGTGCCTTAACAACTCGCCTCACTCGCTGTCCCCCGCTCCTCGATAATTCTGGGTCCAAAAGGAGAGGGTTTAAGAGTTGACGGACAGTGCTTGCTTGCCCCAACATGCCATTCACATCGTGCACAAAAGCGCCTAGCTGAAGGCCGACGCTCGCTAGAACCCGAAGGTCTGGCTGCAGGCTTTGCAAGCGGTCTAGCTCGGACTGCGCAACTCGGAAGCCGGAAAGCAGCGTGTTTAATTCATCGGCTTCGGCAAGGGGATATTCCAAGGAGCGTAGCCTGGCGGCAACTGCGCGCGCATTATCGATAATCACCTCCGCCCTTAGATTTATTACGAGCGGAGCTAGAACATCAGATTGACGGCCGGGCTTTGGCTGAGCGGCGTCTGGCTCCGGGCCCGAACCCGCCTGATCACCTTCGTTCTTATTCCCGCTAGAACGTTCACGTGAAACCGGTTGCGAGGGCGCTGACCGCAGTTCATTGTCGGTCGCCTCCGTCTCCGCTGCTGCGTTGGCCCGTTCACGTTCCGTGACAAGATTTGCGACCGCCCGACGGACTCTTACGCCAAGCTGAACCCCGGTGCGGACAAGGTCCACCAATGACGAAAACGCCTCATTAGGTACAAACCCTTCCCGATTAACAAGACTCTTGAGTCCTCGACTGTTTTCTTCCGTAAGGAATACAGCGCCGAAGTATCCTATATTACTTGTGGCACTCAAGGCTTCTTTCTTGTCCTCCTCGAGAGCGTCGCTTGCCTTCTGATCTATGTCGATTTTATAAAAGCGCGGTCCACTCCGATAATCACGATCAAGGCCAAGCCAGTCGTTTCCATGCTCCCCATAGGGGAGTACCCGAAAGCCTTCCAGGTAGACACGGACCCCACTATTGGACTGGACAAACCCCGCCAACGGCCCCCGCCTTGTGGATGAGTTTGGATTCGTGAAGATGCGAGCTTGGAATCGACACTTATCCGGTCCAACATTGGGTTTCTCGAAATAGTACGGTTTAGCTTCGGGTTCTTGCTTCGCATAAGATTGGAGGGGCGAAATCTTGTATTTGACGACATCACCGAGACTATCTATCTCGATCAGCCATTGGAAGTTCGATCCTGCTTGATCCCAAAAATCGTCGCCGACATCGAGATCGCCGCTATAGGTTACATTGAATCCGGGGTCGTTCGATTGTGTGGCGTCTCGCACGAGAGGTTGATCAATAATTCGCTCGCCGACGATAGCGCCTGGTAACCAATTTGCGTCCGTAAGCGCAGGAGGGGGCTGGGCCGTCCGTAGTTCTCCTACGAAGGCCGCTAGCTGAGGACTCGTCCACTTTACACGGAGGCGACCAAGCTCTATCGAAGTTCCCCTATTTTGAGGGGTCGATGGGATGCCCAACCGCTCAACGTGAATGCCCGCCTGAAGATCGTTTAGAGTGTCTTGCTCCTCAATCACGTCCCAGTCAAGAAAAGCCGATACCCCCGAGCGACCCGACTCTGCGTTGACTTCTGGCCAAGGGACACTCACGACCTTTAGGGTCGATGCGAGCTTGTGAGCAGCAAGCCGACCGATTCCCTTCTGCCCCGTGTAACGTCGGCCGTATCTGGGTGATCGCCGAGTTGCGCCCTCCTTGTCCCGACCGGCGATCCTCAAGAAGGCGCTGTTGAAGCGCTCGTAAGTCATACCGTTGCCATTGTCGACGATCTGAAGTAATCCGTTCGACGAATCAATATTCTGGGCATGGAGTATCACGTCCGACGCATCGGCGTCATACGCGTTCTTGATAAGCTCTAGAAGAGCCGTGCTGGCTCGCCCTACAAGCAGCTCACCCAACTCGCGTAAAAGGTGAGTATCGACGGTGAACCCGGGAACGGACCTCACCTCCTTGATAGGAACCCCTGCGTGCACCCGACGGGAGGCCTGCCGTGCGGTCTATGCCCCGCCGAGTTGTCTGGGCAACGTCTGGAGGCTACATCGCGGGAAGCGAACACGGGAGCCCGCTACTCGGGCTAACTCCGTCTTCAAGGAACACCCGAGCCCGTCTCTCCGGCGTTGTGATGACGCCGCTCAAGTGATATGCAGTGGCTTGGCAAGCTGCTAGGGGCGGTTCAGCCTCATCTGTCAGCTAGCCGACAGCGCATCAATTGCACGTCGCAGAGCCTGCCGTTAACGTAATCGGGTGGCAGCGCTTTGGCCGGGCATCTTCGAACACCTCATTACCAAAGAACTAGCCGATCGCCTGCACCAGTTGGATCGCTCGCTAGTCCAGCACGGTGCCCTCGATCCCGCCGACGCCCACCACACCCTCGCCCGGCACATCGCCGTCCTGGCCGTCCGAGCCCTCCAGTCCGTCCCCAACGGCGACGACAAGCTCCACCACCAGGTCGAGATGGCGAACCAGATCGCCGAAGCCATCGCCGCCCTCAGCCCAAAGGCGGCAACAGAGCAGGACCAGGTAACCGACGCCAAGCACCTGCTCCACGCCATCGCCGCCCCGCCAACCCCTCCCGCGCCACCAGCATTCCCGCAGCGCCCCACCACTCCCCTCTCCACCGGCGCGCTACTGGTAAACGGTCGCCACCAGCCCCGCATCGGCCACGAGGTCAACCACGAGATGGCCTCGGCCGACCACGTCGACCTGCTCTGCGCGTTCATCAAGTGGTACGGCCTGCGCATCGTCGAGCCGGCCATCCGCGAGCTGATCGCCCGAGGCGGCAGGGTCCGCGTCATCACCACGACCTACCTCGGCGCCACCGATCAACGAGCGCTGGACCGGCTCGCCGAACTGGGCGCAGAGATCAAGGTCTCGTACGAGACGAGGACCACCCGCCTGCACGCCAAGGCGTGGCTGTTCCGCCGGTCGAACGGCACCACTACCGCGTACGTCGGCTCGTCGAACCTGTCGAAGACCGCGCTGGTGGACGGCGTGGAGTGGAACGTCCGCATCTCGAACATGGAGCAGCCGCACGTCATCGACACGTTCACTGCGACCTTCGAGGACTACTGGAACGATCCGGCGTTCGAGGCGTACGACGCGACCCGAGATGCCGAGCGGCTACGGCACGCGTTGAGCGGGGAGCGCCGCGACCAGGCACCCATCGAGATTTCGAACCTGGACGTGCGCCCGTACCCCTATCAGGCCGAGATCCTGGCCGACCTGGACGCCGAGCGGCTGGTGCACGGGCGTTGGCGCAACCTGGTGGTGATGGCGACCGGCACCGGCAAGACAGTTGTCGCGGCCCTCGACTACCGCCGCCTGAACAAGGCGGGACGGGCAGACTCGCTGCTCTTCGTGGCTCATCAGGAGCAGATCCTGCGGCAGAGCCTGTCGACGTTCCGGCAGGTCATGGGGGATGGCAGCTTCGGTGAGACGCTCGTCGCGGGCGAGCGGCCGAACGGTTGGAAGCACGTCTTCGCCTCCATCCAGTCGCTGCATCGCCGGGAGGTGGACCCCGAGGCGTACGACATGGTGATCGTCGACGAGTTCCACCATGCGGAGGCACCGACGTACACGCGGGTGTTGGAGCGGCTGCGTCCCCGCGTACTCCTGGGACTGACGGCGACTCCCGACCGGGCTGACGGCGGCGACGTGCGCCGGTGGTTCGACGGCCGCGCGGCTGTCGAGCTGCACCTGTGGGACGCGTTGGAGCGGCAGTTGTTGGCGCCGTTCCAGTATTTCGGGCTGCACGACGACGTCGACCTGTCGCACCTCGCCTGGAAGCGCGGCCAAGGCTACGTCCCGGCGGACCTGGACGTCGTCTACACCGGCAACCACGCGCGGGCGCGGTCGGTGCTGCGCGCGGTAAGCGACAAGGTCGACATCGGGCGGATGCGGGCGCTCGGGTTCTGCGTGAGCATCGGGCACGCCGAGTTCATGGCCGAGTGGTTCAGGAAGCACGGTGTCGAGGCGGCGGCGGTGACCTCAGGAGTCGACCGCACGTCGCGAAAAGGGCTACTGCGGGACTTCAAGGCCGGCAAGCTGCGGGTGCTCTTCACAGTGGACCTGTTCAACGAGGGCGTCGACCTGCCGATGGTCGACACGATCCTGATGCTGCGGCCCACCGAGAGCGCCACGATCTTCCTGCAACAGCTCGGCCGTGGCCTGCGCCTCGACGACGACAAGCCCTGCCTCACGGTGCTCGACCTCATCGGCGGGCAGCACGCCAACTTCCGTTTCGACCTGCGGTGGCGTGCCCTGACCGGGGTGAGTCGACGGGAGATCACCGAGGCGGTCCGCGACGACTTTCCGAGGCTGCCGAGCGGCTGCCACGTCGAGCTGGACCGGGTGGCGAAGGAGATAGTGCTCGCCAACCTGAAGAGCGCCCTGCCCACCTCGAAGGCCGGACTGGTGTCCGAGCTGCGGCAACTCGGTGACGTCAGCCTGACGACGTTCCTGCGCGAGACCGGTCTGGAGATCGAGGACGTGTACCGCTCGGCCAGCGTCGGCGGCTGGACCGGCCTGCGCCGGCTCGCCGGCATCGAGACGTCCGCGCCCGGCCCGGATGACCGGGACCTGGGCCGGGCCATCGGCCGCATGCTGCACACCGACGACGTAGACCGGCTGGAGCTGCTGACCCGGGTCGCGGCCGGACCGCCCGCGCCAGGTCAGCAGGTGTACGCGGGCAACGGTCCACTGCTGGACATGCTGCACTTCAGCCTCTGGGGGCCGAACGCCCCGCTGGCAACGCGGGACGAACGGCTGGCACGGCTGTGGAAGGAGCCGGCGCGTTGCGTCGAGTTGCGGCAGGTCGCCGAGGTGCTGCGGGACCGCATCCACCGGGTCACACCCACGCTCGCCGCGGGGGCGGTGCCGCTGCGGGTGCACGCCCGGTACAGCCGCAACGAGGCATGTGCCGCCTTCGGGATGACGAACCCGGGCTCGCTACGCGAGGGGGTGAAGTGGCTCCCCGACGCGGGTGCCGACCTGTTCTTCGTCACCCTTGTCAAGTCGGAGGCCCACTACTCCCCCACCACCATGTACGCCGACCGGGCCATCACAAGCAGCCTGTTCCAGTGGGAGTCGCAGAGCACCACCTCGGCGGCGTCGGTGACCGGGCAGCGCTACACGTCCGGTCACTCGACAGTGCACCTCTTCGTCCGGGAAACCCGGATCGCCGACCGGGACCTGGGCGCGCCGGCGTACCTCTACGCCGGCGCGATGACATACGAATCGCACACCGGCGGCCGGCCGATGCGGATCCTCTGGCGGCTTGACCACGCCCTACCCGCAGACGTCTACGCCACCGCCCGCACGATCGCCGCCTAGTGCTGCTCCGGCGGCGGGTCGGGGGTGGTCGAGCGGTATTCGGTTCGTCTCCTGCCGGCGCAGTTCCGCTAGCTCGGCTGGTCGACGGCGCGGGCGTGTCGCCCGCCGGCCGGCCGCTCGTCGCCGTGGCCCGGCCACCACGCCTTGTGCCCGATCAGCGCGGTCAGCGCCGGGACGAAGAACATCGACATGACGAACGCCGACAGCACGATGCCGATCGCCACCGCGAAGCCCATCTGCTGGAGGAAGGAGATCGGCGCGAGCAGCAGCACCGCGAACGTGCCGGCCAGGATCAGTCCGGCTGCCGCGACGGTTGGGCCGGCGTGTTGCACACCGATGGCGGCGGCCTCGTGTGGTTCGTTGCCTTCCCGCGCTTCCTCGCGTAGTCGGGCGATCATCAGGATGTTGTAGTCGGTCCCGATCGCCACAACGAAGAGGTACAGGATGATCGGCAACTGGAAGGTGACACCGGGCTCGCCCTGTAGCCCTTGGAAGAGGTAGACGGTGGCGCCAAGTGTGGCGGCGAAGTTGAGCAGCACCGCGATCACCAGGTAGATCGGCGCCACAAGGCTGCGCAGCAGCAGCGCGAGGATGAGCGCGATCAGGCCGGCTGCGACCGGCAGGATCACCGATAGGTCGCGGTTGTTCGCCGAGTTGATGTCCGCGAAGATCGCGGTGGTCCCGCCGACCAGCGCCCGGGTGCCGGGCGGGGCCGACGCGTGTACGGCATCGCGCAGGTCCTCGCGGACAAGGTTGATCGCCTTGTTGGAGACCGGATTCTCGTTGAGCAGCAGATTGACCCGGGCCACACTCGGGTCGGTGCTGCGCTCCGGGGGTTGCGCCTGGCCCACACCCGGGGCTTTCGCTATGGCCGCGGCGAACTCGTTGACCTGCTGCTCGGTCAGTTGTGACCCGTTACTTGTGGTCAGGTAGACCTCGGTGGGGGCGAGCGCACCGGCGGCGAACCCGCGCTGGAGATCCTGCGCGGCCTTCGCCGACTCGGTGTCCTGCGGGAAGCCGGCGCTGAAGTCGTAGTCGGCCTTGTAGCTCAGCACGCCTGCGGCGAGCGCGACAAGGATGATGCCGGAGATCGCCGCGACGAGTGCCGGCCGACGCCCGACGATGGTGCCGAGCCGGTGCGAGATGGTGGCCTTGGGCGTACGCTGCCACGCCTTCGACGGCCAGAAGACGTACCGGCCGAGCAGCGAGACGACCGCCGGGACGAGGGTGAGCGAGGTGACAAGCATGACGCCGACGGCGATCGCGAGCGCCGGGCCGAGTGAGCCGAAGAAGCCCAGGGAGGCGAGGAGCAGCACGAGGAACGCGACGATTACCGCTCCGGCGGCCGAGGTGATGACCTCGCCGACCCGCTGGACGGTGACGATCATCGCGGTGCGCTTGTCGTCGCCGGCGCGCAGCCGTTCCCGGTAGCGGAAGAGCAGAAACAGGATGTAGTCGGTGCCGATGCCGAACAGCACGATCAGCAGGATCGTTTGCAGGTCCTGGCTGACACTGAGGTCGAATGCCTTGCCTGCTGCGGCGACGAGACCCGTCGTGATGCTCAGGACGACACCGACGACCACAACGGGCAGCAGCGCGGCGATGGGGCTGCGGAAGATGATCAGAATCAGTCCGATGATCAGGATGATCGTCGCGATGCCGACCACGGCGAAGGCGTTGTTGAAGGTGTCCTCGTTGTCGACGAAGCTCGCCACGTCACCGGCCACGCCCGCGGTCAGTCCACTGTTCGCCAACTCCGGGCCGATGTCCGCCCGCAGATCGCGGACGGCGTCGAGCAGCGTCGGGTCGTCGGGGGTGGGGGCGTCAAGCCCGACGTTGACGATCTGCACCGACTTGTCCGGCGCCACCGCTTGCGGACCGGTCTGGTAGCCGGACGTGTGCGGGATGTTCTTGGCCTTGAGCGCCTGGGCGAGCTTACCCACCGTCGCCTCGTCCGCGGGCGTGAGCTTCTGCCCGTCGGCGCGCTTGACCACGATGACAGCGGTCGCTGTGGCCTGCTGCGGAAACGCCTTCTGCCCGAGCTCGGTCGCCTGCACGGACTCGTACGAGCGGGGCAGGAAGCTTTCCTGATCCGCTGAGGTGATGTCGCTAAGCGATGGTGTGGTGAGGATGATGGCGGCTGCCGCCACCACCCACCCAGCAATAACCCACCACGCTCTGCCCACAACGAATCTGCCCAGCCGCTCGAACATGGTTCCCCCCGTGCGTTCGACACCACAGTCGTCTGGCCCTGGAGCGCCCAGGACGCGCACCCAATCACTCTTCCGGGTGGTCTTCGCTACCCGCTGTGCAGACTACAGTCGCCCGCCACCCCTTTTCGGATGCTTGGCCGTCAGGGGCTGCGGGAGTTTCAGGTGTCAGCCGTCCCGCGATCGCCGCGTTCGACCGTCGGCAGGAGCGCCCCGGTGGGGAAGGCACAGATCCGGGGTGGCCCATGCGGTGCCGGCACCGGCAGCATCGGACTCGGCGCAACCGGCAACACCGATTGCGAGCAGCAGCGGCAGTACGCCCTAGCGGAGGAGCGGACAGCGCGGCCGAACCGGCGCCCTCATCGTTGCAGCGTCGCGGTCGCGTAGCCGTCCGGGTAGAACTGGTGGTAGTCGCGGTACCGGACCGTGAAGGTGGTGGTGCCGCGAGGCAGCGAGTAGGTGAGGGTGTATCTGCCGCTGACGTCCAGTTTGCTGCGCCAGAACTCCCGCTCGGCCCCGCCGTTGGTCGACGCGGTGATCCACCAGTAGTTGTCGTCACCGATGGGCGAGCTCCAGGTCACGGTGAGCTGCGCGATTTGCTTGTCCTTGCCGGCTCCGACCTGGGCGGTGACAGCCAGGTCGGTGACCGGCGGCGTCGGCGGGTGCGCCGGCCCGAAGGAGTGCAGCAGCTGAGTCTCCTGGTAGGCGTCGGTCGAGGTGACCGCCCAGGCCCGGGTGCCGTCCCGGTTCACCAGCAACGTGCCCTCCCAGAGGCTGTCGTCGCTGCGGAAGTCGACGGCGTACGTCGGGACCGTGCTGCCCTTGGCGTAGAGGTAGACATCGGCGTCACCGGTGGCGGTCGAGGCACGGCCGATAGCGACGGTCGAGCCGTTCCCGGACCAGGCGGCGTCCTGCGGATAGACGCCGCTCGGATAGACGTTGGCGTCGGCGAGATCCGGCAGCCGGTACGAGTGGTGCTCGTACGGGCTGCCCACCGTCTCCACCACTTCGGTGCCGTCCGGGCTCACGGCGTAGTCGATGAGGTTGCTGCCGGTGTAGTCCCGCTGGGCGACGATCGTCGGGCTGTCACCGGAGACGTCGATGACGTAGGTGGTGACGGGCGAATACCCGGTGTCGCCGGCGACGAGGAGACCGGGCGCGCCGGGGCTGGCGTCGATGATCGGGTGGTAGTTGGGGCCCGCGGTGTAGACCACCGGCGGGGTTCCGGGCGCCGACCAGACCAGCAGACCGCCGGAGCCGATGCCGGCGTCGATGAACCCGCCGACGACCTTCTCGCCGGTCGGTTCGACCGTGTACAGGTGGGCGCCGAGGGGTGCGGGATAGCTGGCGATGATGGTGAGCGTGGCGGCGTCCAACGCGATGATCCGGTTGAAGCCCTGGGCCGCGTACAGGATGCGTCCGTCGTCGCTGAGGACAAGGTCGGAGATGTCAGCGACGGCAGTGACCCGGGACAGCAGGCGGCCGTCGAGGTCGGTCACCACCAGCGGCAGTGCGCCACCAACCCCCTGTGCGACGTACAGGCGGCCGCGCGCCTCGTCGAGCTCGATCGCCCGCAGGTCGTTCACCGGCAGTTGGACGCCGACGCTCTTCAGCAGGGCCACCTCGGCGGCGGCCGGCGCTGCTCTCAACAGCTCCCCGGCGCTGAGCCCGATCGCCGCGAACATCCCGGACGCCAGCAGTTGGCGACGCCGCATGACACCCCCCCGTGTCGGCCAGCCGCGTGCCGACGGCCAGGCGAGATCTTAGTACCGGGCACTCTGCCGGCGCTGTACCTCAGCGCCCGGCCCGCTCTATCGCAGCCGTCCACGGTGGGCGGTGGGGCGCACGAGCCTGTGCACGCGTCGGCCGCCTGCCAGCTCCGCCGGCTTCATCAGCGCGGCTTCGGCACCTGCCGATTGAACCGGGGCTTGAGAGCCAGGACCAGGGCTTCCTTCGTACCCTCCGGGTTGTCGGTCTCCTGCCAGCGGAGCTCGCAGCGACCCAGCCAGTCGGCGATGTCCTGCGCTGTTGCCACCGTGCCCTGCCTGTCGACGAGTTGGCCGACCTGCTCGTGCAGCACCGCCGACTCGCGGTTGCCGGTCAGGTGCTGCCGGAGGCGATTGCGCAGGTTCCCGGTCCCTCGGGTCCAACCACAGGCCGGTGTTGCCGGGTGGGCCGAGCCAGAGCAACTCGCCGGGGCGTACCTCATGGACCAGGCGGTGGGAGACGGCGCCGGCGGGTACGGCGCGGACGTGCAGCTCGACGGTGCCGTCGGCACGTGGGGCATTGGCCGGTGAGAGCCAGCGCCAGCCGCCGGGCAGGCGTGGTGTGCAGACGGGATGGCCTCGCCGGGCTGGTGGGGCAGCCGCCGCCAGGGACGTACCGTCAGGATGGCGATGCCCGGCGACGGCCGTTCGTGGCCGATCACCAGGGCGGGCCACCAGGTTGGGCCGTCGCCGACGCGGGCGGCGGCGCGACGGGCGGCGTGCGTGGCGCGGTCCGCGGCTGCCTTCCGCAGTGGATGCGGCGCGCGGCGGGAGACGGCGGCGAGCAGCGCATCGGCGATCGTGGTGGCGTGTGGGAGCAGGTCCTCCAGCACGCCCTGCCCGCTGATGTGTACGCCACCGCTCGGACGATCGCCGCTTGAGCCTTTCGCGGCACACCCGTGGAGAGCCGCTGAACCAGGAGCACCGAACGCGCCCGGCCCGTTGAAGCATCGAGCCGGGCGCGTCGAGTTGGCGCTATGCGACGAAGCGGGCCCGGCGTCGGCGTCCGATCAGGTAGACCGCGCCGCCGAGGAGCAGCAGCGCACCGCCAATGCCGACCACTGTCGCGGTTTCGGCACCGGTCACCGGCAGTCCGCCACCGTCGCCGCCGGCCGCGGTGGTGGAGGAGGCAGGGGTCGGTACGACGGTCGTCGTGGCGCTGGGCGAGGCGCTCGGCGTGGCGCTTGGCGTGGCGCTCGGCGTCGTGGTGGGCTGAGACGCGCAGTCCAGCGCGCGTGCGGCGTACAGGCCCTCGTTCAGGTAAGCCAGGTAGGGCTCGACGGCTTCCTCGTCGAGGGCCTTCTGCGCGGCTGCCTTCACGTTGGCACCAGCGCCCGTCATCGTCTGGCCCACCGTGATCCGCAGATCCGTCAGCCAGAGTTTCTGCAAATCCGGGGCGCCGTGTCCGTCCTGACCGACGAGCGTCTTGAGGTAATCGCGGAGCTCCTCAGGGGTGCCCCCTCTCACCCGCTGCTGAAGGACGGCCGGCAGAACGGGCAGCTTCTCTTCGAGTGCTACGTTCAGGAGATCGACGACCAACTTCCGCATCTGTGGATCCGTGGCGGTGTCCAGGTCGATGGTGACAAGCTCGCGAATATCCTTGTACACCTTGCGCTCGACCGTCTGGCAGGCCGCGTTCAGCCCGGGCGATTGGGCTTGCGCCACCGCCGGTGCCGCCGGGATCAAGAAGGCCAGTGCCACTAGGGCACCGGCCGGAATCTTCCATCGCATGTGTGTCGTCCTCCCCGTGTAGATCAAAACATGGGGATGCTACAGGTAGCAGGCGGAGGAGCAGGAACAGTGACTCCACAAGGCATAAGAAATCAGTATTTAGAGCATTTTGTTGGGTTCGGGTAGAAAGGCGCAGACCGCAGCAGCTAACTGCGCTTGGGCACCGTGATGCACAACGTTTCCTGCTGGCAGCTCGACAGGACGAGGATGGCCGGCACGACGGGCGATCATCCCGCGAGCGTGAGTGGCCGTCATTTCGTCATGCGGTCAAGCCGCGTCAGCGTTCGAAGCGAACCTGACGTCCAGCCTTCGATCCAGGGCCCGGGCCAGACGCTCCAGGACCGGCAGGGTCGGCACGGTGCCGCCGGCCTCGAAGCGAGCCACCGCGGACTGGGTCATGCCAGCGGCTCGCGCCAACTGGCTCTGACTCCAGCCGTGTCCCTCCCGCAGGTGGCGCACCTCCTGACCAAGTTCGAAGGCAATCCGAGTGGCCTCGTAGGTCTCGGCCGCCCCTGGCTCCGCCATCCGACGCTCGCGCAGGTCATTCCAGTCCACGCGATTCCTCCAGCCAGTCTCGGACCTCTGGTTCCAGCTCCACGCTACCCCAACCCATAGCATCGATGCTATAAGTTCCTCGGTTATCCGAGAGCTTCATCAGGACGCGTGTCGTTGATCGGGTACGCACCAGTCTCTTTCGCCAAGACACCAGACGCCGACGGCGCCCTGGAGGAGTACACGGGCGAGCCTTGCCGCGCACCTCGACGCTGGCCGAGGGCGCGGCAATCAATCCGGTGTTCGCGCGGTCCCGCGAGTTATCGGCGGCTCCACTGCTGGTTGGCCTGGCCGGTGCAGGTCCAGAGGGCGACCTTCGTGCCGTTGGCGGTGCCCTGGTTCACGGGGTCCAGGCAGAGGCCGGACTGCACTCCGGTGATGGTGCCGTTCGCGTTGACGTTCCACTGCTGGTTCGTCCCGCCGTGGCAGTCGTAGATGGTGACCTGGGTGCCCGGGGAGGTGCTGTTGCCGGCGGCGTCGAGGCACTTGTTGCCGTAGACGGTCAGGGTCTTGCTGGACGTGTACGTCCACTGCTGGTTCGTGCCGCCGTGGCAGTCCCACAGATTCACCTGGGTGCTGTTGGTGGTGGAGTAGCCGGGGACGTCGACGCACCTGCCGGACCGGGTGCCCACGATCGTGGTGGTCTGTCCGCCGCCGCTGCCCGGGTTGCCGATGCTTCCGGGCACCGACTGCAACGCGCTGTACCAGCGGGCGGCCATCTTGTCGTAGCCGCCGGCCGTGGGGTGGACGCCGTCGATCAGGTCGGCGGTGGTGAGCGCGCTGTGCATGTCGACCAGGTGCACCCGCTTGCCGGCGTTGACCTTGCTTTGGACGATGCCGGGGATCGCCGCGTTGAAGGTGCGAGCGGCCGCGTCCTGGCCGCTGTTGGAGATCGGAATGAGCTGCGCCACGAACACCTCGGCGGTGGGCGCGGTGTTGGTGATCTTGTCGATCAGCGTGGAGAGCCGGTTCGGGGCGGTGCTCACGTTGTAGTTCTGCAGGATGTCGTTGGTGCCGATGTGCAGCAGGACGGTCTGCGGCCGTTGGGTGTTCAGCCAGCCGACGATGTTCGCGTCGATCTGGTCGATGCGCCAGCCGGGATGCCCCTGGTGGTCGTGGTCGCCCAGGCTGGCCGGCCCGTTGAACTGCGATCCGACGAAGTCCACTGTGTACCGGCCGGTGGCGAGACGCTGCCAGAGCCCGATGCGGTACCCGCCCGGCACCTGGGTGCCCTCGGTGATGGAGTCGCCGAGCGGCATCACCCGTACCCCGCCGTTGGATTCCGCGTTGGCCGGACCGGTGGGTGTCACCACTCCGGCGACCACGACACCGAGCGCGGCGAGCGTCGCGAGCCATCGTGCCCTCGTTCGCATAGCTTTCTCCCCTGGGTTGGTCGAGCTGGCCCAGGGCATGGCCGGCCGGTAGAGCCACCATGGGCAGCCGGCGGGCGCCGATCGTCACATCGGCATGGCGTTTACTGCCTCAGCACTGGGACGAGTGTGAGCGCTAACAGAGAAGAGTGTAGATTCCTTGGATTGATCTGGTCTACCGGCAACTCTGTCGGAGTCGTCTGCCGCGCCCCCGATTGATCGCGCGCTAGGTTACGAGGATGGAGCAGCGGATAAGTCTGATCACCCTCGGCGTCTCGGACCTGGCGCGAAGCAAGGCCTTCTACGAGCACCTCGGCTGGCGCGGCCAAGAGGTCGAGGAGACGGTCTTCTTCCAGGCCGGCGGCCTGGCCCTGGTGTTGTGGAGCCGGGACAAACTGGCCGCCGACGCGGGCGTTCCCAACCCGGACACCGGCGGCTTCGGCGGAATGGCCCTGGCCCAGAACGTCCGCTCACGGGCGGAGGTCGACGAACTGATGGCCACCGCGGACAAGGCCGGCGCCGAGGTGACCCAGCCGGCGCGGGAGACGTCCTACGGCGGCTACGCCGGCTACTTCGCCGACCCGGACGGTCACGTCTGGGAGATCGCCTGGAACCCCGGCTTCACTCTCGGCCCGGACGGCTCCCTCACCCTCCCCGACTTCGGCACCACGACCTGACCCGACCGCAACAGCGAGGGCACCGAAGACTCCAGCCGCAGACCGGAGACGGCAACGGTTCGAGATCACGGCCCGGTCGGCGGGCAGAGCAGCCGGTCCACGAGCGGCAGCAGGAGATCCAGGCACGCCGTCAACAGCGCGGGATCGGGCGTCGCGGTCGCGGCCGGCGCGGTGGGCGTGGCCGACGATCCGGCCGGCCGGCCCGCAGCTGGCGTCGGCGTCGCAGTGGGCGTCGGCGTCGCGCTGGCCGACGGGGCGGGAGCGCTGGAGGGCGCCGGCTCGGTGGACGGCACCGGAGCGGTGGTGGGGACCGGAGCCGCCACAACGACGGACGGGAGCGGCGCGGCGGGCCGTAGCGGACCGGCCGCCGGAGGCCGTGCCGGCTCGGCCGGACGGGCGGGCGTGCTCGGGCTCGGCGGTGCCACCAGGACCGAAGGTGCCCGCAGCGAGGCGATCACAACGGTTTTCCGCACGGTCGGCTCGACCGTCGCGATCGTCGCCGCTTCCGCCCGTCGCATGGGGCCGACCTGCTGTGGTCCCACGGCGCCGGGACCCAGCGCCGCGAACACCACAGTCGCGACGGCGGCGACGGCGAGGGCCCGGCGGTCGGGGCGTACTGCCGACAGCGGCGCGTCGACCGGCGCGACCGGCGGCTGCGGCACCGGCGAGGTGGCCTGGTGCGCGGCCAGCAGGGCGTCGACCTGCCCGGCGACGGCGGCGCGATCCTCCGTGGCGGCCAGGGTGAGGTAGAACCGGAAGTTCACGGCGGCGCTGGCCGGGACCAGCAGCCCCGCGAGTCGACAGTTGTCGTGCAGCAGAGTGACCGGCACGTCGGGGTGGTGGGCGGCGCCGAGCGCGTCCGCGTACCGCCACTCGCGCCGGTGCTCGCGGCCGGCGAAGGCCACCCGGTGGCTGGTGACGACGGCCATGCCGGTGTCGAGCACCCGCAGGCCCGCCGGCAGCGCCTCGTCGACAGTGTCGGCGAAGTCGCACGGACCCGGGGTGGGCAGGCCGGGAACGTGCCGCGCCTCGGCCTCGACAAGCGTGGCGACGGGGAGGACGCGGAAGACGAGTTCGTCGGCGGCGAGGTCCACCGGCAGGCCGGCGCGGGGCTGCGTACACCCGAGGAAGCTGGCGGCTTCGATGCGGAGCCGGGCCAGGTGGTCGTCGCGGCGCAGCCAGGCGTCGGTGGCGTCGCGGTACGCACGCTGCCGGCGCTCGTTCTCGCGCTCGGCCCAGGCGATCCGCCAGGGGGCGCAGCCCACAGAGGTCACGGTCACACGCGGTACAACCGCTCACGTACGTGACAGGCAACGCTGGCGGGATCGATGCATCCCTTTGCACCCGAAAGGAGAGAATTGACAGGCCGCGCGGCGGCCGCTCCGGCAAGGACACCGGAGCAGCCGCCGTGCAGCACAGCGACTACTGGCGCAGCGAGGTGAAGAACTGCCTCATCTCGGCGGCCAACAGGTCCGGCTCCTCCAGTGGCATGAAGTGCCCACCCCGGCCGGGTTCACTCCAGTGCCGGATGTCGGTGCAGGCCCGCTCGGCGATCTCGCGAGGAAAGTTGGTCTGCGAGGGTTCGGTGCTCACAGTGAACGCCGCCGGCACGGTGATCATCGGCCGCGGGGTGTTGTGGTCGAAGTCGGCGTACTGCCGGAACGACGAGCCGATCGTGCCGGTCGCCCAGTAGAGCGTGATGACAGTGAGCAGGGTGTCCCGGTCGATGCTGTTCGCCAGGTCACCGTGGTTGTCACTCCAGTCGCGGTACTTGTCGACAAGCCAGGCGGCCAGCCCGGCGGGCGAGTCGGCGAGCGCCGCCGCGAGGGTGTCCGGGCGGGTGCCCATGATGGCGCTGTAGCCGCCGTCGGTCTCGTCGTACGTGGCCTCGGCGTCCAGGTACGCCTGCTCGGCCGCCGACAGTGGACGGGCGTCGAAGTTCGCCGGAAACGGTGGATGGATCATGTGGATGCCCGCCACCTGCTCCGGGTAGAGGGCACCGAGCCAGCCGGTGACCACACCCCCGACGTCGCCGCCGAAAGCGCCGTAATGCTCGTAGCCGAGCACGTCGGTCATCAGCTCGTGCAGCGTCCGGGCGAGGACCGCCCGGGTCACCGGCTCGTCCGGCACCTCCGAGAAACCGAAGCCGGGCAGCGAGGGCACCACCACGTCGAACGCGCCGCCGGGTTGGTCGGGGTCGGTCAGCCGGTCGACAAGCGGCAGCATCTCGACGAAGCTGCTGGGCCAGCCGTGGCTGAGGAGCAACGGTAACGGCGCGGGCCTGCCGGCCGGGCGCGCGGCCCGGACGTGCAGGAAGTGCAGCTTCCGGCCGCCGACAAGGGCCAGGTGCTGGGGGTACGCGTTCAGCTCGGCTTCACGCGCACGCCAGTCGAACCCGTCGTGCCAGTAGGACACCAGGTCCCGCAGATAGTCGGGGTCGACACCGCCCTGCCACGGCTGAGGGCCGCTGCGATCGGTGAAGCGGGTACGGGCCAGTCGGACCCGCAGGTCGTCGAGGACCGCATCGGATACGTCGATGCGGAACGAGGAGTTGGACATTGGTCCTCCGAGAACAGGAGGGCGCTCCCCGACGCGACAGGTCAGCTGAGGGGGACGGCCGAGAAGAGCGCCCAGGAATGACGATGGGTGGTCACCGGGCTCACCTCCTCTCGTGGCTGACGAAGATCACCCTACCCTTCTCGGGGCCGGCGTGAGCGTCAGGACCGCGAGACTCAGGATCGCGCCGCCGGCCGGAGCGATCCGGACGGCGGCGCGGCGAGGGCGGGTCAGGCTGGCTGACCGACCTCGGGGGCCTCGTAGACCCGGCGGATGTCGACCTCGACCTCACCGATGGTCTCCGCGAAGACGTCGACGAATCGCCGCCCCCACTCCAGGGCCTCCTCGCGGGAGCGCACGTCCACCAGCGCGAACCCGGCAATCAGTTCCTTCGTCTCGGTGAACGGCCCGTCGGTGACGGTGGTCCTGCCGCCGTGCACGGTGATCCGGGTAGCGTCCGTGACGGTCGGGCAGAGTCCTTCGGCGGCGACCAGGATCCCGGCCTGCGCGACCTCCTTCATGAAACCTTCCATCCGGGCCAGGAACTCCGGGCTCGGGTTGAACGCTCCGGGCAGGTTCTCGTCGAGCTTGTGCATCATCATGTAGCGCATCGGTGTGGTCCTCTCGTGATCGGTGAACGACGGTCAGCGGGTGAGCGGTCGAGTGCAGAGCGCGGTGAGCCAGCCGAAGGCGACGACGCAGGCGAGCGCCATCCGGACGCTGAGCGTGTCCTGGTCGGGCCAGGACAGGATCGCGACGACGGCCAGCGCGCTGCCCAGCGAGAAGGCGGCCCAACCGCGCTGCCCGGCCTGCCACCAGATGCGGGCGAAGACCAGACAGGCGATGGGTAGCGAGCCGAACGCCAGCCCCGCGCCGACGCCGTGACCGACGGCGTGCCAGCTCAGCGTCTCGGGTGCGCCCTCCGGCGCACCGGCCGGCCAGCCCATGCTGGGGTCGGAGACCAGCACCCCGCCGATGATCAGTCCGAGGCCGTGCACAGCGATCAACGCCGGCCCCCACGTCCCGCCGGGCTCGCCGCGGAGCGTCCGGCGCAGCCCGACCGCTCCGGACAGGGCGAGCAGCCCGGTCAACACGAAGTTGGTGATCTGGATCCAGCCCAGGTCGCCCAGGGCCAGCAGGCTGAGCGGCTGCCGGCTCAGGTCGAACCCGTCGCGGGTGAGCACCTGGGCGGCGGCCACCACCCCGAACAGCGGGCCGGCGGAGGCTCCGCCGGCCAGCAGCGCCCTGGTCGTCGTACGCCGGGAGTCGACGCCCGCCACCGCGGACCCTGCGCTCGTCGCGTTCCCCGTCGTCGTCATGTCGTTCTCCTCGTCTGTGCCGGCTGGTCGCCGGTCCCGCGTGCCGGTGCGAGCCGGCTTTCGCTGACGCGTCGAGCGGCCGACGCGGGATACGACAGGACTGTCGACGAATTTTTTCAGCGGGTTGGCGCTACGCCACGGGCGCAGTCGGCGGCACGAGCGCGCAGCAGCGCACGTTCGCGTTCGTTGCCGGTCAGTTCGGCGGCCCGTTCGAACTCGGCGCGCGCCTCGTCGTGGCGACCCAGCTTGGCCAGCAGGTCACCGAGCACGCTGGGCAGCAGGTGGTAGCCGGCCAGCGCCGGCTCGTCGGCCAACGCCCGAGCCAGTTCCAGGCCGGCGGCCGGGCCGTCGGCGAAGGACACCGCGACGGCCCGGTTCAGCTCCACGACCGGCGACGGTACGACCCGGGCCAGCTCCGCGTAGCCAGCGGCGATGCGCGCCCAGTCGGTGTCCGCCGGGGTGAGCGCACGCGCGTGGCAGGCCGCGATCTCCGCCTGGAGGGTGTACGGACCGGGCGGGCCGTCCGCTGCCCTCGCCCGGTGCAGCGCGGTGAGGCCGCGGCGGATCAGCAGCCGGTCCCAGCGCCCACGGTCCTGCTCCAGCAGCAGAATCGGCTCGCCGTCGGCGTCGACCCGGGCCGCGGTACGCGACGCCTGGATCTCCAGCAGCGCGGCCAACCCGTGCACCTCCGGTTCCTCGGGCATCAACTCCTGCACGAGGCGGGCCAGCCGCAGCGCGTCCGCGCAGAGCGCCGGGCGCATCCAGTCGTCACCAGCCGTCGCGGAGTAACCCTCGTTGAAGATCAGGTAGATGACCTCCAGTACGGAGGCCAGCCGTTCCCCGCGCTCGGCCACGCCGGGCACCTCGAACGGCACCTTCGCCTCGGCGAGCGTCTTCTTGGCCCGGGTGATCCGCTGCGCGACGGCCGTCTCCGACACCAGGAACGCGCGGGCGATCTCCTCGGTCTTCAGCCCGCCCAGCACGCGCAGGGTCAGTGCCGCGCGCGCCTGCGGTGCGAGCAGCGGGTGACAGGCGGTGAAGACCAGCCGCAGCAGGTCGTCGTCGATGCGATCCTCGAAGGCCGCGTCGAAGTCGGGGGTGAACTGCTCGTCGTCGAGGTCACGCCCGAGGTCGGCCACCCGGCGTTCCAGCAGGCTGCGCCGGCGCAGCGCGTCGATCGCCCGCCGCTTGCCGACGGTGGTCAGCCACGCGCCCGGGTTGGCCGGCAGGCCGTCGCGTGGCCACTGCTCCAGCGCGGCGACCAGGGCGTCCTGGGCCAACTCCTCGGCCCAGCCGACGTCGCGTACCAGCCCGGCCAGGGCGGCGACGACCCGCCCGGATTCGATGCGCCACACCGCTTCCACAGTGCGGTGGACCTGCTCAGCCCCCATGACCGCACATCAGAACAGGCCGGCACCGGCTCCACAAGGACCGCGCGGTGCACCGTTCAGCCCGCGCGGCGCGGGTGGTTCACCGACCTGGGCGGCGGGTTCTCGGCGGGAAACCTCGACCGGGTACGCGGCGGGTACGCCACACAGTGCTCGGCCCACTGCTCGGCGGCGGTGGCGAGGGCGTCCGCCGAGACGGTGAGGATCAGCGGGTAGATCACGCCGGACGGTCGGCGCATCCACGGCGGCAACGACTCGGCGGAGAACTCCACGATCAGCTCCAGCCGGCGGCGGCGGAGCACCCGGGAGCGGAGGACCAGGTTGGGTTCGGTGAAACTGACAATCGCCGGCGGCGCGTTCGATTCGAGCGCCGAGGTGGCCTGCCCGTGCAGCCAACCACCAAACGCTCGGGCTTCCTCGACCATCAGGCTCGGGTAGTGGTGCGACCAGGTCTGGCCGTCGGCGGTGCGGGCGTCCACCTCGATGAGCAGCCAGTCGTGCCAGCCGGGCGCGGCCCGGTCGGGGTCGTCGGGCGGGTCGATGCCAGGCTGGTAGCCGACGGGGCGTATCCGCACCCGCGCGCCATCGTCAGACCGGATCTCCACTCGGCAATTGTGGCCGACCGAAGCAGACTTTCACTCCCAAATCGGTCACTTTGTGATCGTTCGCCGTACGCCACGGTGCTCGGCGCAGGCGTTGGCGCTGCCGCCGGCCAGGCTGACCGAACCGTCGCGGCACTGCACGAGGTAACCCCGTCCGGCCCAGAACTGCGGCACGCAGTCGAACCAGTCGCACACCTCGGCGGCGGGCCGACGGATCCGGGTGCCGCCGCAGAAGCCGTACCCCAGCGGGTTCTCCGGCGCCCCGCAGCGCGGGTCGCCGGTCGTGCTAAGTGCCGGGCGTGGCGACTTCGTCGGCTTCGCCGGTGGGGTGGCGCGGGTGAGCGCCGGGGCCGCCGGGCGGACCAGCACGGGCTCCCCGCTGGGGGTGGCGGCGGCGGCGACCTCCGGGCCGCCGGTCGGATCGGACGGATCCGACTCGACAAGCGCCGCCGGCACCAACAACGCCAGGGCGGCAGCCACCGCGATGGTCCGGCGACCACCGGGTACGAACGACGTCAGCCGGGCCTGCCCCGGGGTGGCCACGGCCGGCCGGAACGGCTTGAGCTCGGCGTGCTCGGCGATCAGCTCGTCGAGCTGGGCGAGCACCGCGGCGCGCTGTTCGATCGCGTCGGCGAAGGCCAGGGTCAGCTTGAACCGGAAGTCCGGCGCCGCGTCGGTGGGCAGCAGCAACCCGGCGGTCGGCCGCCGGTCCAGCACCTGGATCAGCGTGACCGGCGACGCGGGGTCGTGGGCCAGACCGGTCATCCGGCCGTACGCCCAGTCGCGCCGGCCGCGTCCGCCGAGCAGCACCAGGCGGCGGCTGGTGATGACGGCCATGCCGGCGTCGGTGACGCGTACGCCGTCCGGGCGGCGCGGGCGCAGCGGTCCGGGCGGCGGGGCGACAGTGAGATCAGGGGCGGGCAGGACCGGGGTGTGTCGTACCTCGACCAGTTGCGCGGCGGGCAGCACCCAGAGCACCACCTCGTCGGCGGCCAACTCCAGGGGCAGGCCGTCGCCGGCCGCGGCGGAGCCCTGGAAGTCGGCGGCGAGAGCGCGCAGTCGCCGCAACTCGTCGTCGCGTCGCCGCCAGGCCGTCTCGGCGCCCCGGTACGTGCTGACCCGCCGCACGTTCTGCCGCTGCGCCCACCGGTACCGCCAGGTGGAACCCGTCGAATCAGTCTTTGCCACGCCGACTCCTTCGCCGCGTAGGCCACCAATCTGGGTGTCTCTTCGTTCAACAGGCGCGGCGTGGCGCCCGGACACGCCGGATCGGGCAAATTGCCCGATCGGTGGATGAAACCGCACGATAAGCCGATACTGCCGCGTCGACGGTTCTCCTGTGCGCGTGTCGTGCGGGGCGGTCGCTGTCTCGGTAACGTCAGCCGCAGCCGGGTGGCGTTGCCGCCGCACCGCCGTCCGAAGGGGGTGAGCGTCATGCCGCAGGACACCCGGCCCGGCGTGGTCATCGGCGTCGACATCGGCACCACCAGCACCAAGGCCGTCGCGTACGACACCGACGGGCGGCAGCTCGGCAGCCACTCGGTCGGCTACCCCCTGAACGACCCGCAACCCGGCTACGCCGAGCAGGACCCGCACCTCATCCTCGACGCGGTGCTCAAGTCGGTAAGCGTGGTCGTGGCCGAGCTGGTCCAGCCGGTGTCCGGCCTGTCGTTCAGCTCCGCCATGCACAGCCTGATCGGGCTCGACCCGGACGGCAACCCGCTCACCCCGTCGGTGACCTGGGCCGACTCACGCTCCACCCAGCAGGCCGAACGGCTGCGGGCGGTCCCGTCCGGGCTGGCCCTGCACCGGCGCACCGGCACGCCCATGCATCCGATGTCGCCGCTGCCCAAGCTGCTCTGGTTCGCCGAGCAGGAGCCGAAACTCTTCGAGCGCGTCGCGCACTGGGTGGGCATCAAGGACTGGGTGCTGCTGCGACTCTGCGACGCGCTGGTCACCGACCACTCGATCGCCTCGGCCAGCGGCCTGCTGGACATCCACCGACTGGAATGGGACAGCGAGGCGCTGGCCATCGCCGGCATCACCGAGGAGCAACTGCCCCAACTGGTGGCCACCACCGCCGTGCTGCCCGGCCTGACCCCGCAGGCCGCGGCCGCCACCGGCCTGTCGGAGCGCATCCCGGTGGTGGTCGGTGCCGGCGACGGGCCGCTCGCCAACCTGGGCCTGGGGGCGGTGCACCCCGGCATGGTGGCCTGCTCGATCGGCACCAGCGGCGCGATGCGCGTGATGGTGGAGCGGCCCGGCGTGGACCCGCTCGGCGGCGTGTTCTGCTACGCGCTGACCGAGCACCGCTGGGTGGTCGGCGGTGCGATCAACAACGGTGGCATCGTCCTCAAGTGGGCCGGTGAGGCGCTCGCCCCGGATCTGGGTGAGCACTCCGAAGAGGACCTGGTCGCCCTGGCGGCGCGCGCGCCGGCCGGCTCGGGCGGGCTCATCATGCTGCCGTACCTGCACAGCGAACGGGCACCACACTGGAGCGCGCTGCCGCGCGGCGCGTACGTGGGGTTGACCCACAGCCACCGCCGCGAGCATCTGGTCCGTGCCGCGCTGGAGGGAGTCTGCCAGCAGCTCGCGCTGGTGCTCAGCTCGGTACGGGCGGCGGGTAACGAGGTGCGTGAGATCCGTGCCGGTGGCGGCTTCGCCCGCAGCGGCCTGTGGCGGCAGATGCTCGCCGACGTGCTCGGCCTGCCGGTGAGTTTCCCGGCCGCGCACGAGGGGTCCAGCTTCGGCGCGGCGCTGCTCGGCATGCAGGCGCTCGGGCTGATCCCCAGCATCGACGTCGCCGCCGACCTGGTCCGGATCGAGGAGACGATCCGCCCCGACCCGGCCGCTGCCGCCACGTACGCGACGCTGCTGCCGCTCTTCGCCGAGCTGTACGACGCGCTGACGCCCACCTTCGCCTCGATCCGCCGGCTGGCACCCGGCCTGCCCGCGGAAATCGAGCCCGCAACAGGACCCCCGATGTGACCCTTCGGCCGGCCCGCCTCGGGCCGACCCCTCTCCGAAGGTCGTGATCCCGTGCCACCACCTCTCGCCCTGGCCGACCCACTGACCGCCCTCGCCGCACCGGCCGAGCCGGTGACCACCGCCGGTGACACCCAGCTCGTCATCGCCGCCCTGCTCGGCATCGCCGCCGTGGTGCTGCTGATCGCCTGGGCGAAGGTGCACCCGTTCCTGTCGCTGATCCTCGGCGCGGCGGTGCTCGGCGTGGCCGCCAGCGTCGCACCCGACAAGATGATCACCTCGTTCACCGCCGGGGTGGGCTCCACCGCCGGCGGTGTCGGGCTGTTGATCGCGCTCGGCGCGATGATCGGCGGTCTGCTCGCCGAGTCCGGCGGCGCGGACGGCATCGTCAACCGAACCGTCGGCCGGGTCTCCGGCCGGACGTTGCCGTGGGCGATGGCCGCGGTGGCGGCGCTTATCGGGTTGCCGCTCTTCTTCGAGGTCGGCGTGGTGCTGCTGGTGCCGATCGTGCTGCTCGTCTCGATGCGGACCGACGTGCCGCTGATGAAGATCGGCATTCCGGCGCTGGCCGGCCTGTCGGTGCTGCACGGCCTCGTCCCGCCGCACCCCGGGCCGCTGGTGGCGATCTCCTCGCTCAACGCCGACCTGGGGCTGACGCTCGGGCTGGGCCTGCTGGTGGCGATCCCCACGGTGATCATCGCCGGGCCGGTGTTCGGCACCTTCATCGCCCGGTACGTGCCGGCGACCGCGCCCGCCGCGCTGCTGCCGACCCGCCGGGACCCGGGCCGGACCACCGAGGCGGCGGCACAGCGCGACGTGGACGGCGATCTGCTCACCGACGACGATCTGGTCAACCCGGGCGGCGGACGACCGGGTGAGCCGGTGGACGACAGCGGCACCGAGACCTCCCGACGGACCCCGGCGTTCTGGCCGGCGGTGATCACCGTGCTGCTGCCGGTGGTGCTGATGCTGCTACGCGCGATCGGCGAGCTGACAGTGGACGAGGGCACCGCCGGCCGCAGGACGCTCGACATCGTCGGCACGCCGATCGTGGCGCTGCTCGCCGGGGTGATCCTGGCGATGTTCACGCTCGGCTACCAGGCCGGGTTCAGCCGATCCCAGGTCTCCTCGGTGATCGGCGGTTCGCTGCCGCCGATCGCCGGCATCCTGCTGATCGTGGCGGCCGGCGGCGGGTTCAAGCAGGTGCTTGTGGACGCCGGGGTGGGCAACCTGGTCGCCGACGCGGCCAAGGACGCCAACCTCTCGCCGCTGTTGCTGGGCTGGCTCGTCGCGGTCGGCATCCGCGTCGCGACCGGCTCGGCGACCGTCGCGACAATCACCGCGGCGGGCATCGTGGCACCCCTCGCGGCGAGCCTGGACAAACCGGAGGTGGCCCTGCTGGCGCTGGCGATCGGCTGCGGGTCGCTGTTCCTGTCGCACGTCAACGACGCCGGGTTCTGGCTCGTGAAGGAGTACTTCGGACTGACCGTCGGGCAGACCCTCAAGAGCTGGTCGTTGATGGAGACGATCATCTCCGTGGTTGGTTTCCTCGGCGTGCTCCTGCTCGACCTGCTGCTGTAGCGACCGGGTCAGGGCGCCTCGACGCCGGCGATCACGTAGCGATGCACGTCGGCGTCGAGGATGGCCGCCTCCTGCCCGTCACTCGGCCCGGAGCCGCGGAACGCCGCCAACTGCTCCGCGGACTCCCAGCGTTCGTAGACGTGGATCCGGCCGGGCTCCAGCGGGTCGGCCGCGAGCAGGAAGTCGAGGCAGCCGGCGGCGGCGCGGGCCTGCGCGATGACCTGTGCAGAGTCGGCGAGATAGCCGTCGCGCGTACCAGGTTCGACGCGCAGACTTCCGGCGATGATCAACATTGCTGCTCCCTCGGGCTCGGGTTCTGCTGATGCGTCTGATGCCGCAGGGTCACAGTTATACCTCTGAGGTGTGTCACTCCCGGGGGCATCACCGCCCGGACGGGTGACACCAGTCCCGGTGACCCCACCCGCCTCCGGCGCTTCATATCGTGCAAACGTGAGAAAAAGCGACAAGAGGCCCTCATCTTCCCCACTGGCGATGTCTGTCCGCGTACCCAGGAAAGGGCTGGCGGCGGCGGTCGCGCTCGCCGTGCTGGCCACGACCGGGCCGGCCACCGCCGACGGCCCCGGACCCGGCGCGGACCCGGCGCAACAGGCCGAGCCGGGGTACGGGGTCGAGCCGGGCGACGGGCAGGGCCATGAGCCAGGTGTCGAGCCGACGCCGGAGCGGGCGCCGACCAGCGAGGTGTCCTGGTTGTCGTTTCCCGGTGGAGTGTTCGCGGTGGACTCGCTCGGGCACACAGTGCGCTACCGGGCCTGCGACGGTGACACCGGTCGGGTCGCCGACCCGGGCATGCTGGTCGCCGCCGGAGTGGCAAGCGGCGCCGTCGTCGTCGGTGGCACGGCCTACCGCTACCGGGTGCCGTTGACCGGCCGCAGCGCGGGCACGCTGGAGGTGATCCAACGGCACCGCCCGCCGGTCGCGCTGACCGGAGTGGTGGTCACCAGTCCGCAGCCGCCCACCGACCCGGTCGCTGGAGCCCGGCTGTTCCCGCTCAGCGGGGAGCTCGCCCGGGTGGTCGCCGACGCGAGCCTGAACCCGGCCGGAGTCACCGTCCGCGACCTGTCCGGCCGGTACGGCGACCAGCAGATCGCGGTCAACGGCGCACTGCGCCCCAAGGCCGCCAGCGTGATCAAACTGTGGATCCTCGTCGAGCTGCTCCGCAGAGTCGACTGTGGACAGGTGTCGCTCGACGATGGCGTGCTGGTCACCCCGGAGGACGTGGTCGGCGGCACCGGTCAGCTCCAGTTCGAGACGTTCCCGCAGGTGGTCACAGTGCATCGGCTCGCCCAGTACCTGATCAAATACAGCGACAACGTCGCCGCGAACGTGCTGATCACCTACCTCGGCGGGTTCGCCCCGGTCAACGCGCTTATCGACTCGATGAACCAGCGGTCCACCATCCTGGCCCGCCGGATGCTCGACAGCGTGGCGGCGCAACGCGGTGAGGAGAACTACACAAGCCCGGACGACGTGGTGTCCCTGCTCGGCGCGGTCTGGGACGGCGAGATCCTCACCCCCGCATCCCGCGACCTGATGATCGGCTTCATGCGGGAGCAGACCCTCAACACCAAGATCCCGGCGGCGCTGCCACCCGGGGTGCCGGTGGCCCACAAGACCGGCGACCTGCCGGACGCCTCCCACGACGTCGGCTACTACCTGATCCCCGGCACCGAGACCGCCGTCGCGTTCCTCACCGCCGGGCCGATGGCCAGCGGCGACGAGACGGTCCGCCGGATGGCCCGGACCGTCTACGACTTCCTGGTCAGCCCCACCGCCGGGGCGGTCGAGGAGTGACCCGCCGATCAGGCGCCGGGAATGTTCGCCGGCGGGTCCTCGCCGACCAGGTCGGCCGCCGGCGGCTCGGCCGACACCGACAACCCGAAGTCCGAGTACGTCAGGTCGAGCTGGGCGGTCTCCGACTGCTCGCTTGCCAACTCGATGCGGTAGTGGACCAACCGGCCCTGCTCGTCGACCGCCGCGGTGAACGGCACCGCCCCGGCCCGGTCACCGAGCACACCGCTGACCCCGTCGCCCAGCACCGCGGCGCTCTCGCGCAGGTCCAGCGTGCCGGCGTACGCCCGTACCCCGGTCTGCCGGACGGCCGTCGCCGCGCTGAGCGTGCCGGCCAGCTTGGTGTTGTCCAGGCCCTGCTTGGCCGGTGGCGAACCCGGCGCGCCGACGTGCCACCAGGTCTTGCCGTCCCAGACCGGGACGCGGCGGTCCGGGGCGCTGATCCGCACGTAGACGTCCGGCCCGGTGGTGAGCCGTTCGATCTTCACCGCACCGGTGGGCACCTTGAGCGAGGTGGTCTCCAGACCACGCTTCGCCGTCGGGTCCCAGAGCACCACAGTGCCGTCCCCACCCGCTGACCCGCCGGTGCCCAACGTCAGCTTGTAGGTCTGCTTGTCGACCTTCGCGGCGGCGGCCGTCAGCACACCGGCCGGTTCGGTAGGGACCGGCGACGCCTCGGCCGTCGCGCGACCCGCGTCGGGTTCGTCGCCGGTGACCACCAGTGCCCACACCCCGGCGGCGACCGCCACCGCGAGGATGGCACCGGCGACGATCAGTTTCGGCTTCTGCACTGTCATCTCCCCGGGGGCGGTGCGGTCCGGCCAGACTAGCCGGACCGCCCCCGCGCTGTTCCCGGTCGGTCTCCCGATCAGGCACGGCTGATCGCGTTGGCGTGGATGGCCTCGTTCAGGTACGCGGCCAACCCCGGGGCGATGGTCTCGTAGTGCGCGCTGAACCGCTCGTCGGCCAGGTACATGTCGGCCAACCCGGTCTGCATCTCGTACGAGCACTCGTAGAACCAGCGGCTGATGATCTGCCGGTGATCCTCGGCCAACTCCATCGCCTCCGGGCCGTCCGCCGGCGCGCCCGAGGCCATCAGCGCGACGATCCGCCGACCCCAGTCCTCGTTCTCCGCCTTGATCCGCAGCCAGTCCTCCTTGCCGTAGCGGGAGACCCGGCGGTTCGACTCCCGGTACGCGTCGGTGTCGCCCCAGCGCTGCTCCGCCTCGGCCTCGTGCTCCTCCGGGCTGAAGTCACCGAAGACCTCGAACCGCTCCTGCGGGGTGAGTTGGATGTTCAACTTGCTCGCCTCCATCGCGAACTCGATCGCCGTGACCATCTCCTGCAACCGCTTCATCCGTACCGTCAGCAGTTCGTGCTGTCGGCGCAGGTGGGCGGCCGGATCGGCCGCCGGGTCGTCGAGGATCGCGGTGATCTCCTCAAGCGGGAAACCCAGCTCCCGGTAGTACAGGACGAGTTGCAGCCGTTGCAGGTCCGCTTCGTCGTAGCGGCGGTAACCCGCCGGGGTTCGCCCGCTGGGCGAGAGCAACCCGATCTCGTCGTAGTGGTGCAACGTCCGCACCGTCACGCGAGCGACCCTCGCCACCTGACCCACCGTGTACGCCATGGTTCCCCTCCCTTCCGGGAACCAGGCTCCCGCCTGCCGTTACGTCAGGGTCAAGCCCCGATTCTGGCCCACCATGGCGGGGACATCCGGCCGCCCGTACAGATAGCCCTGACCGCGCGGGCAGCCGATCGCGGCGACCGCCTCGTGCTGACGCTCGGTCTCCACCCCCTCGGCGACGACCGTCAGGTCGAACGCGCCGGCCAGCCGGGTGACCATCTCCACTGTCGCGTACGCGCGGTCGTCCGACCCCAGCCGGGTCACGAACGACCTGTCGATCTTCAGCTCGGTCGCCGGGATGCGGTGCAGGTAGCTCAACGACGAGTACCCCGTACCGAAGTCGTCGATGGCGATCTTGATGCCCAACTCGCGCAGCTGGTGCAGCCGTTCCAGCACCGCTTCGGTGCCCTCGATCAGCGCCGACTCGGTCAGCTCCAGGGTCAACGCCCGCGGCGCCAGCCCGGCGGCACTGGTGGCAGCGGTGACAGTGGCGATCAGGTCGGGGCGGCGCAGGTGCGCCGCGGCGATGTTCACCGCCACTGTCGCGTCCGGCGCCCGGTCCCGCCAGGTCGCCGCGGCCCGGCACGCCTCGTGGATCACCCACCGGTCGATCGGCAGGATCAACCCGGTCTCCTCGGCCAGTGGCAGGAACCTCGCCGGCGGCAGCATCCCCAGCCGGGGGTGCCGCCAGCGCACCAGCGCCTCGGCACTGCGCACCGCGCCGGTGGCCAGGTCGACGATGGGTTGGAACTCAAGGCACAGTTGATCCTCGTCGGCCGCGCGGCGCAGGTCGGCGATCAGCTCGGCACGCGAGACGGCCGACTCGCGCAGTGCCGGGGTGCACGTCCGGTACGCGGACTTCCCCGCCGCCTTGGCCGCGTACATGGCGATGTCGGCGTCGCGCAGCAGATCGGTGTGGGTGGCGTGCTGCGGGCCGAACTCGGCGATGCCGATGCTCGCCGACGGGTGCACCCCGACGTCATCCTCACCGTCGGAGGGTCGCAGCGCGTCCAGCAGCCGCTCGGCGAGCCGCTCGGGTGAGACCGGTCGGTCGCCGTCGACAAGCACCGCGAACTCGTCCCCGCCGAGCCGGGCGATGATGCCGTCGTCGGCGACGACAGCCCGCATCCGGGCCGCCAGTCCGGTCAGCAGGGTGTCGCCGGTGGCATGCCCGAAACGGTCGTTTACCTGCTTGAACCCGTCCAGGTCGAGCAGCAGCACGGCCGCCGGTCGGCCGTCGCGCAGGGCCAGCCGCAGCCGCCGGTTGAACAACAGCCGGTTGGGCAGCCCGGTGAGCTGGTCTCCGTACGCGAGACGGCGCAGCCGGACCACCAGCCGCAGGTTCTCGTTGGCGGCCAACCCCTGCCGCACGGCGAGAGCCCCGAGCAGGGCCATCATGGTCACGAAGATCAGTTGCGGGGTCTGCCCGGTGGGTTGGCGGGCCAGCACCACAGCGACGATCGCTCCACCCACCGGCAGGTACGGCAACGCCACCCGCCACCAGGGCGGCGGCGACTCGGCGGTGTCGTCGGTGCCGTCGCAGTCCGGCGGCGGCGGCTTGCGGGTGGCCAGGCCGATCAGCAGGTAACTCACCGGCCAGCACAGGTCGATCGGGTGACCGGCGACGTAGTCGGCCCGCGCGACGAGCGAGACGTAGACGACGTCGGCGACGACGCGCAGGGTGAGGCTCGCCGCGAGCAGGCTCATCGGCCGCCACATCGGCCGGGCCGGCCCGGCCACCGCGACCAGGATGGTGAGCTGCATCAGGTCGAACATCGGGTAGAGCAGCCCCAGCGTGCGCGCCGGATCGGCCAACTCGGCGGCGGCGACCCCGCGAAACACGAGGACCCAGGCGATCGGCACCAGGGCCAGGGCGACGATCACCCCGTCCAGCAACGTGCGGGCCCGCCCCACCGCGGTCCGTGGCGCGGACGGCGAACTGAGCAGCGCGGCCGTGCCGGTGAGGATGCCGGCGGTGAAGACCACCCCGACCACCGGTGTGTGCGGCAGGTCGCCGCCGACGAGACGCTGCACCGTCCAGATGGCCCGGCCCAGCGCGG
Organism: Micromonospora sp. NPDC005215; assembly: GCF_040607915.1. Classification (NCBI taxonomy): domain Bacteria; kingdom Bacillati; phylum Actinomycetota; class Actinomycetes; order Micromonosporales; family Micromonosporaceae; genus Micromonospora; species Micromonospora sp. NPDC005215. The sequence goes on along the minus strand of NZ_JBEXHQ010000003.1, from coordinate 243,485 downwards.
CGAGCGCCATGGTGACGGCGAGCAGCACCCAGAACCTGCGCAGCGGGGCCGGATGTCGACGGGCCACGCCGGCACACGCGACGGTCGCCCAACCGGCCACCAGCAGCGCGCCGACGTCACTGACCAGCGCGGCTCCGGGCAGGGCGGCGACGAGCCAGCACGCCTCCACGAGGATGACCCCGGCCGCGAGGATCGCACCGGCGGGGTTGATCTTCCCCACAGCCTGCTTCACGTCCTGACGGGACACGGTCGCTCCGGCTCTTCGTCGTGCGTGCACCCTCGGGAGGACCGGTCCACGGCAAACCCCGAAAGCCTAACCAGCGCCCAGGTACGCCGCCAGGGTCCGAACGTCCGCCCCAACCCGGTCTGGCCTTGACCATGGCCGGTGCGGGGCTCGCCAGAGGATCACCGGCAACGGGCGGGGCGCTCAGCCGGGGCGGTGGGACAGGTCAGCGGCCGGCGGAGCGGTTCCAGGGTGACCGGGGCAGGGTGGTGCCGGCGAGTGGGCGACGGGCGCGGCGGCGTCGACGCTGGCCGGGGGTGCAGGGCGGGCGGGCAGCGGTGTGCACCGCCACGTCGACCGACGGTGGTGGCCGGCGGATCAGCCAGCAGAGGAAGCGTTCCATCGGCGGTTCAGCCGACCGGGAGGCGCTCGACGTCGGACTTGGAGATCTCGTACTCAGCCCCGCAGAACGTGCACTGCTGCGCGTACCGGGTGCGGATCGGAATGAGGGGGATGAAGAAAAGGGTGAACCTGGTCGACCGTCGGGTGATCACCTGCGCGGCGTGGTTGCCGCAGTTGCGGCAGACCTGCTGCACGACACCGGACCTGTCGACCTTGGTACGCAGACCAAAGATGAAGAACATCGTCCGCCAGTACCCACTTCACCGCGAGAAGTCACCAGATCCAGGAAACAAACCGCTACAAAGCCACCGCTGCCCGTCAGGCGAAACGCCAAGATCCGCTCACTTACAGGGAAACTGCTGCCTCAAGCCGTGCGGAGGCAGCAGTTTCCCTGATGTTGCGCGGCTCAGCTCGCGGGTGAGGGCTCCAGGCCGGGGATCTCGGCGGGGAGCCAGATCGGCTGCCAGTCCGGCACCTCGTGGAAGCGGCGCAGCTCGAACAGCCCGGAAACCGACCCACTCCAGGCCCCGTACGGGGGGTTGGCCTCGTCGAAGCCGCTCTGCACGAAGGTCAGCGTGGTCCGGCCACCGGACTCGGCCAGCTCCCAGCTCGTCACGCCGGTCGGTCCCCAGTCGACGGACATCCGTCGGCCGGGCTCCAGGTCGACGATCTTGGCCGCGTAGCCGTTCTCGAAGCCGCCCATGGCGTACCGGCCACCGACCCAGGGCTCGATGCCGATCGGGTAGCCGAACCAGGCGCTGGCCTGCTCGGAGTCGGTAAGCGACTCCCACACCTTGTCGGCGGGGGCGGCGATGACCAGCTCACCCCGCAGGTCGGCGGAGGTGAAGTCGGTGCGGGGCAGCAGTGGCTTGCCCTCCAGGCGGGCGGCCAGGTTGGCGATGGACAGCGCCCAGTACGTCTGGAGCACGCCCCGGATGCTGGAGCCGCTCATCGCCTCGGCGAAGTCGAAGTGACTCTGGGTCAGCGTGAGCAGTGTGCTGTCCGCGCCCTCGGCGGTGAGCTGGAACTCGGTGGTGGTCTCCACCCCGTCGAGCAGCCAGCTGAAGCGCAGCGTGTCGTCGTCGGCGTGCAGCAGCCGCTGGTGCGGGGCGTCGCCCTCGGGCGTGTAGCGGCCCCAGAACTCGTACCGCTGAGGCAGCTCGACCTCGGCGTGCTCGGCCAGCCAGAGACGCAGCTCGGCCGGGTCGGTCAGGGCCTGGCGGACGCGCCCGACGGGCGCGGAGAGACGGGCCTGCACCTTCATCGGTTCACTCATTGTCGTTCCCTTTCGGATAGCAGGCGACGGCCAGCTTGAAGGCATCGCCTTCGCTGCCGCCGTAGCGGGTGAACAGGTCCTGAAGTGCGGTTTGCAGGTCGTGCAGGAACTGCTGGCGCTGCTCGGCCGGCACCCGGATCTCGCCGGAGACCCCGATCGAGGGCAGCTCGGGCGCCGCCCGGTCCAGACCGGCGATGTCGGCCTGGACCTCCTCCATCAGGTCGAGCAGGTAGCCCAGGCTCAGCTCGTCGCGGGTCCGGCGCAGGCCGATCCGGCCGACGAGCCGGGGGGACAGCCAGTACGACCGGGCGGCGGCCTGGTAGATCCCCTCGGTGATCCCGCGAACCTTGCGCTCGTTGACCAGCTCGACGAGGCCGGCCGCGACGAGCTGCTTGACGTGGTAGTAGACGCGCTGTGGCGTCTGGTCGAGTCGAGCCGCGACCTCGGTGCAGGTGCGCGGTTCGGCGAGTTGCCGCAGCACCTCGACGCGCTGCGGCTTGAGCAGGACTTCGGCCTGCTCGATCTGCTCCAGGTACAGGACATCTCTCATGGCAAAAATCAGTTTGTACGTACAAAACTTGTTTGTCAATCGGTTCGCAAGAAGCCGCGCCGACTTTCTCGACGCGGCTTCAGGCAACGGTCAGCAGGTGATCAGGGCAACCAGTCCGGTCGCAGCGGGTAGCCGTTCACCCCGTCCGGGCCGTTGTGCGTGGCCAGCACCTGGTGCAGCTGGATGCCGTTGCGCTCGAACGCCATCCGCGACCCGGCCATGTACAGCCCCCACACCCGGGCGGTGCCCGCACCCACCTCCGAGACGCAGAAGTCCCAGTGCTCCACCAGGTTGCGGCACCAGGCGGCAAGCGTCAGCGCGTAGTGCTGGCGCAGATTCTCCTCGTGGTGCACCTCCAACCCGGCGTCGTGCACCTCGCTGATCAGCCGACCCGGGCCGGCCAACTCCCCGTCCGGGAAGACGTACCTGTCGATGAACGCGCCGGAGCGGTGCGGCGCCCGATTGTCCGCGCGCGTGATGGTGTGGTTGAGGAGCCGACCCCCCTCCCGCAGCCGGGACCGCAGCGCCCCGAAATAGGTCGGGTAGTTGCGCACCCCGATGTGCTCGGTCAACCCGATCGAGGAGATGGCGTCGAACTGCTCCGCCGGCGCGTCCCGGTAGTCCAGGTGCCGCACCTCGGCCAGCCCGGTCAGCCCCTCCCGCTCGATCGCCGCCTGCGCCCACTGCGCCTGCGCCTTCGACAGGGTCACCCCGAGCGCCTTCACGCCGTACTCGCGGGCGGCGTGCCGGACCATGCCACCCCAGCCGCAGCCCACATCCAGCAGCCGCATCCCCTTCTTGAGCGCCAGCTTGCCGGCGACCAGGTCGTACTTCGCCGACTGGGCCTGCTCCAGCGTGTCGTCCGGAGACCGGAAGACCGCACAGGTGTACGTCATCGACGGGCCGAGCACCTTCTCGTAGAAGGCGTTGGAGACGTCGTAGTGGTGCGAGATCGCCGTGCTGTCGCGCACCCGCGAGTGCCGCAGCCCGTTCACCACCCGCTTCCACCGTGGCTGCGCCTCCTGCGGCGGAGCCGGCGGCGGCATCAGCCGCTCCCAGCCCAGCCCCCGGACCAGCGCCAGCCCCTCGGCCAGCGACGGTGGGCGCAGCCGCAGCTTGTCCTTGAGCACCCGCAACGCCTCGTACGGGTCGCCCGGGTGCACCCCCTGCAACGCCAGGTCACCACTGACGTAGGCCCGGGCCATGCCCAGGTCGCCGGGAGCGGTGAGCAGGTAGGACAAACCCCGCTCGGATTGGATCGCCAGGGTGATACCGGCGTCGGACGGGCCGACGGAACTGCCGTCGTACCCGCTGATCCGCACCGGTAACGGCCCCGTGGTGACCGCGCGGATGACATCCGCCACGGTCGGACCCGTGTGCCGGCCCCCCGCCGGCGGGGTGGCGGGGACGCTCGCCGCCCCCTGATCTCTGTCGGTCAGGCTCATGCTCGTGCTACCGCCTTTTCGTACAATCCCGTCAGCCGGTGGTCCGGGTCGTAGCGATCTTTCACCGCCCGCCACGTGTCGCCGCCGTACAGGCGATCGAAGGCGTCCCGGTCGTAGTACGCGTCGGAGTAGAGCGACTTGTGCCCGCCCGACTCCGACACCCTGCGTTCGATCGTGCGGTTGACGTCGCCGTCGGCGGCGCCTGGCGCGATCGGAACGCTCCCCCAGAACCCAATGTTGACGTAGTCCTGCCCTGGCCGGAGTGGATACAGCGGCCACGACCGCGCCGAACCGGCACCCGCCGGCTCGCGCAACCGCAGCGGACACAGCCACACCGGGTTCATCCCCACCGCGCTGGCGAACCAGCGCAGGAAGTCGGCGGTACGGTCCAGCGGGACCTCCACGTCCTGCACGACCCGCTCCCGGGACGGCTGCCCGCGCAGCCGGTCGATCCGGGCCGCCACCTGGTGTCGGTGCTCAAGACGGACCAGCCGGTGGTAGAAGTCGCTGCGCCGGTAGCGCGCCGGCCAGAGCCGCCGCACGACCGGGTGCTGGGCGCCGAACGCCGCCGAGCACCAGAACCAGTCGGTGTCCCAGCGCCAGAGATAGTCGTACGCGGTGAGCACGTCCCGGGTGCGCCGACGCAGCGACCGGTAGTAGATCGACTGACCGGTGTAGTCACTGGGCGGGTCGGCGGCGTCGGTGAACGTGGCGAACACCAGGTACGCCTCGCCGGGGCTGAACATCACCCCGTCCATCGCGTCGACCGGCTGCCCGGCCCACGACCGGGTCGCTGTCACCTCCGCGATCGCGTCGGTGAGCGCCTCCAACTGGGTGAACCGGACGTTGCGCAACGCCACGTACCGGCCGACCGGTTGCAGCTCGATGCGCAGCCGGGTCGCGTAACCGAGGCTGCCCAGCGAGTTGGGGAACGCGGCGAACAGGTCGGCGTGCTCCCCGTCGGGACGGGCGGTGACGATCTCGCCGGAGCCGGTGAGCACGTCCAACTCGAGCACCGACTCGTGCGGCAGGCCGTTGCGGAACGAGGTGGACTCGATCCCGAGGCCGGTCACCGCGCCACCCAACGTGATGGTGCGCAACTGCGGCACCACCAGCGGCATCAGCCCGTGCGGCAGCGTCGCGTCGACCAGGTCCTCGTAGGTGCACATGCCCTGCACGTCGGCGGTGCGCCCGGCCGGATCGACCGACAACACGCCGTTCAGGCCGCTCACGTCGAGCCCCGGAGTCCGAGGTGCGGACCGGGGGCGGAACAGGTTGGAGGTGCGTTTGGCCAGCCGGACAGGCTCGCCCGTGGGCACCGCGGCGTACGACCGTCGCAGCGTGTCCACCGCTTGATCATGGTCAATGGGGTGATCCACACGCTCAGCGCGCATGTGATCACCTTACGCGCGTACTTGGGAAACCGTGGGATGTGGGCCGTGGCAGTTTCCCGTCCGGTGGCAGGCCAGGCGGTTACCGTGGCGGGCATGCCATCGCCCGCGATCACCGCCCTGGACGCCGCCGGACTGACGTATCGGCTGGTCAGCCATGGCGCGGTCGGCAGCCTCGCGGAGGCCGCCGCGGCCCGGGGCGTGGCGGTCCCCGACGTCGTCAAGACGATCGTGGTCCGCCGGAGTGTGGACGATCACCTTTTCGTGCTCACCCCCGGCGACCGGGTCATCTCCTGGCCCAAGCTGCGCGCCCTGCTCGGCGTGCACCGGCTCTCCATGCCGGACGCCGCCGGCGCCCTGGCCGCTACCGGCTACGAGCGCGGCACCATCACCCCGTTCGGCGCGAGCACGCCGTGGCCGGTGATCGCCGACGAGCGACTGCGCGGCCGGGAGATCACGTTGGGCGCCGGGGAACGTGGCCTCGCCATCGCTGTCGACGCCGACGCCGCGATCACGGCCCTCGACGCCACAGTGGCCGACGTCACCGACCCGCAACCCACCCGCTGAGCGCCGCCGATCCGCGTCACCACCTGACCCACCGACTGGCCGTCGCCGACGGCGGTGGGTGAGGATGGCGCCTATGTCCGCGCCCGAGGAACGCCCCGATCCCACCGGCACCGTCTACGGCGGAGGCCGACGGGCAGCACGATCCGGTCCGCTGGCCGATCCGCTGCTGCGGGTGGCGCTGGCGGTCGCCCTGGTCGGCGTACTCCTCGGGGTGGTCTTCACCACCGGGCTGCTCGACGGTGACGACGCGCCGAGCGTGCCGGCCAGCGTTGGCACGTCGTCCACCGACGCGCAGCCCACCGGCGCGCCGGCCGAGCCGAGCCCGAGCACGGCCGCCGAGCCGGTGACCGGGCCCCGGGTGTTCAAGGCCGACTCAGGCCTGTGCCTGGGGCTCTACGGCGACGGCACGCAGGCGAAGGCGCACTTGGCGGTCTGCACCGGCGGCCCGGAGCAGGATTGGGTGATCACCCCGGTCGGTCCGGAGGCGGCGACGGTGGCCAACGCCGCGTTTGGGCAGTGTCTCGACGTCGAGGGTGGCAGCCAGGACGACGGCGCGCGGCTGATGCAGTTTCCCTGCCACGGTGGGGCCAACCAGCAGTGGCGGCTGAACCCCATCGGCAATGGCCCGGTGCTGTTGGTCGCCGTGCACAGCGGCAAGTGCGCCCAGGCCGACGACGACGGCGTCGAGGCCGGCGACGACATCCGGCAGCAGCCCTGCGACGAACGGCCGGCCCAGCAGTGGACCATGGGCTGACCCCTCAACCGGGCCGGCTCAGCCCTGGAACCGCCACGCCTTCGGCGCTGTCGCGGCGGCCAGCACGGCCTCCGGCACCGGTCGGCCGGGCCGGCGGCGCAGCAGCATCGACAGGCCGGCCGCGCCGATCGACAGCGCACCGGCCACGTACCAGGCCATCGCGTAGTCGCCGAGTCGGTCCCGCACCAGCCCCGCACCGGTCGCGGCGACCGCCGCACCGAGCTGGTGGGCGGCGAACACCCAGCCGAACACCACAGCCCCGGCGCCACCGAAGTACTCCCGGCACAGCGCCACCGTCGGCGGCACTGTCGCCACCCAGTCCAGGCCGTAGAAGACGATGAACACCAGCATGCTCGGCTTGGCGCTGCCGCTGAACAGGCTCGGCAGGACCAGCAGGGACGCCCCACGCAGCGCGTAGTACATGCCGAGCAGCAACCGGCTGTCCACCCGGTCGGTGAGCCAGCCGGAGGCGATGGTCCCGACGATGTCGAAGAGCCCGACCAGGGCGAGCAGCCCGGCCGCGGTGGTCTGGGCCATGCCGTGGTCGTGCGCGGCCGGCACGAAGTGCGTACCGACGAGGCCGTTGGTGGTCGCGCCGCAGATCGCGAACCCGCTGGCCAGCAGCCAGAACGGCCGGGTCCGGGCCGCCGTCGCCAGCGCGCCCAGCGCCCGGGCCGCCGCACCGCCGGTCGCCGGTGGCGCCGCGACGACCTCGGTCGCCCCGTAGGCGGGCAGCCCGAGATCCGCCGGGTGCTCGCGCAGCAACCACACCACCAGGGGTACGACCGCCAGCGCGGCTCCGGCCACGACGAGCGCGGCGGTACGCCAGCCGTGGTCGCGGACCAGGATGGCGATCAGTGGCAGGAACACCAGTTGTCCGGCCGCCCCACCGGCGGTCAGCACTCCGGTGACGAGACCCCTTCGGCGGACGAACCAACGCCCGGTGATGGTGGCCACGAACGCCAGCGCCATCGAGCCGGTGCCCACTCCGACCAGCACACCCCAGCAGAGCAGCAGCTGCCAGCTGGCGCTCATGAAGACCGTCAACCCACTGCCCGCGGCGACCAGCAGCAGCGCCACCGAGACCACCCGGCGGATGCCGAACCGGTCCATCAGGGCGGCGGCGAACGGCGCGGTGAGCCCGTAGAGCAGCAGGTTGACCGAGACGGCGGCGGAGATGGTGGCCAGCGGCCAACCGAACTCCTCGTGCAGCGGGTGCAGCAGCACCGACGGGGTGGCGCGGAAGCCGGCCGCGCCGACCAGCGCCACGAAGGCGACGGCGGCGACCAGCCAGGCGGGATGCAGGAGGCGGTTCTTGGTCACGCGACCAGTCTGGGCGGGGCCGCACACCGCGGCGAGTGGCCGGAAAGCCATCATGCGCAATAATCGGGCCATGACCGTTCGCCCGCACCGGATCGCCGTACTCGCCCTGGACCAGGTGGTCGGCCTGGACCTCGGCACCCCTTCGCAGGTCTTCAGCACCGCCCGCACCGCCGAGGACACGCACCTGTACGACGTACGGGTCTGCACCCCGGGTGGGCGGCCGGTGCGGAGCACTGCCAATTTCCAGGTGCTCCCCGACCATGGTCTGGAGTTGCTCGACACCGCCGACACGGTGATCGTCCCCGGCATCCAGGCCGGCACCGCGTTGACCTCGGGCACCGTCGAGCCGGAGGTGACCGAGGCGTTACGGGCGGCGTACGAGCGGGGCGCCCGCATCATGTCGATCTGCACCGGGGCGTTCGTGCTGGCCGCCGCCGGGCTGCTCGACGGGCGTCGGGCGACCACCCACTGGGCGTACACGGAGCAGTTTCGTCGCCTGCACGGCGAGGCGGTGGACCTCGACCCGGGCGTGCTCTTCATCGTCGACGACCGGGTGCTCACCTCGGCCGGAGTCGCCGCCGGCATCGACCTCTGCCTGCACGTCATCCGCCTCGACCACGGCAGCGAGGTGGCCAACCGGGCGGCCCGCCGCTGCGTGATGCCGCCGTGGCGCGACGGCGGTCAGGCGCAGTACATCGAGCGGCCGGTGCCGAAGGCCACCGACTGCAGCACCGCCGGCGTCCGGGAGTGGGCGCGGCAGCGGCTGCACGAGCCGATCGCCCTGCGCGACCTGGCCGAGCAGGCGCGGATGAGCGTGCGCACCTTCACCCGGCGCTTCCGGTCGGAGACCGGCCTGAGCCCGGCGCAGTGGCTGCTGCAACAACGCACCGACCACGCGCGACTGCTGCTGGAGACGACCGACCTCACCGTCGACCAGATCGCCCACCGCGCGGGTTTCGGCACCACCGCCGCCCTGCGCCAGCAACTCCACCAACGCATCGGCGTGGCGCCCTCGACCTACCGCCGCACCTTCCACCCCCGTCCCGAGCTGATCGAAACCTGATCCACCACCCGCCGAGGCCCCGCCCGGCCCCGCCCGGCCCCGCCACCGAATGGTGCTGGCATCGCCGCCGGCCTCGGCGCGACAGCCGACGGGCATTGCAGCGATGAGCGGTATACCTGTGAGTCATAAATATGACTCACAGGTATACCGCTCATCAGACCAAGACGCCGGACGACGAGCCCGACCGAGGCGGCCCAGGACCGCGTCGGCTCAGGCGCGGAGCATCTGGAGCTGCGCCTGGTGCTTGGGCAGGTGGACCCGCATGTGCAGGTCCAGGGTGCGGGACCAGGGCAGCGGCTCGTCCACGATGAGGTCGAAGCCCTCGCGCAGGTGGGTCTCGACCGGGGTCTCCGCCGCCAGGCCGAGCTGGGCGACGAGCCCGCACAGCCGGTCACTGGTGTCGTGCAACAGAGCGGTCAGCCCCCGCAGACCGCCCTGCTCGGCGGCCAGCGCGTCGAGCTGTGGACGGTGGATGTTCTCCTCCAGCTCGTAGTAGGCGAACGGCGATCCGGCCAGCAGCGCCTCGGTGGCCTGGATCATCAGCTCGTCGTTGGCGACCAGGTGCGCGACGATCTGCTCGGCGCTGAGCTGCCCCTCCGGAGCCGTCCCGAACTCCCCCTCGTCAAGCTCGACGAACACCCCGTCATAGGCCCGCCGCAGCCCTGCACTCTCCATGCCCCCAGTCAACCTGCCCGGCGGGACGTTAGCGGCGGGATTGGCGGGAGCGGAGGTAGTCGCTGACCACGTACTCGCCCAGGTCGTCGGTGTCCGGCGTGAACATGCGGCCACGGCTGCGGCGGGCCACCGCGTCGACGAAGCGCCGCAGACCCGGATCGTCGCCGAGCATGAACAGGTTGAGCGTGGCGCCGTAGCGACTCAGCCGGTCCACCTCACGGACCGTCGCCTCGATCGTCTCCGGCAGCGGCGGCCAGTGGAACAGCGCCTCCCCGTCGTCCGGGTCCAGGTGGGCCGTGGGCTCCCCGTCGGTGACCACCAGGACCACCGGTTCGGCGTCCGGGTGCCGGCGCAGGTGCCGACCGGCCAACCGCAGCGCGTGCTGGAGGTTGGTGCCCTGCTCACCGTCCGGCTCGACGGCGGCCAGCTCCTGCTGGGTCAGCGCCATCGCCTCCCGGCCGAAGCCCACGATCTGCAGGGCGTCCTGCGGGAAGCGGGTCTCCATGAGGTGCGCCAGCGCCAGCGCCGTCTGCTTCATCGGCCCCCAACGACCCTGCGAGATCATCGAGTACGACAGGTCGACGCAGAGCACCACCGCCGCCGAGGCCCGCTTCTCGGTCTCCACCACCTCGAAGTCGTCCACCGCGAGCTGCACCGGAACCGTCGGCCCGGCCCGGCGGACCGCCCGGGTCAGCGTCCGGACCACGTCCAACGGTTGCTCGTCGCCGTACTCCCAGGGTCTGGACCCACCGCTGACCTCGCCGGCGGCCCCCGCCGAGCGCAGGTCGTGCTGCCCGCGCGGCCCGGCCGTCAGGTCGGCGAAGACCCGTCGCAGCGCGGTCCCGCCGAGCCGGCGCAGCGCCTTCGGGCTCAGCGTGAGCCCCTCCGCGTCCCGGCTCACCCAGCCCTGCCGGCGGAGCTCCCGCTCCAGATCCCGCAGCCGGCGCACGTCGTCGGCCGCCTCCCGGCCCAGCGTGCGGGCGACCGCGTCGACGTCCACGTCGTCCAGCGTGGCCCCCGGATGTTCCTGGTCGAGCTGGTCCAGCAGGTCGTCCAGCTCGCCGATCTCACCCAGCGCGCCCGCCGCGTCGGCGTAGTCGAGCGGCTGGTCGCCCCGGACCCGCTCGCCGCGCCCCCAGCGCAGATCCGGGCGCAGCGCCCGCAGGTTGGCGTCGAGCGCGGACAACTCCCCCGCGAGACGGTCGCCGAGCGACTGCTGCATCAGACCCGCCAGCTCGGCGCGCTGCCGGTCGGAGAGCGAGTTCATCAGCCGCTCGCCGGCAGCCGAACGACGGGCCAGCACGTCGATCAGCTCGTCGACGGTCTCCGGCTGCTCCGGGAAGAAGTCGCCGTGTCGACGCATGAACTCGGCGAACGCGTCGGTGGTGTCCTCCGCGCGGCCGTGCCGGGCCAGCAGGTCGTTCAGGTCGCCCATCATCTCGGCCAGCCGCTGCTGGGCGGCCGGGTCGGCGGACGCCCGCACCGCGTCGCGCAACCCGGCGAAGCGCTGACCGAGCACGTCGTCACGGAGCTGGTCGAGGATCTGCTGGTACGACCGGCGGGCGTCCTCGCTGGCCCACTGGTAGCCGGACAGCTCCTCCACCGCCCGCGCTGTCGAGCGGGGCAGATTGTCCAGCACCGACTCGGCGAACCGCGCGCCGTCGTCGTCGCGGCCACGCAGCTCGTCCCGCTCGGCGGCGAGAGCCTGGTCGAGCAGTGCCCTTGCCCTGGTCACCGCACCGTCCAGGTCGCCTCGGCGGAGCGCATCCCGGCGCAGCCGCCGAGCGCGGGCGGCCAGGTCGTCCAGCCCGCCCCGCCCCTGCGGACCACGACGCAGCAGGTCCCGCAGGGCCTCGCGCAGGCTGCCGCCGGCCAGCACCTCGGCGCCGACCTCGTCGACCGCTTCGCGTACGTCGTACGGGGGTGCCAGCGGGTCGGGCCCGCCGGTCCACTGCCCGTACCGGAACCGGTTGCCGGCCATGGTCAGCTCCGGCCGCCGTAGACGGTGCGCCCCGAGTCGGTGACGTCCTTGCCCAGCCGGCGGGTCAGATGCAGCCCTTCCAGCACGAACTCGACGGCGGCGGCGGCTTCCTCCGGAGTGGGCCCGTCGCCCAGGCCGAGCCGGTCGAGGACCTTCGCCAGTCCGGGTACGGTGCCAACCTGGCGCAGCAGCTCCGTTGCGCTGACCAGTTCGCCGGTCTCGATCGCCGCGCCGTCCTCGACAAGTGCGGTGAACCCGGACAGGTCCAGCCCGGCCAGGTGCGCCCGGAACGTCTCGGCGGTCGCGGTCCGCAGCAGGTGGGCGAGGATCTCGATCTCCCGCCCCTCCTCGCCGGACTCGAACTCCACCTTGCCGCGCAGCGTGCTGGTCACCGACACCGCGTCGCCGACCCGGGCCACCGCCGCCTCGGGGCGGTCCTGCGGGCTGCCGGTCGCGGCGAGCAGGCCGGCGCGGCGCAGCGCGGCACCGGCGACCGTCTCGGCGGCGGCGATGGCGAACCGGGCGGAGACACCCGAACGCGGGTCCACCGAAGGCGACTCCCGGACCGCGCGGGCGAAACGGGCCAGCACCTCCAGGACGTGCTCCGGCACGGCGGCGACCAGGTCGGCCTCCTGCCGGATCAACGCCAGCTCCAACTCCAGGTCGACCGGGTAGTGGGTGCGGATCTCCGCGCCGAACCGGTCCTTGAGCGGAGTGATGATCCGGCCCCGGTTGGTGTAGTCGTCCGGGTTGGCGCTGGCCACCAGGAGCAGGTCCAGCGGCAGCCGCAGCTGGTAGCCACGGACCTGGATGTCCCGCTCCTCCAGGACGTTGAGCAGGGCCACCTGGATGCGCTCGGCCAGGTCGGGCAGCTCGTTGACGGCGAAGATGCCCCGGTTGGTGCGCGGCACCAGCCCGAAGTGGATGGTCTCCGGGTCGCCGAGGGTGCGGCCCTGGGCGATCCGGATCGGGTCGACGTCACCGATCAGGTCGCCGACGCTGGTGTCCGGGGTGGCGAGCTTCTCGCCGTAGCGCATGGAGCGGTGCAACCAGCCGATCGGCAGGTCGTCGCCGGCCTCGGCGACCTGGGCACGGGACGCGGGGGTGAGCGGGTGCAGGGGGTGCTCGTTGAGCACCGAGCCCACGATGACCGGGGTCCACTCGTCGAGCAGCGCGCCGAGCGAGCGGATCAGTCGGGTCTTGCCCTGGCCGCGCTCACCGAGCAGCACCATGTCGTGCCCGGCGAGCAGGGCCCGCTCGACCTCGGGCAGCACGCTGTCGTCGTAGCCGACGATGCCGGGGAAACGGGCCTCGCCGGAGCGCATCCGGGCGAGGAGGTTGTCGCGGAGTTCCTGCTTGACGGTGCGGTACTGGTGACCGGCTGCCCGAAGCGCGCCGAGCGTGCCGGGCAGGTCGGCCGGTGGAACCGGGATTACCGGGTTAGGCGCAGTCACCCGACCCACGCTAGCTCACATTCGCCGGGGTGCCCCGGGCATCAGGGGCACCCCCACTCCCACCCTCAACCCCGGCCACAGCGCCGGCAGGCTCCGCGGCGGCGCAGGTGGTACGCGTAGGTGGCCGCGCCGAGCGCCACGCCCCACAGCGGCCAGAGCAGCATCGGCGCCCCGGTCAGGCTGAGCCCGCCGGTGAGCTCCCAGAACCTGGGGTTGCTCAGCAGTCCCAGGCTGGCCGCTGTCACCGCGATGGCGACCAGGGTGGCCGGCACCACGGCCAGCTTCACCGGCACCCGCCGACCGGCCAGGCCGATCATCCAGCGCGGGAACCGCTCACCCCAGCGCTGGACCAGCCCGAGGGTGAGGATCGCGCCGACGGTGGCGAACGCGCCCAACCCGAACCCGGCCCACACCAGCCCGGTGTCCTGCATCTCGGTGAGGAACTCCCGGGAGATGCCCAGCGGGATGCCGGCCGCCCAGGCGAACCGGGTCAGCGCGTACGTGAACGGGATGATCGCGGCGATGCCGGCGGCCCACCGACCCCAGCGCGCGGCGGCAGCCGGGGTGGTCCACCCTCGGTCGGTGTCGCCGCGACCGCAGCCGACGCAGGCCCTGGCGGTACGGCGTTGCCAGGCGAGCACCGCCCCGGCCAGCAGCAGCCCGCCGGCCAGCGCGGCGAACCGGGCGAACAGCGCCCAGTTGAAGAGGTCGGAGTAGTCGACCGGCGGCCAGCCGAACGGCGCGCCGACGATCAGTATCGGCAGGTAGCCGAGCATGAGCAGCACCCGGACATCCGGCACGACCACGGCCAGGACGAACGCCACCGCCCAGCCATAGCCGGCGAGCAGCGCCCGCAGCGGGCCGGCTGGGCGTACCGCCGGGCGGCTCATGGCCAGTGCGGCCACCGCGGCGGTCAGCAGCACGCCGGCGAAGAGCGGGGTGGCCAGGTCCACCGGCACCAGACGCAGCAGGCTGACCTCACCGCCGTTCCTGTCGTTCGCGCCGAACGGATAGCCGGCGCCGGTGAGCGAGCCGACCAGGGCGAGGACGCCCCACAGGCCGAGCCAACCGGCAGCCAGTGGGGCGAGCCGATCCGGCCAGCGGGAGTCGGTACGGGGTCGGGAGTCAGTGATCGTTGTCATGGTCTCAGCCTCGACGGATAACCGCCGGGTTCCCTCCCGGCCGGCGGTGAAGCCGCTCCCCCGGTCGAGGGACCGATCAGCCCGACGGGGTGACGAACCCGGACTCGTAGGCGGCGATGACCGCCTGGGTGCGGTCGCGGGCACCCAGCTTGGCCAGCACGTTGCCGACGTGCGTCTTGACGGTCTCCACCCCGACCACCAGGTGCGCGGCGATCTCCGGGTTGGACCGGCCGGTGGTCATCAACCGCAGCACCTCGGCCTCCCGCTCGGTGAGTCGGGCGGCGCGCAGCCGATCGCCGCCCACCGGCCCGTACGCCCCGACGAGCTGACGGATCGCGGCCGGGAAGAGCAGCGACTCTCCCGCCGCGACCACCCGGACCGCCTCCACCACCTCGGCGGGTCGGGCCCGTTTGAGCAGGAAACCCGAGGCTCCCGCGCGCAACGCCTCGTAGACGTACTCGTCGTTGGCGAACGTGGTGACCACCAGCACCCGGGGCGGGTTGGCGGAGGTGGCCAGGAGGTGCCGGGTGGCCTGGATGCCGTCGATGCTGGGCATCCGCACGTCCATCAGCACCACGTCCGGCCGGTGCCGGGCGACAAGCGGCGGCACCTCGGCGCCGTCGGCGGCTTCGGCGAGCACCCGCAGGTCGGGTTGGGCGTCGATGATGGCGCGCAGCCCCACCCGGATCAACTCGTCGTCGTCGACGATCAGCACCCCGGTGGTCATGTCGCCTCCTCGTACGGCAGACGGGCCCGGATCAGCCAGCGGTCGCCGTCGGGACCAACGGTGATCCGGCCGCCGAGCAGCAGCACCCGCTCCCGCATCCCGTCCAGTCCTCGGCCACACCGACCCGGGTCCGCCCGCTCGGGGCGGTCCAACGCGTTGACCAGCTCAAGTTCCAGCGCTCCCGGGTGCAGGCCGAGCCGCAGCGTCACCGGCCCGTGGCCGTACCGGGCGGCGTTGGTCAGGCCTTCCTGGACGATCCGGTAGCCCTCCCGGGACACCGCCGCGGGCACCCGCGCCGGGTCGCCGACGCGGTGTGCGTGCACCGCCAGCCCGGCCGCGCGGGCGTCGGCGACCAACCGGTCCAGGTCGGCGAGGGTACGCTGCGGCGCCACCACCCGGCGGTCGTTGCCGGTCTCCCGGAGCAGCCCGAGCACGTGGTCCAGCTCGTCCATCGCGGTCCGTCCGGTCTCCTCGATGGCGCTGAGCGCCCGCCGGACGAACTCCCGGTCGGTGTCGAGAACCTCGCGGGCCGCACCGGCCTGGAGGGTGGCCACGGTCAGCGCGTGACCGATCGAGTCGTGCAGCTCCCGGGCCAGCCGGTTGCGTTCGGCGAGCCGGGTGGCCTGCGCCTCCAGGGCGGCGATCCGCTCCGCCTGCGCGGGGCCGAGCAGCACCGGCGCCATCGAACCGGCCAGCGCGCCGAGCCCCGCGACGGCGTAGCCGAGACCGACGAACATCGCCACCCCGGTCAGAGTCAGCCAGCCGCTGTCCCTCCCGTCCAGTGGCCCGAACCGTTCCTGGCTGGTCAGCTCGGTGCCGACGCCGAACTGTTGGGCGATGAAGGCCAGCGCCATCGGCAGGGCGCTGAACAGGGCGATCATCACCCCCGCGCCGACGATGAGGTGGGTGGCGATCCAGAGCGCGCTGCGCAGTCGGGTTTCCCGGTCGCCGCGATGCCCCAGCGCCGGCTCGGGCAGATCGACACCGAGCAACCCCCGCACGGCGGCGATCTCCAGCGCCCGGCTGCCGTCCAGCAGCAGCGGCACCACGGCGATCAGCGCCGCGATCACCAGCAGCGCGTACGTCAGTGAGCGGGGGATCTCCGAGTCGCCGAGCAGTTGGGCGAAGGTCACCGCGAGCAGCCCGTACGGCAGCGCCAACACTCCGCCGAGCAGCAGGAACACGCCGCGTCGCCAGGTGCTGCCGGCAACCAGCGGGGCCAGCGCCGCTCGGAGGATCACCTCGTCATTCTGCGGCCGGAATCGGTTGCGGCGACTCCCCCGCGCTGGGGAGATCTCAGCGGTGGTCGGCCACGTACCGCTGTGGGTCCTTGTCGCGGAACGGAAGGTTGCGGCCGTTCTTGTGCTCGCCGTAGAAGGTGAGCCAGCGTTGGCCCAGCTCGGCGCGGAGTTCGGTGCTGGCGTGCCGACGGAAGTCGGGCAGCGCCTCGTCCTCTTCCTCGGCGAGGTGTTCGCTGTTCTCCCGGCGGGCCGTGCCGACCGCCGTCCACCACTGCTCGGAGCCGACCGGGTGCAGCTTCGCCTCGGCGACGGCGTCGCGGATCTTGTTGTGGTCGCCGATCGCGTCGGCGGTCTCGTCCTCGCCGTCGTCGCCGTGCTTGACCAGGTGCGGGTAGAGGATCGCCTCCTCCGCCTCGGCGTGGATGTCCAGGTGCAGGGCGAGGGCGTCCCAGATCGCGAGCAGCTCCTGCTCGTCGCGGGCGTCGTCGAGGCGGGCGAAGCCGCGCCGGAAGGCGGCGTGGTCGTCCAGGATCAGTGCGGTGATGTCGTCCACTGTGTTCACTTCCCGTTGGGCCGGGGCAGGTCGTCGCGTCGAAACTACCGCGATGTCCTGGTTTCCACACCCGATCCCCCGTAGCACCGGCCGGAGCTAGGCTCATGATCGTGACCTACCTCGCCGCGGATGACCGCTACGACACCATGACCTACCGGCGCAGCGGACGCAGTGGCCTGCGACTGCCCGCCGTCTCCCTCGGGCTGTGGCACAACTTCGGCCCGGACCGCCCGTTCGACAGGCAGCGCGACATCGTCCGGCGCGCCTTCGACCTGGGGGTCACCCACTTCGACCTGGCGAACAACTACGGGCCGCCGCCCGGTTCGGCGGAGGAGAACTTCGGCCGGCTGCTCGCCACCGACCTGCGGGCGTACCGGGACGAGCTGGTCATCTCCAGCAAGGCCGGCTACCTGATGTGGCCCGGCCCGTACGGCGAGTGGGGCTCGCGGAAGAACCTGATCTCGTCGCTGGACCAGTCGCTGGGCCGGATGGGGCTCGACTACGTCGACATCTTCTACTCGCACCGGTTCGACCCGGACACCCCGCTGGAGGAGACGATGGGCGCGCTGGACGCCATCGTCCGCTCCGGCAAGGCGCTCTACGTGGGCATCTCGAACTACAACTCCGAGCAGACCGCGCGGGCCGCCGCGATCCTGCGCGATCTGGGCACGCCGCTGCTGATCAACCAGCCGTCGTACTCGATGCTCAACCGGTGGACCGAGTCCGACGGCCTGCTCGACACGCTGGAGCAGGTCGGGGCGGGTTGCATCGCGTACAGCCCGCTGGCCCAGGGCCTGCTGACCGACCGTTACCTGGGCGGCATCCCGGCCGACTCGCGGGTGCGCACGAGTGTCTTCCTCAACGAGAGCGACCTCAGCGAGGAGAAGATGGCCACCATCCGCGGGCTCGGCGCGGTGGCCGAGCGGCGCGGCCAGTCCCTCGCCCAGCTCGCGCTCGCGTGGGCGCTGCGTGACCCACGGATGACCAGCCTGATCATCGGGGCGAGCAGCGTCGGGCAGTTGGAGACGAACATCGCCGCGCTGGACAACCTCGACTTCACCGCCGAGGAGCTGGCCGAGATCGACGGCCTGCTGCGCTGACCGGCACGGGCGGGCCGGGTCACCAGATCCGGCGCCGCCCGACGCGGTGGTTGCGTACCTCGCACTGACGGCCGACCGGGGCCACTGCGGTGCGGCGTCGCCGGCCCGCGCCGACCAGCAGCACCAGGACCAGCACGACGGCGGCACCAGCAAGCACCGGCCAACGCCCGTCGAGGTCGGTCCCCGACGCCACCGGCACGCCCGGGTCGGCCGCCGCCGCCACCGCCGTGTCGGTGGCGGCCGGCCGGCTCGCCGCGGTACGCGGCGCAGCCGCACCCCCCTTCGGCGCGGCGGCGTTCGGCGGGGTGGCCTTGGCCTTGGCGTCGCCGAACAGCACGTCCGAGCAGGAGTAGTAGGTGTCCGGGGTGTTGGAGTTCTGCCAGATCGTGTAGATCAGGTGTCGGCCCGCACGACTGGCCGGCAGTCGACCCGGCAACTGGTACGCCCCGGCCCGCACCGGCGGGTCGGTCAGTGTCAGGAACGGGCGTGTTTCGAGGTCCGACCAGGTCAACGGCGCTTTCGGGTCGTACCCGGGCTTGGTGACGTACAGCCGGAAGGTGCCCCGGTGCTCGATGGTGGTCCGGTACCGGAAGGTGAACTTCGCGCCCGCCGTCAGGTCGGTGGCCGGCCAGTCGGTCCGGGGCAGGTCCAGCCCCCGGTACGCGGACAACCCGCCGCTGCACAGCTCACCGTCCGGGATCCGCTCCCGGTCCCGCCCGTTGATCGCGGCGACCCGCACGTTGTCCCATTCCCGGACGGCCGCGCCCGCTTCGACAGCGGCCTGACAGGCGGCGGTGGCCGCGTACCGGCCCTCGGGTCCGCAGGCCGCCGCCCGGCTGATCGGGTCGGTCGGGGCGCCGTGCGCGGCGGCGGGTGTGGCGGCCAACGGCACTGTCGCGACAGCGACCAGCACCGTGGCGAGGAGCCGGCGTACGGTCATGAGGTTGACCTCCCGCCCACTGGTACGGCCGGCGGGCCGCAAAGGTTCGACGACGGCCGCCTGGTCGGCGGGAATCCCCGGGGTGGGTGCGGCGTTTCGATACTCGGAACCGCTGGAACCGAGGAGGCAGACATGAAGGTACGTAGCTCGTTGCGTGCGCTGAAGCAGAAGCCGGGTTCGGTGGTGGTCCGCCGTCGTGGCCGGGTGGTCGTGGTGAACCGCGCGAACCCGCAGTGGAAGAGCCGCCAGGGCTGATAACCCCCTTATCGGACATAACGCAGTGCACGCCCCGACCGGGTCACCCTCGGTCGGGGCGTTTTTGCGTTCACTGTCGCGCTAGGTTGCTCCGGAAACCGCCCCGACGAGGAGGAATCCGTGTTCATCTTGGAGCTGTCCTTCGGCGACGAACCCGACCGGCTTGCCGCTCGGCCCGCGCACCGGGAACGTCTCCAGGCCCTGCGTCAGGAGGGCCGCCTGGCCATGGCCGGGCCGTTCTCGGACGACTCCGGCGCACTCCTGATCTTCGACGTCCCGGACGCCGAGGCGTTCGCCGCGATCGTCGCCGAGGACCCCTATTACCGCACCCCCGGGGTGACGATCGTCAGCCAGCGGGAGTGGTCACCGATCGTCCGCTAGACGCTTGTGGTGCGTGCGTAGTCGGCAGGACGAACAGGCGTGGACGAAAAGAAGCGGCCCGGTTGATGATCATCAACCGGGCCGCTGCCCTACGTTCGCAAGGTGGAGCCGAGGGGGCTCGAACCCCTGACCCCCACACTGCCGGGCACCGACGTCATCCTCGGTGCGGCCCTGCTGGCAGGGAACGCCCTCGTCGTGTGCCGCGTGCGCAACGCGGCCTCGCCCTTGGTGGCTTGGAACCTTCCTGTTTCGGATTCAGCCCTCGATCAGGGGACGAGGCTAGGGCCCGTCACAGGAATCCGAGTCGCTGTCCCGGCCCCAGTCTTCGCCGTTCGGCCCGTAGACATTGACGTAGAGGCTGTAATCTCCACCCCCGTATGACTCGTGCTCGTCCACCCGGGTGCTCCAGAAACCGATACTACTGGTGGTCAACCAGAAGTCGGTGCGCGTCCACAGTTCGTTGTTCTCCCACACCCTGAGCTGGACCTTGATGCGCACGCCGTCCCCACCGGCGATCCCGAAGGCGCTGGACTCCACCGCCGTCCACCCGACCGGAATGTCTCTGATAGGGGTGTAGTAATCGGTGCAGTTCACGTCTGCGTAGACGTCATGTATCCGGAAGCTGGCGGTGTTCGTCGGAGAGCTCTCTCCGGCCATGTTCTCTGCCACAACCTTGAACTCGTAGCGGTCACCGCCGATCAGGTACGGCACATACACCGAGGTGTTGGTCAGGAATCCGGCCGCAGTGCTCCAGCCGCCACCCCGGGTCACGTTACGCATGTATACCCGGTAGTAGATCCGCGGCGTCGGACTGGCAAACCAGGTCAGGGTGATGGCGTTCTGGCCAACAGTGCCTCGGAGGGTGTAGGGCGCCTGCGGTATCGGAGGCCAAGGCCGGGCGGAGGCAACGTTCGTGGGTGCCGAGTCACCGCTGAGGTTCGTCGCCCGGATCCGGAACTCGTACGTCGTCCCATTGAAAAGCAGATTCATCGTGTCCGAACAGCAGCCAATCGACACCGGCAACCTGGACCAACTGCCGCCCTTGGCCCGCGACTCGATCCAGTAGGACACGTTCGGCGTCGAGCTGGCCGACCACCTCAGGGTCACCTTGCCGTCGCCCGCCGAAGCGCTCAAGTTCGTCGGTGCCTGCGGGAATGGTGGCATCGGCCGCGCCGAGGCCACGTTCGTGGGCGCCGAGTCACCGCTGAGGTTCGTCGCCCGGATCCGGAACTCGTACGTCGTCCCATTGAAAAGCAGATTCATCGTGTCCGAACAGCAGCCAATCGACACCGGCAACCTGGACCAACTGCCGCCCTTGGCCCGCGACTCGATCCAGTAGGACACGTTCGGCGTCGAGCTGGCCGACCACCTCAGGGTCACCTTGCCGTCGCCCGCCGAAGCGCTCAAGTTCGTCGGTGCCTGCGGGAATGGTGGCATCGGCCGCGCCGACGCCACGTTCGAGGCCGCCGAGTCACCGGCGAAGTTCGAGGCGGTGACCTTGAACTCATAGGTGTGCCCGTTGCTCAGGTAGCTCGTGGTCATGCTGGTCCCAGAGATGGGTAGCGAGAGTTTCTGCCACGACTGATTGGCGGTCTTGTCCCGCTGGTAGATGTTGTAGATGGCCCCTGTGGTCGGGCTAGCCGTCCATCTCAGAGTTACCTGGCCGTCGCCCGCGGTGGCGGAAAGTCCGGTCGGAGCCCCGGGCAGTCCACCACGTGCCGTAACCGTCACCGCGTTCGAGGCCGGTCCCTGACCCCCCTGGTTCTCGGCTGTCACCTTGAACTCGTAGACGTGGTTGTGGACCAGCAGGCCGACAGAAGCTTTGGTCTCCTCTGTCGGGTAGGGGAGCTTGCTGAATGCCTCACCGGCCGTCACATCCCGACGGTAGATCCAGTAGAGGTAGCCCTCCGGTCCTGGCGCGTCCCAGTCGAGATCGATGGTGCCGTCGCCGGCGGTAGCGCCGCGCAGGTTCGCCGGTGCGCGTGGCGGGCTGTAGCGCGAGGTGGCGGAGGCGACAGCGGATTGCGCGCCGGCACCTGACGCATTCGTCGCCGCTATCTTGAACTCATAGACGTGGTCGTGAGTGAGTAGGCTGGCCGTCCACGTGCAGCAGCTGGTGATCGGCACCGGCAGCTTGGAGAAACCCTGCCCGAGGCTCACGTCTCGCTGGTAGATGTCAAACCAGAGGCTGTCGCCGGGCGGCGACGTCCAGTTGAGTTTGATGTCTCCATTGGATAGAGCCGTGGCTGCGAGTCCGGTGACCTTGCCGGGCAGCGCCGGCATCGGCTTGGCGCTCACCCGATTCGACGGTACGGACTCCCCGCCTTGGCTGGTTGTCGTCACCATGAACTCGTACGTGTGCCCGTTGGCCAGGTAACCAGCCGTGAAGGTGCAACAGGTGGTGACCGGCAATTCCAGTGTGGTGAACTCGGTTTCGCCGAGGGTCACGTCCCGCTGATGGATCAGATACCAGACGTTGGAGGTGGCACTCGCTGTCCAGTTCAACACCACTCGTCCGTCCTCCGCTGCGGCGAGGAGATTGGTCGGTGGTGCTGGTTTTGGATAGGTCGAGGTTGCTCGGGCCGGTGTAGATGCCTGACCCTCGCCGCCCTGGTGGCTACCACTGACCTTGAACTCGTACTCGTGTCCGTGGAGCAGTAGGCCAGCGTTGAACGTGCAGCAGGTGCTGATCGGAATTTCCAGCCGGGTGAACTCGGTCTCGCCCGTCGTCACGTCGCGCTGGTAGATCCAGTACCAGACGTCGGCGCCAAGGGAGTTCCAGGCCAAGGTGATCGATCCATCGGATTTCGAGGTTGCCGTCAGGCCCGTCGGCGCCGGCGGCCCGACACGATCAGTCGTCGCACGGGCGATGTTGGACTCCGGGCCGGTGCCGGCGCTGTTGGCCGCGGCTACCCGGAACTCGTACACGTGGCCTTCCAGCAGGTTCCGCGCGATTGCGGTGGTCCCGTCGAAGACCGGAGAAGGCCAGCGCACGAAGTTGGCCTCACCCGTGGTCACATCCCTTGACGAAACCAGGTAGTGCGCATTTTCCGCAGCGACCGGATCCCACTTCAACGCGATTGTGCCATCGTCCACAGCAGTTGCCGTCAAGTTGGCAGGTGCGGTGGCCGGCGGCCGTTCCACGAACAGCAGAAGATTTGGCGATCCGGTGCCGGTGCCGACCAACTTGTCTTTACTCGCCGCCCCGACAAGCGCCTTCTTGACGTCGCTGGGGCTGTGACCGGGGTGGGCCGAGAGCAGCATCGCGGC
This sequence comes from Micromonospora sp. NPDC005215, assembly GCF_040607915.1. Taxonomy (NCBI): domain Bacteria; kingdom Bacillati; phylum Actinomycetota; class Actinomycetes; order Micromonosporales; family Micromonosporaceae; genus Micromonospora; species Micromonospora sp. NPDC005215. The sequence goes on along the minus strand of NZ_JBEXHQ010000003.1, from coordinate 220,772 downwards.
GGCACCCGAAACCTGCGGCACGGCAAGAGAGGTACCAGTTTTCGGCACAACTTCGCTGTCGCTGAGGGATCCGGCGGTCGTAATGTCGACGCCCGGTGCGAACATTGTTACACAGGAGCCTCTTCCGCTCTGTATCCACAGCCTGTCGGTGCTATTGGTCGCCCCGACGGTGATGACCGCGCTGTCCTTTGACGCTCGCGCTGGCGAGACATCGCACGCGTCCCCACCATGGTTGCCAGCGGCGGCGACAACCGTGAGTCCGCTGTCGGTGGCAGCCCGGGCCGCATAGTCGAGTTTCTCGCTGGCTGCCGCCCCCAGACTCAGGTTCAGCACCGCGGGCTTCTTCTCCCGCGCATCATCGATAACCCATTCGATCCCCTCGACGATATCCCGGATGGCAGCCCGCCCGACCTTTCCTTCACCGGTACAGGAGAACACCTTGACTGGAATGATCTTTACGGCTTTCGCTACACCGAAGGTCGCACCACCGAGTGCTCCCGCGACCGAGGTACCGTGACTCCTATTGCAGTCTGGGGTGTTGGTGCTGCCGTCGAGGACGTTGAATCCGGTGGTCACGCGGCCACCGAACTCGTTGTGCGTGGCCCGGATGCCGGAGTCGATGACGTACGACTGCACCGGACCGTCGTTCGGGTACTGATACTTCTGATCGAGCGGAAGGTCTCGCTGGTCGTCACGATCAAGGTGCCATGGCGGGTCGGCCTGCTCGCCGAAGACGTCGGCCATGGCGTCCTGTTCGATATCGAGCACGTCCGGATGCGCAGCAAGGTTCACTGCCTGAGCCTCGGTGAGAGTCGCGGCGAAGCCTCGCATCGCCGTGGGCAGCACCGGGCCGAGAGTGCCGCCGGCCTGGGCGACGAGCTGTGTCGCGTAGCTGGTCAGGCGCTCCGGCAGGGCCGCCTCTTCCTTGAGCCGGACGAGGTAGCTGCCGGGGATCGCGTCCGCGATGTTGGCATTCCCGATCACGTCGGCCGCCAGCTTGGTGCTCCGTGGTGTGATCGAGACGGTCGTGCTGTACGCCCCTTCACCGGAGCTGTTGACCGCAGTGACCTTGAACTCGTACTGGTGGCCGGGGATCAGCAGGCCCGCCCGCCTGCTCGTCGTGGTCGAGGCGACCGGTAGCCGGGCGAAATGCGTCTGGCCTCCGGTGACGTCCCGCTGGTATAAGCGGTAGGAGGAGACGCCACTCACCGCCGACCACGTCAGGTCAGCGAAGTCGTCCTGCCCGGTCACGCTCAGCCCCGTGGGCGCGGCCGGAAGCCCGGTGCCCGGCGCCGGCGGTGGCCAGGCGATATCCACGAAACGTGGACGGTAGAGGCGTGCATCAGCGATCGTGTCAGCGAACTTCAGACTGTTGACGTTGTAGGACATCAGCAGATTGCCGGAGGTCGTCAGCTCCGGATGAAGTCGGGCGTCGTAAACCACTTTGGATGAACCGGGGGTGATTTCCGGGGCAGTGTAGAGCTGGATGGGGCCGGTGAAGGGCCCGGTCGGCGAGGTGGATCTGTACGCCACGATCTGCGGATCGAAGACCAGGTTGTTCTCGTGCGTGACTAGGAGATACTCCGAGCCAACTTTCTGCACGGAGTAACTGGTGCCCACTCCACTGAGAAGCCGTGCCGCTGCCGTGTGATCCGACGACCACGTTGATCCGTTCCAGAACTGCCACGGACCATCGAGATTTTCGGTGGCGACACGGGCGACATGGGCGAACTTCATCCGTCCCGGGGCGGTCGATGTCCCATAGATATAGGTATAGCTGCCGTCCGGCGTGATTGCGGCGCCCCAGTTCACGGTTTTGCCGACCGGCAACTCCTGCACCGAGCTCAAGGTCAGCGACGGCAGCGCGAACCTGGCCAGCGACACCCCGGTCAGGGCGAAGTCAAGGGGTGCCTGGCCGCTGCGCCGGTAGCGGTTGTAGATCACCCGCAGCTCTCCCGACTCGACCACTGCGTCGCCCACCCAGAAGAACTCGCCGGGTTGGCTCGGCACGACCAGCGCGTCCGGTAAGAGCGCGGTGCCGCTGTGCAGAGTCGCGCCGAGCGCGGTACCGGTCTGCACGACAGCAGAATTGTTGATCATCGGCGAGTCGGCCGACCGGCTGCCGTCGGCGTTGACAGTTCCCAGGAAGGTGTCCGAGAAGAGCCAGACGACCCGACCGTCCGGCAAGGCGACCGAGGTTGTGCCGTCACCGCCGGTCCAGTGGTTCCCGGCGTCCCCATAGGCCTTGAACATCGTGTTCAACTGTGCTGCCGTCATCGTCGAGACCGCCGCCCGTGCCGGCTCCGCCCAATATGCAAAGCCGAGCATCATGAGAATTGCAATCGCTGCCGCTTGCCAGCTTCTAGCATGCGTCGTCGTTTTCGAACGGTCAATGGTCCGCATCTGAGCTCCCCGTATTGACGTCGGCTTCAGCCGACAGCACAGCGCACGTGAGCGGAACCTTGAGCTACGTGATGACGGTTGTCAAGATTTCGACGCAGGGAGCTTCCACATTGGCGGCATGGCGCAGGCTCAGATGACGGCGGATCGCACAAAAACGGATTAGACCGGGTGCAAACCTCCAGTTCACTCAATCGCTCACCTTTTCCACCCCAACGCACAGACCATGACCTCGACAGAGGCATTCGGACAGTCAGTAGCTCGCTCCGTCCAGGTCGGACGGGATACGTGATCCGGCCGAGGGGGACAGCACAAGAACTATCGTGCGGCTAGAGTCTCGTCGATCACGGCTCGGTCTGTTGGCGATGGACGAGGAGGTGCGCCATGAAACGGTTGCTCCGGGGTTTGCTTGCGGCTGCCCTTGTTGCGGCGACGCTTGTCCTGCCGGCGCCCATTCGGCCGGCGCACGCGGCCGTTTCGCTCGTGTCGGATCCGGCGGCGCTGGTCAATCCGATGATCGGCACCCGGGCCGCGACGGGAAAGGATTCCGGCAATACGTCGCCGGGGCCGAGCATGCCTTTTGGGATGCTGCAGTGGGCACCGGACACAGCGCCCCGGGTGCCGGGTGGAGGCTACGACTACGCCGCCACCGCGGTCTCCGGCTTCGGCGTCAACCGGATGAGCGGGGCCGGGTGTTTCGCCTACGGCAACCTGCCGTTCCTGCCTGTGACCGGCGCGCTGCCGACGGACAAGGACAACGCGACCGTCGGCTTCTCGCACACGGGCGAGTCGGCGTCGGCGGGCTACTACTCGGTGAACCTGGCCAACAGCGTTCGCGTCGAGCTGACGACGTCCGTCCGTTCGGCGCTCGGTCGGATCGCCTTTCCGGCCGGTCCGGCGGCCTCGCTTCTGGTGAAGGCGAGCGCGGGCGCCGGGACGTCGAACGCGACAGTGTCGGTGGCAAGCTCGACTGAGATCACCGGGACCGTGACCGACGGACGGTTCTGTACCAAGGACAACGACTACACGATGCACTACGCGGTCAGCTTCGACCGCGCCTTCACCAGCAGTCAGAAGTGGACGCCGAGGCCGTTCGTCACCGGCGACGGCGGTGTCGCCCTGACGTTCCCCAGCGGATCCGTCGTGCAGGCGAAGGTCGGCGTGTCCTTCGTCAGTGTCGCGAACGCACGGGCGAACCGGGACACTCTGAGCAGTTGGGATGTCACAACGGTCCGGACGGCGGCGCGGGCCGCCTGGACTCAACTGTTGGGCCGGATGCGGATCGGTGGCGGCACCGCCGACGAGCAGAAGATCTTCTACACGGCGTTGTACCACTCGTTGCTGCACCCCAACGTGTACAGCGACGCCAATCGTCAGTACCGGGGGTTCGACGGCCAGGTCCGCACGCTGCCCACCGGGCAGGACGACCAGTACGCCAACTTCTCCGGCTGGGACGTCTACCGGTCCCAGGTCCAGCTCATGGCGCTGCTGGCACCCGATCGTGCCAGTGACCTGGTGCGCTCACTGCTCAACGACTACGAGCACAGCGGTCGGCTGCCGAAGTGGTCGGTCGCCAACGACGAGTCGTACATGATGGTCGGTGATCCGGCGATTCCGACGATCGCGTCGATCCATGCCTTCGGGGCACGTGACTTCGACACCGGCAAAGCCCTCGCGGCGATGGTCGCGCAGTCGACCCGGCCCGGCAACGCTCGTCCGGGCACCGTCTACCTGGACAGCCTCGGCTACCTGCCGGAGGACGGCGGGTATGGCTGTTGCAACCACAACGCGACGACCTCCACCTCGTTGGAGTACCACGCGGCCGACTTCGCTCTCGCCGCCTTCGCACGTCAACTCGGTGACACCAGGAACCACGCCCGGTTCGCGTCCCGGGCGCAGGGCTGGCAGTACCTGCTCAACCCGGCCAGCGGGTTCGTGCAACCGCGTCGGCAGTCCGGCGAGTGGCGGCCCGGATTCAACCCCACGGACATCTCCTACGACGACTGGGCCGAGGGCAACTCCTGGCGGTACACGCTCGCGGTGCCGTTCAACGTGCAGGGCCTTGCCGCTGCCAAGGGCGGGAGCGCGGCCCTCAACCAGTACCTGGACACCCACTTCGCGACCCTGAACGACGTCCTCGGCTCCGGGGCGTGGATGGGCAACGAGCCGAGCTTCGGCGCTCCGTGGCTCTACGCGTACACCGGCCGGCCCGACAAGACCCAACAGGTCGTACGTCGGGTGCAGACCGAACTGTTCCGTAACGCCCCCGACGGCCTTCCCGGCAACGACGACCTCGGCTCCATGTCTTCCTGGTACGTCTGGGCAGCGCTCGGCATGTACCCGGCGGTACCGGGCACCGCTGACCTCGTCCTCGGCAGCCCGCTGTTCCCGCAGGCCGTCGTGACGCTGCCCAGTGGGGCGACGTGGACGATCAACGCACCCGCCGCCCAGGCCTCGGCGCCGTACATCCAGTCGATGCAGTTCAACGGCGCCAGCTGGAACAAGGCTTACCTGCCGCCGGCGGCGCTGACCGCCGGGGGAAGCTTCGACCTGGTCCTGGCCGCCACCCCGAACACGACGTGGGCGGCCGGGGCGGACGCCGCCCCGCCCTCCAACGGCACCAACGCGGTCGCGGTGGCGAACAACACCGGCAGCAGTGCGGACGGCTCGCCCGGATCCAGCAACTACGACCAGTGGACATCGAGCTACTCGGCCGAGGCGCTCGCCGCCGTCGGCATCGTCCCGGGAAGCCGGCTGACCACCGAAGGCACCACCTACACCTGGCCCAACGTCCGCCCCGGTCAACCCGACAACGTCATCGCCCAGGGCCAACGGCTCACGGTGCACAGCCCACCCGGGGCCACCACGATCGGGGTCCTCGGCAGCGCCGAGGGCCACGTCGACGGCGCAGCCGGTCTGGCCACGATCCACTTCGCCGACGGGACGAGCCGACAGGTCACCCTCGCCTTCAGCGACTGGACGCTGGCCGCCGGCCAGGCAACCACCCGCCCCGGCACCACCATCGCGGCAGCCATGCCCTACCGCAACCAGGCTCTCGCGGGTGGTAAGGAGAACATTCCCACCTACCTCTACTCGGCTACCTTCGCCCTCGATCCGCGCCAGACCGTGGTCGGGGTGACCCTGCCTGCGACTGTGTCTGCGGGCCGGCTGCACGTCTTCGACATCGGCTTCGGCGGCCACCGGGACAGCGCCGGCATCAGCGACGACGCCTACCCGGGAGGCGCTGACCTCGACGGCGCCACCTACAGCTACTCCCGCCAAGCCCTTGCCGCAGCCGGCCTGAGCGCCGGCTCCACCTTCACACACAACGCCGTCACCTACACCTGGCCCAACCTCGCCGCCGGAGACCGCGACAACTACCACTCCGAAGGCCAACAGATCCCCGTGACGCCCGTCTCCGGCGCGACGAAGATCGGCTTCCTCGGCGCGGCCACCGGCTGGGTCGACGGGACCTCCGGTCTGGCCACCATCACCTACACCGACGGCACCACCCAGCAGATCACCCTTGGCTTCAGCGACTGGACCCTCGCCGGAGGAGGTCGCACTGTCAGCCACGGCAACACCGTCGCCGCCGCACTCCCATACCGCAACAGTGCTCGTTTCGGCAGGCAAGAACTCAGGACGTACGTTTTCGCCAGCACCTTCCCTCTTCTCGCGGGCAAGACGGTGAAGTCGTTGACGTTGCCCAAGAAGACCCTTGGACAGCAGCACATCTTCGCCGTCGGGACAGGTTGACATGGGGCGGGCGACCACGAGATGTTGGCCGGGCTGGGGCCGGTCACCGGGTGCCATCCCGTCCGCCCCACGATCATCCAAGGCCAGCGGAGTGACGGCCGTCACATAATTCGTTCTGCCGGGTCATGGGACCCCGTCCGGGGTCGAATGGGGGTCAAATGATCAAGGGCTTGCTCGCCACGATCAGCGAGCAAGCCCTTGACCTGCTACTTCAAGGTGGAGCCGAGGGGACTCGAACCCCTGACCCCCACACTGCCAGTGTGGTGCGCTACCAGCTGCGCCACGGCCCCTTGTTGTCGTCCCGGTCGCCCGGGCACTGGGAAACTATACACAGAACGGCTGGCATGGTCATCTCGCGGGGTCCCCGCCGGGGCCGGTCAGTTGAGCGCGACGTCCGGCGGGAAGTGGGCGACCGCGGCCATCATCCCGCCCTGTCGGCGCAACACCATCGGCCACAGATCGTCGGGCCGGTCGACGAAGGCGTCACCGGGCAGCCCGTCCAGCAGGAACCAGGAGCCGTCGGCGATCTCCTGCTCCAACTGGCCACTGCCCCAGCCGGAGTAGCCGGCGAAGACGCGGATGCCGCCGATACTCTCCCGCAGCCGCTCCGGGTCGACCGAGAGGTCGATAGTGCCGACCGCTCCGGAGACTTGGTGGAAGCCCTTGAGCCGGCGCATCGGGTGCCGCATGCGGGCCAGGCAGATGGCCGAGTCAGGCTGCACCGGCCCGCCCTCGAAGAGCACCGCCGGGTAGCGGGCCAGATCACTCCAGTCGCCGAGCACCTCGGCCACCGGCACCTCGGTGGCCCGGTTCAGCACCACGCCGAGCGCACCGCCCGGCTCGTGGGCGACAAGCAGCACCACCGTACGGTCGAAGTTCGGGTCCTTGAGCGCCGGAGTCGCGACCAGTAGTCGCCCGGTCATCGACTCCATCGCTCGTCCGCCGATCGCCTGACCCTCTCCCTGCATCCCACACACCCGTCAACCGTGAGCCCGCGCCGGGGATCGGTCATCTGCCGGATCCGCCCGGTGCATCGAGATCAACCGTGCTGTCAACGCCATGCCTGGCACCATAGCCTGCGTCCCGGGTGCTGGCTAAGGTCTGACCGGCAGGTGATCAGACAGTTAAGACAGCGGGTTGTTGACCCCGACTCCGAACCTCCTGGTGATCGACCGATCCGGACCACCGACGACGGGGAAACACCCGAAAGGTCCGTCCCATCCCGATAGATTCGGCTGATCGGGAGGGACGACTGCTGTCGTCCCTCCCGCGACACGAAGGCGGGTGGCGATGGCAACGGTCCGGGACGCGACGTACGACGTGCTCCGCATCCTCGGCATGACCACCGTCTTCGGTAACCCCGGCTCGACGGAGGAGCCGTTCCTGCGGGACTTCCCCGCCGACTTCCACTACGTCCACGCGCTCCAGGAAGCGACGGCGGTCGCGATGGCCGACGGCTACGCCCAGGCCAGCGGGACAGCCGCCCACGTCAACCTGCACACCGCCCCGGGCACCGGCAACGGCATGGGCAACCTGGTGACCGCCTGGCACAACAAGACCCCGCTGATCGTCACGGCCGGGCAGCAGACCCGGGAGATGCTGCTGCTCGAACCTCGGCTGGCCAACCGGCGGCCCACCGAGCTTCCGCAGCCGTACGTCAAGTGGGCCTACGAGCCGGCTCGGGCGCAGGACATCCCCGCGGCGTTGCTGCGGGCGTACGCGACGGCGGTGCAGCCACCAGCCGGGCCGGTCTTCCTCTCCCTGCCGATGGACGACTGGGCCCAGCCGGCCGACCCGCTGCCCGCACCGCGCACGGTGGCCACCCGGTTCGCGCCGGACCCCCAACGGCTTGACGAGTTCGCCCGGATCCTGGCCGGCAGCGACAACCCGGTGCTGGTGTACGGGCCGGGGGTGGACCGCTCCGGCAGCTGGCCGACCGCTGTCGCGCTCGCCGAGCGGCTGGCCGCACCGGTCTGGTCGGCCCCCGCACCCGAACGCGCCGTGTTCCCCGAGGACCACCCGCACTTCCGCGGGGTGCTGCCGTACGCGATCGGTCCGCTCGCCGAGGCGCTGAGCGGACACGACACGGTGCTTGTCGTCGGCGCTCCGGTGTTCCGCTACTACCCGTACGTGCCGGGCGGGCACCTACCCGACGGCGCCCGGCTGCTACACGTCACGGACGACCCCGACGAGGCCGCCCGCGCCCCGGTCGGGGACAGCCTGCTCGGCGACCCGGGGCTGACCCTGACCGCGCTGCTGGACCGGGTGCCGCCGGCCGACCGGCCACCGCCCGCACCCCGGGACGCACTGACCCCGCCGGAGATCACCGCCCCGCTGAGCGCCGACGCCCTGTTCGCCGGGCTGGCCGCGCACTGGCCGGCGGACGGCGTGCTGGTGCAGGAGTCACCGTCCAATCTGTCCGCACTGCGTCGGCGACTGCGGATCAGCCGCCCGGCGTCGTACTTCACGATGGCCAGCGGCGGCCTCGGCTACGGCCTGCCGGCCGCGATCGGGGTGGCACTCGCCGAGCGGGACACCGGGCGCGGCCGTCCGGTGGTGGCGGTCATCGGCGACGGCTCGTTCCACTACTCGGTGCAGGCGTTGTGGACCGCCGCGCGTCTCGCACTGCCGCTGGTGGTCATCGTTCCGGTCAATCAGCAGTACGCGATCCTCAAGGCGTTCGCCGAGCTGAAGGACACTCCCGGGGTGCCCGGCCTGGACCTGCCGGGGTTGGACATCGTGGCGATCGCGGCCGGCTACGGCTGCGCCACCGAGGTGGTCCAGACGCCCGACCAGCTCGGCACGGCGCTCGCCACCGGGCTGCGTGCCGACCGGCCGACCGTGCTGCCGGTGCCGATCAGCACCGACGTGCCAAGCATCCTCTGATACCGGCCCGTCAGCTCCGGTGCCGCCCCGTCAGCGGGGGGCGATCGACAGGGGGGCGCCGGTGAACACGTCCAGCACCGGCCGGGCGCCCAGCGGCGCCCCGAGGGTGACGGTGACCGCTGCCAGCTTGAGCACGGCGATGCACTCGCCGGTGGCCCGGGTGATGCTGCCACCGACGACCACGGCGTCCGGCCGTTCCCACACCAACGGCGTGATGCCGGTGTCACAGGCGCCGACGCCGAGCTGCACGGTCAGCCGGGCACCGTCGATCGCCGTCAGGTTTTGGGCGCCCACCAGACCGTCCGACAGCGGACGGGCCGGCACGGTCGGCGCGGGGAAGGGCGTCACCGCGGTCGGTGCGACGGCGAGCCGAGCGACCGGCGTGGCCAACTCCTTGATGGTGAACAGCCAGGCCGGGACCTGAGCCTCGCCCCGGCTCGTGCGGACCGGCACGGCACCGAACGTGACAGCGGTGACGGTGAGTGACAGACAGGCCGTCTGCGCCCCGCTGCTGGTCCACCCGTCCGGCCCCGGTTCGACGGTGGGGCCGCCGGGGGTCGGCCGGCCGGGCCGCTTCGGTCGCCCCGGGCAGGGCAGCGGATCACCCTGGTCCAGTTGCCGGTACGCCTCGGCGGCGCTGACCAGCGGCAGCGTCAGCCGGCCGTCCGGGAAGCGGATCTCGCCGCCGACCCGGGTGGGCGGTATCGCGACCTCTGCGCGGTACCACCCGGCCCGGAAGGCCGCCTCGGTGTCGGGGGTGAAGCGCGGGTCACCGGTGAGCACGGTGGGCCCCTCCAGCGGGACGTACCCGGCCCGCCAGTCGGGGCTGGGCCGCCACGCCTCGGCGACCTCGGCGGCCCGCTTGTCGAACGCCTCCGCGCGGTGCGCGGGACTGCGGGGTCCGCCGGCCGGATCTGCGCCGGTCGTGGCGCAACTTGCCACGAGCAGCAACGGGAGTACGAGCAGCAGGGCTGGTCGACGCATGTCCGGTTCGACGCCGCCGTCGACCCCCCGGTTCCCGTCGACTGCTCAGGTTTCGCCACCCAGATCCGTCTGGTACGCCTCCCACAGCAGGTCGGCGCCGCGCCGCCGATGCCGGGCCAACCTCCGCAGCAGGTGCCCGGCCCGGTGCCGCAGCTCGTCGGGGTCGACCTCGGGCTGCTCGGCGATCCGCTGCACGGCAAGGATCGCCGCGATGATCCCCGCGTGCTCCCGGGTCAGCAACCGCACCCCGTGGTGCAGCCGTGGCGACTGGGTGAGCAACTCCCGGTAGAGCCCGGCCGGGCCCTCGGTGGCGTGGACGTGCTCGGCGAACCCCTGCCCCACCGGGCGCAGCCGGAGCAGGACCTGTTCACGCCAGCACGGCTCGGTGGGGGGCGCGGTGACGGCCCGGCCGAACGCGTGGACGTCTCCGGCCAGCCCGGCCGGGCGTGGCTCACCGGGCAACCCGATGGGATGGTGCGGTGTGGCGGACGGTCGGGCGACGAGCGACGACTGCTGGACCGGACCGGTGACCATGGCACCTCCCGCGCTGTGCTGCTACCCCATACCGCGATGGTGAGCCCGCCCGACCCGGCCTGTAAAGGCCCCGGAGACTGCTCATCTGTCCCACTGCTCCCAGAAGCCACGCAGGTCCCAGCGGAAACGGACACCGCCGCTCAGCCGAGCTTAGGGTGCTCCGCCAGGCGGCGCAGTTGGCGGGCGACGGCGTGTGCGTCGCCGTCCCGACCGTCGACGGGCCGGCCCGTCGTGATCGCGTCGGCCAGCGCGCGCAACTCGGACGGGGGCAGGCCGGCCAGCCCCATGCCATGCAACGGGACGGTGACCCGCCGTCCATCCGCGTGGTCGGTCGCGATGATGGCGGGTGCCCGCTGCCCACCCGCCGGGACGTCGTCCGCCGCGTCGCGATCCGACAGGGCCGCGGCGTCGATCCGGGCGGTGGCGAGGTCGACGCCGCGCGTCCGAAACGCGCCCCGGACCCGTACGTGGCTGCCCTCCAGCCATGCCGCCGTGCGGAGCACCCGCAGCACCAGGTAGATGCTGAGCAGGACGAACGGCAGGCCGCAGAGCCCGATGAACGGGCTCAGCCCGGCCCGTTCCGCGCCACTGTCGGTGTCCCGCAGCGCGGGTGGCAGCATCCCCGGCGGCACGTCGCGAGCCTCCTCATAGGAGGAGAACGGGTCACCCGGGCCGGACAGCCGGCCCAGCACCCCGCCGGCGATCAGCGGCAGCGCCACGAATGCCGTACCGACGGCTGCGACGAAGACGCCCACCACCACCGCCCACGTGCGCTGGGAGGGTGAGGCACCCACCGACAGTCGCAGCTCCTGGTTCATCACAGGGGCAGCGTAGGGGCAGCCGGCCCGCACACGACGAAGCGCCCCGGCTGGTGGGCCGGGGCGCTTCGCTCGAGGTGGTGGAGGTGCCGGGAATCGAACCCGGGTCCTTCGCCGGTTTGACAGGGCTTCTCCGAGCGCAGCTCGCTGTGCCTCTACTCGGCCCCACCGCTCACGCGAGCAAGTTGGTGTGACGGGCCCAGTCGCTGATTAATCTCGCCGCACGGACCCCGCGACCGGGTCCGGTTGGCCAGCCTCCTAGCTGATGCCGGCTACTGGGACGAAGGCGTTCCCAGACCGACAGACTTAGCTACTCGCCTCAGGCGGCGAGAGCGAAGTCAGCGCGTTGGTTATTGGCGCTTATAAAGTTCCGACGACCGATTCTCGAGACGACGTCGGCTTCCTCGGCTCGCTTCCCCTGTCGCTGCGTACGAAGTCGAAACCAGTCACCCCCTCGACAGGCCACCGATGTGGTGGCACTGACAAGACTAACGCCTGCCGCAACGGCTTTCATCCCGAGGCCCGGGGCCGGTGCCCGAACCGGGCAAACGGGACTATCTACTCGTCCATCCCCTTGCCGCGCCGACCGGACACCCGGGCGATCTCCCGGTCCGCGTCCCGCTTGGCGAGGTCCTGACGCTTGTCGTACGACTTCTTGCCCTTGGCCAGGGCGATCTCGACCTTGGCCCAGCCGTCGGAGAAGTAGACTTGCAACGGAACGATCGTCAGACCGCCCTCGCGGGTCTTGCCGACGAGCTTGTCGATCTCGCCGCGGTTGAGCAGCAGCTTGCGGGTACGCCGGGGCTCGTGGTTGGTCCACGTGCCCTGGGTGTACTCCGGGATGTGCATGGCGTGCAGAAAAAGCTCGCCGTCACGTTCCTGGGCGAACGCGTCGACAAGCGACGCTCGCCCCGCCCGCAGCGACTTGACCTCGGTACCGGTCAGCGCCATGCCGGCCTCGTACGTGTCGAGGATGGCGTAGTCGTGGCGTGCCTTCTTGTTGGAGGCGACCACCTTGCGCCCCTTCTCCCGTGGCATCGGTGCCACCCCCTCTCCTCCGCTGTCCGGGCCCCGAACTCACCTCGGCCGAACAACCGATCATGCTACAGGTCGTGCCATCGTCAGGGCCGCCCGAACAAGCCTCATTGACAAGGACCCTCCCGCGCCGTTTATTTCCGGCGGCGGGAGGGTCCTCGGGAGACGGGACGACCCGTACGGTGCCTAGACCCGCAGGTAGAAGCGCAGGGTGATCCAGGCGGTGCCCGCGCTGATCAGGCCACCGACGCCAGCCATCAGCGGGAAGATGACAAGGATGTCGCCCCAGGAGATCGGCGAGAGCAGACCCTGCAACGCGCTCAACGAGCGGTCGAAGAGCAGATACTTCGCCGCGACCAGGGCCACCAGACCGAGCAGCGAGCCGACCAGACCGGCCACCACGGCCTCCAGCACGAACGGCGCCTGGATGAACCAGTTGGATGCGCCGACCAGCTTCATGACCGCCACCTCACGCCGCTTGCTGTACGCGGCCACCTGGATGGTGTTCGCGACAAGCAGCAGGGCGGCGATCGCCATCACGGTGGCGGCAGCCAGGGCGATGTTCTGGATCGAGGTGAGGATGTTGAAGATCTTGTCGAGCAGTCGGCTCTGGTCGATGATCTCGTCGACACCGGCGGTGTTCTTGTACTGCTCGTAGATGTCCTTGTACTGCTCCGGGTTGTTCAGCTTGAGCCGGAACGACTCGGGCAGCTGGTCTGGCTTGACCACGTTCACCAGGTCGGGCGCGTCCTGGTACATGACCTTGAACTTCTTGTACGCCTCGTCCTTGTTGACGTAGAAGACCTCCTTGACCAGGGGGTCGCTGTCGAGCTTGGCGTTGAGGTCGGTGCGCTCCTGCTCGCTCACCTCCTGCTTCAAGAAGATCGAGACTTCGATGTTCTTGTAGTAGGTGACCTTCATGTCGTCGACCTGGCGGTACATGAGACCGCTGGCGCCGAGCATGGTCAGCGAGACCGCCATCGTGATGATCATCGCGATGGACATGGTCACGTTGCGCCACAGTCCGACCAGTACCTCGGACAGGACGTATTTCACGCGCATCGGGATTTCCTCCGGGTCTCCGGCATGAAGTGTTCGTCGTCAGGCTGCGCAGGGGTGGAGAGCCGGCTCACCCGTAGACGCCGCGGGCCTGGTCACGCACGACACGACCGCTCTCGATCTCGACGACGCGGCGGCGCATCTGGTTGACGATGTTGGAGTCGTGGGTGACCATCACGACGGTCGTGCCGGTGCGGTTGATCCGGTCCAGCAGGCGCATGATCTCGATCGAGGTGTCCGGGTCCAGGTTTCCGGTGGGCTCGTCCGCCAGCAGGATCAGCGGACGGTTCACGAACGCCCGGGCGACGGCGACCCGCTGCTGCTCACCACCGGAGAGCTCGTGCGGGTAGCGGTGCTCCTTGCCACCGAGCCCGACCAGCTCCAGCACCTCCGGCACGACCCGGCGGGCAACCGCCTTGGTCTTGCCGATCACCTCAAGGGCGAACGCCACGTTCTCGTACGCGGTGCGGTTCGGCAGCAGCCGGAAGTCCTGGAAGACACAGCCGATCGAGCGCCGGAAGTGGGGTCGCTTCCAGGAACGCATCGACGTGACGTCCTTGCCGTTGACGACGACGCGGCCCTTGTTGGGGGCGACCTCGTGCAGCAGCATCTTGATGATTGTGGACTTGCCGGAGCCGGATGGACCGATGAAGAAGACGAACTCGCCCTTCTCGATCGAGACGGACACGTTGTCGAGCGAAGGCCGGGACGCCTTCGGGTACGTCTTCGTCACTTGCTCAAGCTGAATCACGGGTGGTGAGTCTACGCGGTGTAACAACTGAGCCAAGCCCCACGCCCCGCCGATCCGGCACGAGTCGTCGAATCAGGCCTCTACCTGGAGATCGATGACGCGTTCCGCCCGCGTGTCGTTACGCTCCGTCGCCGGCGAGTTGCCGCTGCTTGCGCCAACGGATCCCCGCCTCGATGAAACCGTCCAGATCGCCGTCGAACACCGCGCTCGGATTGCCGGTCTCCTGCTCGGTTCGGAGATCCTTCACCATCTGATACGGGTGCAGGACGTAGGAGCGCATCTGGTCGCCCCACGAACCGGCGGCGTTCTCCTTGAGCCCCTCCAACTTGGCCTGCTCCTCCTGGCGCTTGCGCTCCAGCAGCCGGGCCTGGAGCACCCGCAGCGCGGAGGCCTTGTTCTGCAGTTGGGACTTCTCGTTCTGACAGGTGACCACGATGCCGGTCGGGATGTGGGTCAACCGGACCGCCGAGTCGGTGGTGTTGACGCTCTGCCCACCGGGGCCGGAGGAGCGGTAGACGTCGACGCGTACCTCGTTCTCCGGGATGTCGATGCTGTCGGTCTGTTCGGTGACCGGCAGGACCTCGACGCCCGCGAAGCTGGTCTGCCGGCGGCCCTGGTTGTCGAACGGGCTGATCCGGACCAACCGGTGGGTGCCCGACTCGACGCTGAGCGTGCCGTACGCGTAGGGCACCTTGACCGCGAAGGTGGCCGACTTCAGACCCGCCTCCTCGGCGTAGGAGGTCTCGTAGACCTCGGTCGGGTAGCCGTGCCGCTCCGCCCAGCGCAGGTACATCCGCAGCAGCATCTCGGCGAAGTCCGCCGCGTCCACGCCACCGGCGCCCGCGCGGATGGCGACCAGCGCCTCGCGGGAGTCGTACTCGCCGGAGAGCAGGGTGCGAACCTCCATCTCCTGGATGGCCTTCGTCAACCCGGTGATCTCCGATTCGACCTCGGTCAGCACGCCCGGGTCGGCCTCGGCCTCGGCCAGCTCCAACAACACCTGGGCGTCGTCAAGGCCGGACCGGAGGCTGCCCAGCTTGCTGATCTCGCCGTTGACGTACGACAGCTGCGAGGTCACCTGCTGAGCCTTGGCCTGGTCGTCCCACAGGTCGGGGGCGGAAGCCTCCTGCTCAAGGCGGGCCTTGTCCTCGTGGAGTCGGTCGAGGTTGAGGACGGCCTCGATGTTTCGCAGGGTCGCGTCGAGTTCCTTGAGCTGTTCGGCGTAATCGGCAGCGGTCACGACAGGTAAGCGTACTGCGCGGGCGACGATTGAGCTTGCGAGCCCCGCGGGCCCGCGCAAAAGCGGCACTCCGCGGCCCTGCGCCGAGCAGCTCGTTCCCGCCGGGCGAACCCGCCGGAGATCACCCGACCGGAGCGGACTTCAACCAGGACAGGGCAGCCCGGTGATAGGCGACGGCGAACTCCAGCGCGCTGGCGTCGTACGTCTCCCCATCCCGTTTGGCGTTCTTCACCTGCTCCCGGACCTGGGCGAGGGCCTCGGTGTGGTATTCGTTCGCCGAGGCGTACAGGCCCTTCAACTGGCTGGCGGAGTGCAGGTTGCCGAAGGCCATCCGCAGCGCGATCGGGTTGCGGATGGTGTCCCGCCCCGGGTTCTCGGCCAGCCAGCGGGAGAATGTCCGTTTCCCGGTGGCGGTGAGCGCGTACGGCTGGCTCATCCGCGGCCCCGGCTTCCCGAGCCGCACGAATCCCCGCTCGGCCAGCACCGGCAACTCGCGGTAGACCTGACTGCGCGTCATCGACCAGTACGGCGCCAGACGGCGCTCAGCAGCGGCCATCAACTGACCACCTGTCATCGGGCCCTCATGGAGGAGGCCGAGCAGGGCCGCCGCCGTAGGGTTGACTCCGGAATCCGCCATGCCGCCTACGCTGCCACTTTGCGCACCCGGCGTCCAGGATTTGCCGGTTTGCCACCCAACAGGACTTCCTAAGTGCACTGTCGGTGACAGACTGTCCGTTCAGGACCATCGATGGATCACGACCCTGGGCCGACCCGCCGGCGGCACCGCGCGCCGCCGGCGGGTCGTCGCCGCAGGTCAGCCCATGTGGGGGTACGTGTGGTCGGTCGGCGGCACGAAGGTCTCCTTGATCGTCCGCGGCGACACCCAGCGGACCAGGTTGAGCCAGGAGCCCGCCTTGTCGTTGGTGCCGCTGGCCCGAGCGCCACCGAACGGCTGCTGCCCGACCACCGCGCCGGTCGGCTTGTCGTTGATGTAGAAGTTGCCCGCCGCGTACCGCATGCGCTCGGCGACCGCGTCGACCACCCGGCGGTCGGTGGCGAACACCGAGCCGGTCAGCGCGTACGGCGCGATCGACTCGGCCTGCGCGACAGCGTCGTCGAAGCGGGCGTCGTCGAACACGTGCACGCCCAGGATCGGCCCGAAGTATTCAGTGGTGAAGGTCTCGTGGGCGGCATCGCCGCACTCGAAGAGCGTCGGCCGGACGAAGTAGCCGACCGAGTCGTCGGCGGTGCCACCGGCCAGCACCCGGCAGGAGTCGTCACCGCCGATCAGCTCCAGCGCGGCGGTGTGCCGGGCGAACGCCCTGTCGTCGATCACCGCGCCGCCGAAGTTGCCGAAGTCGGCCACGTCCCCGTAGGTCAGCGAGTCCGTGGTGGCGGCCAGCCGGTCCCGCAGCCCACCCTCCCAGATCGAGCGCGGCACGTACGCCCGCGAGGCCGCCGAGCACTTCTGCCCCTGGTACTCGTACGCGCCGCGGATCAGCGCGGTGTGCAGGGCATCCACGTCGGCGCTGGTGTGCGCGACCACGAAGTCCTTGCCGCCGGTCTCGCCGACGAGGCGCGGGTAGCCCCGGTAACGGGCGATGTTGTCGCCGACGGTCCGCCACAACTGCTGGAAGACCTTTGTCGAGCCGGTGAAGTGGATGCCGGCCAGGTCCGGGTCGGCGAGCACCACGTCCGAGACCTCCTCGCCCCGACCGGTGACCATGTTGATCACACCGGGCGGCAGGCCGGCGGCCTCGAACAGCCGCATGGTGAAGTGCGCGGCGAACTGCTGGGTCGGACCCGGCTTCCAGATCACCGTGTTGCCCAGCAGGGCCGGCGCCGACGGCAGGTTGCCGGCGATGGCGGTGAAGTTGAACGGGGTGACCGCGTAGACGAAACCCTCAAGCGGGCGGTGGTCGAAGCGGTTCCAGACGCCGGGAGAGGACGCCGGCTGCTCCTCCAGCAGACGCCGCGCGAAGTGCACGTTGAACCGGAGGAAGTCGATGAACTCGCACGCCGAGTCGATCTCCGCCTGGATCGCGGTCTTCGACTGGCCGAGCATTGTGGCGGCGTTGAGGGTGTCGCGCCACGGGCCGGCGAGCAGCTCGGCGGCGCGCAGGAAGATCGCAGCCCGCTCCTCGAAGGGCAGCGCCCGCCACATCGGAGCGGCATCCTTGGCCGCCTTGATCGCGGCGCGCGCGTCCTCGTGGGTGGCGTGCGCGGTCACGCCCAGCACGTGCGCGTGCCGGTGCGGCTGCACCACGTCGATCGACTCACCGGCGGCCATCCGCTGCTCACCGCCGATGGTCATCGGCAGGTCGATGCGCTCGGCGGCGAGCTCGGTCAGCCGCCGCTGGAGCCGGTCCCGGTCGGGGCTGCCCGGCTCGTAGTTGCGAACCGGCTCGTTGCGCGGCTCGGGAACGGAGAACACGGCATCCATCAAGGCTCCTGGCGATCTCGACAGCAGTGGCGAAACCGGACCCGCGGGCGCCGACCGGGCGGTCGGACACCGGTCGCCGCACGGGCGGGCCGAGCAGCGGCGGGACCTCCCGTAATTCTCCCACGAAGGGCTGCACACCCTGCCTCCGCCATCGCCTTCCACCAAGGACCGGCCCACCCCTCCTCTCCTTACCGACCGGGTTCGATCCGACGACCCGCCCGCGTCCCGGTCGTCTGCGGCGGCGGAGGTCCCAGCGGGCCCGCGTACCCTGAATGGTCGGTGACCTGCCGCCTCGAAGGGGAGACGATGACCAAGCAGCCCGGCCGCGTCCCGGCCGCGGAGTCGCACGAGCCGGCGGCCGACGAGGCGAGCCCCAGCAGCCGGCCGCTGCCCGCGCCCGGCGCGGCGGTGCTCGCCCTGCTGGCCCTCGGCTGGCTGGCCGCCATGCTCTGGTCCACCCGGGAGGCCATCACCTCGGCGGCGGCCGGGGTGACAGCGATCAGCCTCTCCGCGTTCGCTCTGCCCGGCGTGATCTCGGCCGCGCTGGTCTGCGGGGCGGCCGTCGCGCTGGCCGGCGGCAACCTGCTGGCCCGCCGGTACGGCGACTGGGCCACCCTGCGCTTCGCCGGGGCGATCGGCGGCGGAATGCTGGTCGGGCTGGCGGCCGCGCTGGCCATCAACCTCACCTACTTCGACACCTCGACCACCAACGTGATCGCCGGCACCACCGCGGCAGCGGCGATCATCGGTGGCGCGGTGGCCGCCGCGCGGACCGCCCCGGCAGTCGGTGCGGTGGTGACCGCCGCACTGGGCACGCTGGCCTTCGTTGTCGCGTTCAGCCAGGCCCGGGACCCGCTGTTCGACCTCTTCGGCGCCGGCGACAGCCAACAGTCGGTGGTCGACGCGGCCAAGTGGGTGTCGCGCACCGAGTCGCTCGTCGCGGGGTTGCTCGCCGGGCTGCTCGCCTTCGGCTATCTGACCTGGGCGCACCGCCGGATGGCTCGCCGCGATCCTGCCGCTCCGGCGCTGCGCTGGCCGGCGTACCTGCTCGCCGGTGCTGGGCCGGGACTGCTCCTGCTGCTCGCCGAGGTGATCATCCGGGTCGGTGGCCGGTCGCTGCTCGATCTGGCCAGCGCACTCAGCGAGGCGGACGCGGTGGCACAGACCTCGCTGGGCACCTCGCGGGTGGACAACGGGATCTGGGTGCTCTTCGTGGGGGCGCTGACCACGCTTGTCGCGTTCGGCCGCACGCTCGGCCCGGCCCACACCGACGACGAACCGGCCGACAACCCGGACGCCGTCGCGGACCAGGTCGACCCGGAGGACGACGAGCCGGACCCGGCCGAGGCGTTCGAACCGGACGCGGCCAGGGCGGATCCGGCCCGCTGACGGCCGTCGTTGGCACGACGGCCGGTGTTCCGGCGGTCGACTCAGCTGGCCGCGTGTAGCAGCAGGTCCAGCTCCGTCACGTCGTACCACTCCAGTTCGTGGTCCTCCGCGCCATCAACTGTGAACTGGGCATCGGGATCGCCGGCAGCAGCCTCGGCCACCACCTCGGCCGCCGCGGCAACCTCCTCGACCGCGTCCGCGCTGTCCACGTGCAGGGACGCGACGGCACCCACCGGCACGGCCTCGGCCAACGTCACAGTGCTGGAACCCAACTCACCGTCGCCCCGCCCGAGCGCGCTGGCCGGCAGGTCGACCGAGACGACGACGCGGCGGCGGGGAGCGGTCGGGTCGGCCCGGAGCAGGTGCAGCGCCTCCTGGGCGGCCCTGGTGAACGCGACGTACTCCAACTCCTCCTCGTCACCTTCGGCGTACCACTCGCGCAGCGCCGGGGTCACCGCGTGCGCCTGGTCGGCGGCCAGCCCTTCCGCGCGCAGTCGGGCCAACATCGGTACGGTCGCCGGCACGTACACCCGGACAAGCTCATCGGTCACCGGTCGTCTCCCCCGCTTCGTCCTCCACCGGCGTCCGCCGGCACGGGCGCAGATCATGCCGCACGCCGTGACCGTCATACACCCCGACTCCGGCCGGTGGAAGTTCCCGCCCGGCGTGTCCCGTGCGGTCGGACCTGCCGGCGGAGCGGCCAGTGCTGGGCGGCCTGGGCCGTCGATGGCAAACTGAGCCAAACGACATCAACCCCGGGAGTTTCTGTGGAGCCAAGGTTCCTGCTGCTCTCCGACGTCGCCACTGAGCTGAACGTGTCGGACTCGCAGGTCTACCACATGGTGCGCAGCGGTGAACTGCCGGCGATCAAGATCGGTGGACGCGGCCAGTGGCGGGTCGAGCGCGCGCGCCTGGAAGAGTACATAACCCGTAAATACCATGAAACCGCTGACTGGGTGCAGAGCAACCCACTTGTCGACCGCGACCCGGAGTAGCCACCGCCTCACCACGCGCAGTGATGAGTTGAGCCCCCGAGCCATTGACCGACGCCGGTCTATCGTCCAAACTCGATGACACCGGAGGCAAACGAAGGCAAACGCAAGATCAAGGGGGCACGATGAGCGAGGCGCGACCCGGACCTTCCCGGCCATCGGTGCGACTGCGCCCCGTCCCGCCCGTCGACCCGCCATACGCCGACGAGATCGACGGGTCGTACTGGCCGGTGCCGACCCACGGTCAGCTCGCCCTCGACCTGTTCGCCTCGACCCGCCCAGACCCCGTCCGGCCACCACAACGCCGGGCCGCCCTCCGCGCCGTGCCCAGCCGGTCAACCACCCACCCGGTCACACCGGCGCCGCCAACGACCGCCCCGGAAGCCACCCGAGCCGCCCATCGGTTCGTCGGCAGTTGCCTTGAAGTGATCAACGGCTACCGTTCGCCGGCGCAGGTGCGGGCACTGCTCGACCCTGCCCGAGCAGGTGACCTGCTGACCGAGTTGGTCCGCGCGGGTGAGTTGCTGACCGGGTTGGTCCGCGCGTCCGGGCGGGCGGGGCCACCTCGCCGCCGAGCCGGCCGGCCACTGGTCCGGTTGCTCCGCATGCGTGTCTGCGAGCCCCGGGAGGCAGCGGTGGAGGCAGCAGCTGTCCTCGCCGGTGCGGGCGGTAGGAGTTGGGCGATGGCACTCCGGCTGGAGCATCGCCGGGGTCGCTGGCTCTGCACCGCCCTGCACGTCCTCTGACCGCGGACGGCTGGAGACGCCGAACGGGTCCCGGCCTGGTCGGCCGGGACCCGTTGGTCAGGTGCTGTCGTGTCGGTCAGTTGCCGCCGTTGGGGGCGCCGTGGCAGCGCTTGTACTTACGGCCCGAGCCACACGGGCACGGCGCGTTGCGGGACGGGCCGTTGCTCGCCTCGGCCTGGTTCGCTGCCGGCCGACGGGAGGCGGCCGACGGAACCGCGGGGCCGCGTAGCCCGGCGGACGGGCGTTGCGGGGCGGACGGAGCGGTCCGGCCCGGTGCCGCCGGAGCGCCCGGGGCCGGGCGGCCCACACCAAGCGCCGGAGCCTGCTGCTCGGCCTGCTCGATGACGGGAGCGCCAGGGCTGGCCTCGCCGTCGATTGTGGGAGCCGAGTATTGCAGGCCCTGCCGCCGCGGTGCCTGGTTGAGGCCCTTGGCCCGGATCTCCACCGGCTTGTCGAGCAGCGTGACCTCTTCCGAGCCCGCGTCCGCCTCCGGTTCGGTCACCTGGACGTCCATGTTGTAGAGGAAGCCGACCGTCTCCTCCTTGATGCCCTCCATCATGGTGGCGAACATGTCGAAGCCCTCGCGCTGGTATTCCACCACCGGGTCGCGCTGGGCGTACGCCCGAAGGTTGATGCCCTCCTGGAGGTAGTCCATCTCGTAGAGGTGCTCGCGCCACTTGCGGTCGATGACCTGGAGCAGCACCATCCGCTCGAGCTGACGCACGCCCTCGGTGCCGAGCTCCTCCTCACGCCGGTCGTACGCGGCGTTGGCGTCGTCCTTGAGGCGGGCGACCAGGAAGTCGCCGTCCATGCCGGCCCGCGAGCCGCCGGCCTCCTCCTCCAACTCCTCGATCGTCACGCCGACCGGGTAGAGCTGCTTCAGGCTGGACCAGAGCTGCTCAAGGTCCCAGTCCTCGCCGTAGCCGTCGGAGGTGGCCCCCCGCACGTACGCCTCGACGGTGTCGTCGATCATGTTGCGGACCTGCTCGGAGAGGTCCTCACCGTTGAGCACCCGGAGCCGCTCGGCGTAGACGACCTGGCGCTGCTTGTTGAGCACCTCGTCGTACTTCAGCACGTTTTTCCGGATCTCGGCGTTCTGGCCCTCGATCTGGGCCTGGGCGCTCTTGATCTGCTTGCTGACCATCTTCGACTCGATGGGCACGTCCTCCGGGATGTTGAAGCGCTCCATCACCGCCTCGACCGCCCCGGCCCGGAACCGCCGCATCAGCTCGTCCTGGAGGGACAGGTAGAAACGGGACTCGCCCGGGTCACCCTGCCGGCCGGCGCGACCGCGCAGCTGGTTGTCGATCCGCCGGGACTCGTGCCGCTCGGTGCCCAGCACGTAGAGGCCACCGGCGGCGGCGACCTCGTCCGCCTCGGCGTCGCAGGCCTGCTTCCACGTGGGCAGGACCTCCTCCATCGCCTTGGCGTACTCCTCCTCGTTCTCCAGCGGGTCGAGCCCGCGCTGGCGCAGCTCGTTCGCGGCGAGGAACTCGGGGTTGCCGCCGAGCAGGATGTCGGTGCCGCGGCCGGCCATGTTGGTGGCCACGGTGACCCCGCCCTTACGCCCGGCCTGGGCGATGATCTCGGCCTCCCGGGCGTGGAACTTGGCGTTCAGCACGTTGTGCGGGATGCCCCGTCGGCGCAGCAGCTGGGAGAGGATCTCGGAGTTTTCCACCGAGACGGTGCCGACCAGCACCGGCTGGCCCAGCTGGTGCCGCTCGGCGATGTCCTCGATGACGGCGTTGAACTTGGCCTTCTCGGTCTTGTAGATGACGTCCGGCCGGTCCTCGCGGACCATCGGGCGGTGGGTCGGGATCGTCACGACGCCGACCTTGTAGACCTTGTTGAACTCGCTCGCCTCGGTCTGCGCCGTACCGGTCATCCCGGACAGCTTCTCGTAGAGGCGGAAGTAGTTCTGCAGGGTGATGGTGGCAAGAGTCTGGTTCTCCTGCTTGATCTCCACCCCCTCCTTGGCCTCGATCGCCTGGTGCATGCCCTCGTTGTAGCGGCGGCCGTGCAGGATGCGACCGGTGAACTCGTCGACGATCAGGACCTCACCGTCGCTGACGATGTAGTCCTTGTCGCGCTTGTAGAGCTCCTTGGCCTTGATGGCGTTGTTGAGGTAGCCGACCAGCGGAGTGTTTACCGACTCGTACAGGTTGTCGATGCCGAGCCGGTCCTCGACCTTGGCGACACCCCGCTCCGTCACCGCGATGGTGCGCTTGGAGTAGTCGACCTCGTAGTCGCCCTCGCCGTCGGTGCCGGGCTGGAGCCGGGCCACCACCCCGGCGAACTCGCCGTACCAGCGGGCCGAGTGCTCGGCCGGGCCGGAGATGATCAGCGGGGTGCGGGCCTCGTCGATCAGGATGGAGTCGACCTCGTCGACCACTGCGAAGTTGTGGCCGCGCTGCACCAGCTCGTCCTTCGACCAGGCCATGTTGTCGCGCAGGTAGTCGAAGCCGAACTCGTTGTTGGTGCCGTAGGTGATGTCGCACTCGTAGGCGGCCTTGTGCTCGGTGGCCGGCCGGTTGGGCAGCACCACGCCGACGGTCAGCCCGAGGAACTCGTGCACCCGACCCATCCACGCCGCGTCACGCTGGGCGAGGTAGTCGTTGACCGTGATCACGTGCACGCCCTTGCCGGACAGCGCGTTGAGGTAGACGGCCATGACCGAGGTCAGCGTCTTGCCCTCACCGGTCTTCATCTCGGCGATGTTGCCGAAGTGCAGCGCCGCGCCGCCCATCACCTGGACGTCGTACGGGCGCTGGCCGAGCACCCGGGCAGCCGCCTCGCGGGCCACCCCGAACGCCTCCGGCAGCAGGTCGTCGAGGGTCTCCCCATCGGCGAGCCGCTCCCGGAACTGTTCGGTCATGCCGGCCAGTTCCTCGTCGGTGAGGTTGACGTAGTCGTCCTCGATCGAGGTGACGGCGGCGGCGATGGCCTTGAGCCGGCGCACCATGCGGCCCTCGCCCGCGTTAAGGACCTTTTCCAGAATCGACACGGATCAACGCTCCCCTAGACAGTCTCGAACCATCGTAGGCGCTCCATCGGCGCAATGGTCACTGGTGGCGGTGGTCGACCCCGCCGAACCCGACATAATTCGCGTCCTGCGCACCCCTCGAACGTTATCCGGTTACGCCGTCGGCGAACGTTACGGCACGATGCACGGGTGGAGCCCGTGGAGATCATCGAGGACGGCGTGCTGCTGCGGCCCTGGCGCGCCACCGACGCCGACGCCGTACACCAGGCCTGCCAGGACCCGGACATCCAGCGCTGGACCACCGTGCCACGCCCTTATCTTCCCGAACACGCCCTCGGCTTCGTCACCGAGATGAGCGGATCGGCCTGGGCGGCGGGCACCGGGGCGCCGTTCGCGGTCTGCGATTCGGCGACCGGTGAACTGCTCGGCTCGTGCGGGTTGATCTCCATCGACCGGGACGGCACCGGTGAGGTCGGTTACTGGACCGCCCCCTGGGCGCGCGGCCGGGGCGTGATGGTCCGGGCCACCCGGGCGGTGGCCCGCTGGTCCTTCGACACCCTCGGGCTGCGCCGGCTGATCTGGCAGGCCGAGGTGGGCAACCACGCCTCCCGACTGGTCGCCCTCCGGGCCGGTTTCCGGATCGACGGCCGGCTGCGGCTGGCCAACCCGGCGACGCGGTCCGCCGCGGACGGCTGGATCGGCTCGTTGCTCCCCGGCGAGGTGCCCGCGCCCGGGGAGACCGGGCCGGCCGGTCCCGGCACCCTCGCCGCCCGGCGCGCCGCGGTCTTCGGCCGCCCGCAGCCCGTCCTGTTCGCGACCGCCGGCGCCGGCGAGCTGCGCCTGCGACCCATGGAGGAGCAGGACCTGGATGCCGTGGCGCAGACCTGCCGGGACCCGGAGACCATCCGCTGGACGACCGTGCCGGACCCGTACGAGCAGGCCGACGCGCAGGAGTACCAGGTCTACAGCCAGGACGCCTGGGCGCGGGGGCAGTCCGCCTGCTTCGTTGTCGCCGACCCGGACGACCGGTACGTGGGCACGCTCGACCTGCGGCTCTCCCCCACCGACGCGCTGCTGGGCGACGTGGGCTTCATGACCGCCCCGGCGGCCCGGGGCCGGGGATACCTGCCGGCCGCGCTTGTCGCGCTCTGCACCTGGGGCTGCGCCACGTTGGGCCTGGCCCGGATCGAGTGGAAGGCGAACGTGGGCAACACCGCCTCCCGCCGGGTGGCGGAGAAGGCGGGCTTCACGTTCGAGGGGACCGCCCGCGGCGGCGTGCAGCACCGGGGCGAGCGGGTCGACGCGTGGGTGGCCGCGCTGCTCGCCAAGGACCTGACGTGAGCCTGGGGCAGGTCATCGAGGCGCACGGGGTGCGCCTACGGCCGTTCCGCACCGAGGACACCGCTGACGTTGTCGACGGCTTGGCCGACCCGGTCAGCCAACGGTTCATGACGGGCCTGCCAGCGCCGTACACCGAGGCCGACGCCCGCTGGTGGATCGACGCGGGCGCCCCGGCGGCCTGGACCGGCGGCGGCGCGGCGTACGCCGTCGCGGACCCGGCAACGGACCGGCTGCTCGGCACTGTGGGGTTGTCCAATCCGGTGCCCGCACGGGGGCAGGCCGAGATCGGTTACTGGGTGCGGCCGGCGGCCCGCGGACGAGGCGTGGCCACCGCGGCGACCCGCGCGCTCGGTGAGCACGCGTTCGCCTCCGGGACGGCTCGACTGGAGCTGCTCACCGACGCGGAGAACGGCCCGAGCCAGCGGGTCGCGCTGGCCGCCGGCTTCCGCTACGAGGGTTCGCGCCGGTTGGCCGGTTCGGGCCGCGACGGGGGTCGGTACGACCTGCTGGCCTGGGTACGCCTCGCCGACGACCCGCCCGGCCCGGCCGCCCGACTGCTTCCCGACCTGCCCGACGGGGTGCTCACCGACCAGGTGGTGAGTCTGCGCCGGCTCGCGCCGGACGACGCCGACCTGATGTACCGGCTGCACAGCCGACCCGAGGTGGTGGCGAACCAGGCGCCGCCCGTGCCGCCGACGCGGGAGGCGATCGGGCGACGGTGCCGTCTCGCGGAGAGCGGCTGGCTGACCGGTGCGATCGCCCGACTGCTGATCACGGATGTGGCCAGCGGGGAGCCGGTGGGCAGCTGCGGGCTGTCGTACACCGACGTGGCGGCCGCCGAGGCGTCGGTCGGCTACGCGTTGCTGCCCGACTGGCGCGGCCGGGGGTACGCGACCCGGGCGGTCCGACTGCTTGCGGACTGGGCGTTCGGGCCGGCGGGAATCGCCCGGCTGACCGCCGGCACGGTGCCGGACAACACCGCGTCGCACCGCGTGTTGGAGCGGGTCGGGTTCCGGCGCGAGGCTGTGCAGCGCGGCCGGCTGCCCGGGTTGGCCGGCGCCCGCCTGGACGACCTGACCTTCGCGTTACTTGCTGGCGAACAGCGCTGACGTCGCCAACTCCAGCCGTGGATCACGGGGTTGTGCTGGGCTCACCCGCCACAACCCCGCGATCGCGGGTCGGCTCGTGGTCAGGTGGCGAGGGAGATGATGCCGTAGTCGTACGCGTGGCGGCGGTAGACGACGCTCGGGCGGCCGGACTCCTTGTCCTGGAACAGGTAGAAGTCGTGGCCGACCAGTTCCATCTCGAACAGCGCGTCGTCGATCGTCATCGGCTCCGCCGGGTGCACCTTCTCCCGGGCGATGTGCCACGGCTGGTCGTCGTACTCCTCCTCGACCCGCTCCGCGACGGCGGTGCCGGCGCGGGCGCCGTCAGCCGGCGCGCTCAGGGCGGGGGCCACCAGGTCCGCGACCGGCAGGCCCGCGGTGGCTTCGGCGACGGAGATCGGTGTCTGCCGACCCCGGTGTACGCGGCGGCGGTCGGCAGCGCGGCGTAGCCGGGTGTCGAGCTTCGCGATGGCCGCGTCGAGCGCGCTGTAGAAGTCGTTCGTGCAGGCCTCGGCCCGCATCACCGGGCCCCGGGAAACGCAGGTGATCTCCACCCGCTGGCAGTGCTCGGCCTGGCGCGGATTGCGCTCGTGAAACAGCTCGACATCGACACGAATCAGTTTGTGGTCGTAGCGTTCGATCTTTGCGAGTTTCTCGGCTACGTGTACCCGGTAATGGTCCGGCACTTCGACGTTTCGGCCCTTGACCACGATGTCCACGTGACCTCCCTTGTTCGGACGGTCTTCGATCCGGCAACCCGGTCGCGCGCCGTGGGGGGACCCGCTGGCGTCGACCGGTTGGTACGGCTACGCCTCCTCTCACCGCCGAGGGTGGGTGGAACGACCTCCTACCCCCGACAGCGAAACGCTAACTCCTGTTTGCCCGGCAGTCACCCCAAGTTGCCGAGACAGCCCAGGATTTTTCGCAGCTCATACACCAATGGGTGAAACGGAAACACAGTCGGTTACGAGAGGTGTCTTTTCTGGGTCGCCGCGAGCACCGCGGCGACACTCGGCACCCATCCGGTCGCACTCAGCACCCTGGTCGCGGCGGCCAGGGTCACGCCGGTGGTGACGATGTCGTCAAGCAGCACCACGACCGGCGCCGCGCCGGCGGCACGACCCCGACCCGCCGTGGCGCGCGGTCGGAAGGCGGCCTCGGCCGCCGCCGCGCGCCCGGCGCTGTCCAGGCTGACCGAGTCGGGCCGGGGCAGCGCCCGCAGCGGACGGTGCACCCGCGCCGTCCAGCCGCCCTGGTTGAGCCGGGCCGCGCAGTGCCGGGCCAACCGGTCCAGGTGGTCCCCGTACCGGGACCGGGCCGCCGCCGCCGTGTCCGGGACCGGGACCAGCGCCACGGGACGAGCCGCACCGACCGCCGCCGCGACAACCTCGGCGAGCAGCGCGCCGAGCGGGCGGGCCAGACCGTGCCGGCCGTGTTCCTTGTACGCCAGCAGGGCCTCGCGCAGCGGGCCGGCGTAGGGGCCGAGGGCGACGCAGGGCGGCAGGCCCGGTGGCGCGGGCGTCGGAGTGACCGACAGTGGGCGTAGCGCGCCCAGCGCCGCCACGCAGGCCGGGCAGACCCCGTGCCGCAGGCCGGGGCGGCGCTCCCGACAACCCGCGCAGTTGGCGGGCAACACCAGGTCGGCGAGGTCCGCCCAGAGGCCGGTCACCACGTCACCCGGTCAGTAGAGAAAGAACGGCGCCGACGGGTTGCTCGGGCGGACACCGGTCGGGACCGGGGGGATGTCCCGTACGCGGCCCGGCTCGATCCGTTCGAAGGGGCTGCTGCGGTAGGCGACCCCGTTCGCCTCGTACATGTAGGCCCCGCTGGGCACCCGTACGGTGCGATTGGTCGGGTACGCGGTCAGATGGTTGACCTTGGCACCGAGGTCGGTTCGCAGCGGCGTCTCCAGCGCGCCGTCGACGCTGATCTCGTAGATCGCCGGCTGACCGACGGACCCCGCCACCACGAGTTGGTCCTCGCTGCCCCAGTCGACAGCGGTGAGGGCGGTCAGTGAGGTGGCCACCTGTCGGGGTGGGCCGATGGAGACGCCGCCGCCGTCCGGGTTCACCGCTGCGACGTAGAGCCGGCCGCCGGCGATCAGCGCGACCCGCTGGCCGTCCAGCGCGGCAGCCACCGCTGTGACGTTGGCGGGCAGGTTGAGGGGCACCTGATACATCCGCGCGGACTCGTCGAAGCGGTACAGCTGCCCGTCGGCGACGACCAGGCCACGGCCGGGGCGTGCGTCGACAGTACGCAACCAGACCGGACGGCTCATCGAGGAGTATTCGGACGTGCTGCGGTTGAGGGCGGAGACCGGTGCGGCGCCCGTGCCCACCGCGAGGCGGTGCCGGTCGTCGCTGCTGCCGGTGACGACCATCGCGGCGAGGACCCGCTGCTCCTTGGCCACCGCCAGGTCGGCGGAGACGATGGTGCGGTTGACCTCGGGTGCCAGCGGCACGGTGCCGCTGAGTTCGCTGCCGAAGTCGAGCGGATGGATGGCGCCCTCGTACAGGCCGAACCGCTGCGGGCTCTCGGCGTTCGGGTAGAGCTGGTGGGAGTTCCGTCGCTCGCTCAGGTCCTGCACGGGCAGCGAGTTGTTGCGGATCCGCAACTCCAGCTCACCGGGCAGGTCCCCCAGCGACCAGGCGATCTGTGTGATCAACTGGTCGATCCCGGTCTGGTCGTCGCCGGACATGTCCAGGTTGACCTCCCACCGGCCGTTGCCACCGGTGGCGTTGTTGATCAGCTCGGTGCGGTCGGGCAGCCCGACGACACCCGGGCGCAACCAGTCGGAGGGGCCGCCGACCAGCCACTTCACCACCTCGTTGACCCGGCGCTCATCCGGCACCGCGAGCGGCCGGTAGCGCTGGTCGGGCACGAGGCGGGTGCGGTCCGAACTCCAGAAGTAGATCGACTCGTCCTGGTAGTAGCGACGAAGGGCGACGTCGCTGAGCAGCAGCACGTTCGGCGGATCGACAATGTACAACCCGGCACGCTCGTCGTTGAGGCCGCTGTTGAACGCCGCGCTGCGGATCCCGAACTCGTACTCTGTCTCGGTCGCCACCGGCGGCGCCAGGGTGCCGTTGGCCCGTAGCACGCCGATCTGCTGCACGGTGATCTTCACCGTGGTGGTCGAGTCGCTGTTGAGGGTGTAGACCGCCTCCCGCAGCCGGACCACGTTCAGCGCGACCTCGCTGCCCTTCTTGTCCTGTAGGCGGGACTTGTTCTCCGGGGCGATGAACGCCTTGACCCGCTCGTACGCCCGATCCGGCTCGCCGGCGGCGGCGGACAGGAAGTTGCGGACGAACGCCTCGTTGACGCTGCCGCTGGCCGGACGCGTCGGCGGCTCATTAGCGGGACCGTTGACCACGCCGGCCTCCGTCGCGGCCCCGCCCTTGCCGTCCACCCGCACGTCGGACGCCGCCGGGATGCCGCAGCCACCGCCCAGCAGCACCACCACGCCGAGCGCCGCGACCAGAGTCGGCCGTCTCATGAGCGCACCTCCGCCCGCTGTCCGTCCCCGGTCGGCGCCGGGTCGATCGCCAGTGCCCCGCCGGTGCCGGGCCCGATGGCCAGCGGACCACCGTCGCGGGGGCCGCCGAACGGCAGCGCGGCGTCGGCCGGCACCAGTCGCAGCGGCGAGGTGGTCAGCCGGTCACCGGCACGGGCCGGCAGCGTGAGCCGGAACTGCGCGCCCTGGCCGGGAGCACCCCACGCCTCAAGCCAGCCGCCGTGCAGCCGGGCGTCCTCCAGGCTGATCGACAGGCCGAGCCCGGTGCCCCCGGTCTGCCGAGCCCGGGACGGGTCCGCCCGCCAGAACCGGTTGAACACCAACTTCTCCTCGCCCACCTTGAGCCCCACACCACGGTCGCGGACGGTGATCGCCACGGCTGTCTCGTCCACCCCGAGGGTGATCAGCACCGGCCGGGCCTCGCCGTGTTCGACGGCGTTGCCGACCAGGTTGCGCAACACCCGTTCGACCCGGCGCGGGTCGACCTCGGCGATCACCGGCGTGCCCGGCAGGTCGAGTTCGATGGGTACGCCCACCCGCTCGGCCAGGCCGGCCAGCCGGTCGACCACCCGGTGCACCACCGGCACCAGGTCGGTCGGCTCGGAGTCCAGCATGGCGAAGCCCGCGTCGAAGCGGCTGATCTCCAGCAGGTCGGTGAGCAACTCCTCGAAGCGGTCCAGTTCGGCCTGGAGCAGCTCGGCGCTGCGGGCCACCGCCGGGTCGAACTCGTCGCGCTCGGCGAAGATCAGGTCAGCGGCCATCCGCACCGTGGTCAGCGGGGTACGCAGCTCGTGCGAGACGTCGGAGGTGAACCGGCGCTGCAGTCGGGACATCTCCTCCAGGCGCAGGATCTGCCGTTGCAGGTTGGTGGCCATCTGGTTGAAGGAGGCGGCGAGCAGGGCGAGGTCGTCCTCGCCGTTGACCACCATCCGCTGGTCGAGCAGGCCGGCGGAGAGTCGCTGGGCGGTCCGTGCGGCGACCCGGACCGGGTTGACGACCAACCGGGTGACAAGCGCCGCGAGCAGCCCGAGCAGGATCACCAGGGCGACCCCGGTGGCCACGACGGTGGCTCGG
This sequence comes from Micromonospora sp. NPDC005215, assembly GCF_040607915.1. Lineage (NCBI taxonomy): Bacteria > Bacillati > Actinomycetota > Actinomycetes > Micromonosporales > Micromonosporaceae > Micromonospora > Micromonospora sp. NPDC005215. The sequence continues at coordinate 189,721 of NZ_JBEXHQ010000003.1, read as the reverse complement.
GCGTCGGCGGCGGTGACGTCCTGCCGGGTCAACGGCACCAGGTAGTAGAGCTCGATCTGGCCGAAGCGGGTGGGCACCGGCGAGCCGTAGACCAGGTATTTCGTGGACTCGCCGGTGAGCCGCCCGGTGCGGATCTGGCTGGCCACCTTGCCGTCGGCGATCGTGGCCCGCAGCTCCGGGCTGATCAGCGACTGGACGTTCGCCGATGGCGCGGTCCGGGTCTGGATGTCGTTCTGGTAGCCGTCGGCCGTGATCGCCACCACCACCCCGCTGGTCTGCTGGGGGTCACCGCCGGCCAGGTAGTTGACAGTGCCGTCGATGGTCTCCTGGAGCTGCGCCTCCTGCGGCTGACCGTAGAGGGAGACCTGCTTGGCCGCGTAGCTGGCGCCGCTGATCACCCGCTGTCGGACGTCGCTGCGGGCGTTGTCGAGCAGGATGGTGGTGATCTTGTCGGCGATCAGGAACGCGAACCCGCCGACCAACAGGCTGGACGCGACAAGCGTGATGGTCACGACCCGGACCTGTAGTGAGCGGCGCCAGGTCTGGTGCACCCGGGCCACCACACGGGCGACCCAGCCGCTCACCGCGCGCCAGATCTCCCCACCGGCGCCGGGCCGGCGGGCAGACGTGCTCGGGGAGTGCGGGGGCGGCGAGGTCGACACAGTGCGACCAGGCTATCCGGTCCCCGCCTTGTATCCCACGCCCCGCACGGTGAGGATGATTTCCGGTCGCTCCGGGTCCGGCTCGATCTTGGCGCGCAACCGCTGGACGTGCACGTTGACCAGGCGGGTGTCGGCCGCGTGCCGGTAGCCCCAGACCTGCTCCAGCAGCACCTCGCGGGTGAAGACCTGACGCGGCTTGCGGGCGAGCGCGACAAGCAGGTCGAACTCCAGCGGAGTCAGCTTCACCTCCTCGTCGTTGCGGCTGACGGTGTGCGCGGGCACGTCGATGGTGATCTGGTTGTCGGGTGGCCCGATGGTCAGCATCTCGGGGGCCACGTCCTCGCCCCGGCGCAGGCGGGCCCGCATCCGGGCGACCAGCTCCTTGGGCTTGAACGGCTTGACCACGTAGTCGTCGGCGCCCGACTCGAGGCCGAGCACGACGTCCACGGTGTCGCTCTTGGCGGTCAGCATGACGATCGGCACGCCGGACTCCGCCCGGATCGACCGGGCGACGTCGATACCGCTCATACCAGGCAGCATCAGGTCGAGCAGCACGATATCGGGACGGCTGTCACGAAAGGCGGCCAACGCCCGCTCGCCGTCCGCCACAAACGAGGGCTGGAAGCCCTCGCTGCGCAGCACGATGCCGAGCATCTCGGCGAGCGCGGGGTCGTCGTCGACCACCAGTACGCGGGCTCTCATGGGATTAATATTGCATCCTCATTCAGTTCGGTGGGACCGGCGTCCGCCGGTAACGCAGGGTGCCGCCGAAGAAGCGCTCATCGCAACCCGCGGCGGCGGCGCCACGTGCTGCGGTGTCTGGCGCACGGAGGAGCCTCCGGCCCAGGCTGTCACCATGATCCCCCTTCGACGCCGCCACGCGCCACCGCAGCCTGGGCCGGTCCCGCTGTCGCCAACCGGACCCGGATCAGCCGAAGAGCGCGCGCCCCCAGTGGTCCCCGCCGTCGCGTACCCCGGGAGGGCAGGCGAACACGCCGCTGGAGACGTGCCGCAGGTATTCGTTCATCACGTCGTGCCGCGCCAACTGGGTCTGGATCGGCACGAACTGGCGGCGCGGATCGCGCTGGTAGGCGATGAAGAAGAGGCCCGCGTCGAGCCGGCCGAGGCCGTCCGAGCCGTCGACGAAGTTGTAGCCCCGGCGCAGCAGTTGGGCGCCGTTGTTCCGGCTCGGGTGGGCCAGCGTCACGTGCGCGTGCTCGGCGATCACCGGCTTGCCGTCCGCGCCGCGCGCGGCGAAGTCCGGCTCGTCGAACTCCTCGGTCCGACCGAGGGGGGCGCCGCTGCCCTTGGTCCGGCCGACGATCTCCTCCTGCTCGGCCAGGGAGGTCCGGTCCCAGGTCTCCACCAGCATCCGGATCTTGCGGGTGACCAGGTACGAGCCGCCCGTCATCCAGTCCGGCCCGTCACCCGGCTGCACCCACAACTGGTCGCGCAGCAACTCGGTGTCCTCGGCCTTGAGGTTGGCCGTGCCGTCCTTGAACCCGAACAGGTTGCGGGCGGTGGCCTGGTCACGGGAGGTCGACGAGGTACGCCCGAAGCCGAGCTGCGACCAGCGGACGCTCACCACGCCCATGCCGAGCCGGGCCAGGTTGCGGATCGCGTGCACCGCGACCTGCGGATCGTTGGCGCACGCCTGCACGCAGAGGTCACCACCGGAGAGCTGCGGTTGCAGGGCGTCGCCGGGAAACTTCGGCAGCTCGGCCAGGGCGGCGGGCCGCCGGTCGGCGATGCCGAAGCGGTCCCGGCCGTCGGCGTCGCGGAACAACGTCGGCCCGAAGCCGATCGTCAGGGTGAGCTGCGACGGGGGCAGGCCGAGCGCCTCGCCGGTGTCGTCCGGTGGGGCCTCCGGCATTCCGCCCACCGCGCCGAGGATCCCGGCGTCCCGTCCCGCGGTCATCCGGGCGGCGGCAGCTGACCACTCCTCGAGCAGCTCGACCAGCCGGGCCCGGTCCTTGGTGATCACGTCGAAGGCGACGAAGTGCAGCCGGTCCTGCGCCGGGGTGACGATGCCGGCCTGGTGCTCACCGTGGAACGGCACCGCCCCGGCCGGGTGGTCGCTCGCCGCGGCCGGGCCACGGGAGCCGTTGACCAACGCCGTGGCACCGACCGACATGCCGGCGACCCCGGCCACCCCGGCGCCGGCGAGCGTGATCGCCCGCCGCCGGGTCAACCTGCTCCCGCTCATCACTCCCCCTGACGTCCGGTCACTTCGCGACGGCTGCGGCGACCTTGCTGATCGGCTCGGCGAGCGCGTTGATCCCGTCGGAGAGATCCTTGAGCTCGGCCTTGCTCAGCGCGGTGTGCAGCTTCCACCCGTCGCCGTCGCGGTGCTTGCCGAGCAACGCCTCGACGTTGGCGAACTCCGTGTCCAACTGCGTGACCAGCTCCGGCGAGCGCTGTTGCAGCGCGGGGCGCAGAGCGGACACGGCGGCCTTGGAACCTTCGAGGTTGGCGGCGAAGTCCCACAGGTCGGTGTGCGAGTAGCGGTCCTCCTCGCCGGTGATCTTGCCGCTGGCCACCTCGTCGAGCAGTTCCTTGGCACCGTTGGCGAGCTGGAGCGGGGAGAGCTTCTCGGCGTTGGCCTTGGCCACGATCTCCTTGACGTCCACCAGCAGGCGGTCGGCGATCGGGCCGTCCTTGCTGATGTCGCCCGACTGCCAGAGGTCCTTCTCGATCCGGTGGAAGCCGGTGAACTCCATCCCCTCCTCGATGACCTCCTCGCGGCCATCGATCTTGGGGTCGAGGTCGCCGAAGATCTCGGCCACCGGCTCGATGCGCTCCCAGTAGGTGCGGGCGACCGGGTAGAGCGTCTTGGACTTCGCCACGTCGCCGGCCTTGACCGCGGTGACGAACTCCTCGGTCTTGTCCAGCAGCGCGTCGGTCTGGCTCTTGACGTAGCGCTGGTAGTTCTCGGCCGCGCCGGCCAGTGCGGCGTCGGCGGTGAGCGGCTGCGCCGACCCGCTGACCTTGAGCGCGCCCCGGATGCCCTTGCCGCTCATCCCGGGCTTGCAGGCCGTCTGGTAGGTGCCGGCCGGCAACTCCACGTGCAGCTCACGGCTCAGTCCCGGGGCGATGTTCTCCACCTCGCCCATGACGCGGTCGCCGTCGGCGTACACGTAGAACTCGGTCACCTTCGCACCGGAATTGGTGATCTTGAAGGTGGCGGTGCCGGCACCCAGGTCCGTGGTGCCGACCTCGCAGGCGGTGTCCGTCGCCTTGACCGCGATCGGGCCGCCGGCCGCGGCCGGGTCGTCCTTGTCGGCACCGGAGCAGGCGGTCACACCGGCCGTCGCCAGCACGCCGGCGGCGGCCAGCGCGAAAAATCGGGTGGTACGCATCTGAGCTGTCTCTCCTCGTGGGGTCAGGCACGCTGCGGCGTGGCTGCCGCCTCGGCCTCGGCCTCGGTGCCGGTGTCGGCTCCGCGCTCGGTGACTGTGGTTTTCGCGGCGGGTGCCGGCTTGCGGCGGGCCGGCCGCAGGAAGAGCAGAAGGACCGGCACCGCGTACCCGATCCAGGCGATCGTTTCCAGCACGGAGGGCGCTGGCGTCACGTTGAACATGCCGGCGAGCACTGCCGCGTACCAGGTGGTCGGGTCGAGCGCGCCGGTGATGTCGAAGGCCAGGTCGTTCAGGCCGGGCAGGACACCGGCCTCCTGGAAGTCGTGGACGCCGTACTTGAGGATGCCGGCGGCGACCAGGATCAGCAGCGCGCCGGTCCAGGTGAAGAACTTGCTGAGGTTGATCCGCAGGGCGCTGGCGTAGAGCAGCGCACCGAGCGCCACGGCGGTGACGATGCCACCGATCAACGCGAGCAGTGGCCCGCTGTCGCCCGCCGCACCCTGGGCGGCCGAGTAGAAGATCAGCGCGGTTTCCAGGCCCTCCCGGATCACCGCGAGAAAGGCCATACCGGCGACCGCGAACGAGCCGACGGCAAGCGCCTCGGTCAACTTCCCCCGAAGCTCGCCGGCGATGGTCCGGGCCGCCCGACGCATCCAGAAGATCATCCAGGTGACGAAGACCACGGCGGCGACCGAGGTGATCGCCTCGAACAACTCCCGGTCCTCGTAGCGGGAGAACAGCGAGGTCGACGTGTACTCGATCAGCCAGCCGAAGAGCACCGACAGCACCACGGCCAGGCCGACGCCCGCCCAGACCTGCGGCAGCCGGTCCTGGCGCTGCGACTTCACCAGGAAGGCGACCAGGATGCTGACCACCAGGGTGGCTTCCAAGCCCTCCCGCAGGCCGATCAGGTAGGTGGCGAACATCCGGACTCCGAGTTCATTAGGTACGCCTCAACTAACTTAGGGCAGGCATACCTTGCTCCCTGCTCAGGAGCCTCGTCAAGTTGTTCACGACAAGCTCACTCGACCCCGCACCCAAGGCTCGGCCGACCGGCGACGGGACGCCACCGTTCGACTCTGGAAGGATGCCCGCCGTGAAGGGATTCCTGCCGTGGCTGGCGGTGCTGGCCCTGGTCCTGCTGCTCAGCGCGCTACGCCTGCGGGCGCTGGCCACCGTCGTGTCGCTCGGCTGGCTGGTCTGGTGCGTCTGGACGTGGTTCCGCCCCACCCGCCGCGACTCCCGTTCGGGCTGATCCCGCCGGCTCCGGGCGGGAACGACGAACCGGGCCGGCTGCGAACAGCCGACCCGGTCGGTGAAGAGCGTCGATCAGTAGCGGTAGTGATCCGGCTTGAACGGACCCTCGGTGGAGACACCCAGGTACGCGGCCTGCTCCTTGGTCAGCGTGCTCAGCTTGGCGCCGAGCGCGCCCAGGTGCAGCCGGGCCACCTTCTCGTCCAGGTGCTTGGGCAGCACGTAGACGCCGATCGGGTATTCCTCGGTCTTGGTGAACAGCTCGATCTGGGCGATCGTCTGGTTGGCGAACGAGTTCGACATCACGAAGCTCGGGTGCCCGGTCGCGTTGCCCAGGTTCAGCAGGCGACCCTCGGACAGCACGATGATGGCGTGCCCGTCGGCGAAGCGCCACAGGTCGACCTGCGGCTTGATGTTGACCCGCTCGACGTCGGAACGCTTGGCCAGACCGGCCATGTCGATCTCGTTGTCGAAGTGGCCGATGTTGCCGACGATGGCCTGGTGCTTCATCCGGGCCATGTGCTCGTTGGTGATGACGTCGAAGCAACCGGTGGCGGTGATGAAGATGTCCGCCTGCTCGACAACGTCGTCCAGGGTGGCGACCTGGTAGCCGTCCATCGCCGCCTGCAACGCGCAGATCGGGTCCACCTCGGTCACCACGACCCGGGCGCCCTGGCCGCGCAGCGACTCGGCGCACCCCTTGCCCACGTCGCCGTAGCCCATCACCACTGCCATCTTGCCGCCGATCAGCACGTCGGTGGCGCGGTTGATGCCGTCGATCAGCGAGTGCCGGCAACCGTACTTGTTGTCGAACTTGCTCTTGGTCACCGAGTCGTTGACGTTGATGGCCGGGAAGAGCAGGGTGCCCGCACGGTGCATCTCGTAGAGCCGGTGCACGCCGGTGGTGGTCTCCTCGGTCACGCCCTTGATGCCGGCGGAGATCCGGGTCCAACGCTGGCCGTCCTCGGCGAGCGAGCGGTGTAGCACCTCGAGGATGACCGCGTACTCCTCGGAGTCGGCGGACTCGACCGGCGGCACCGCCCCGACCTTCTCGAACTCGGCACCCCTGTGTACGAGCAGGGTGGCGTCGCCACCGTCGTCGAGGATCATGTTGGGGCCCTGCCCGTCCGGCCAGGCGAGCACCTGCTCGGTGCACCACCAGTATTCCGGGAGGGTCTCGCCCTTCCACGCGTACACCGGGACGCCGGCGGGGGCCTCGGCGGTGCCGTTCGGGCCGACGACGGTCGCCGCGGCGGCGTGGTCCTGGGTGGAGAAGATGTTGCAGGACGCCCAGCGCACCTGTGCGCCGAGGGCGACCAGCGTCTCGATCAGGACGGCGGTCTGGATGGTCATGTGCAGCGAGCCGGTGATCCGCGCACCGGCCAGCGGCTGCGCCTCGGCGAACTCGCGGCGAATCGCCATCAGGCCGGGCATCTCGTGCTCGGCGAGCTGGATCTCCTTACGCCCGAACTCGGCGAGCGACAGATCCGCCACCTTGAAGTCGCCTTCGGCGAGGGTGCTTGGCCGGGCCTCGGACGGCGTACCGCTGGGGGACGCCGGGAGGGTGCTGGTCATGAAAGCTCCTGTCGAACGATGTCTGCGCCGACCTTCCACCTTACGCGCGCCGTCGACTGGTGTCGGGGACGGTCCGCAGACAGCGCACGGGGCGGTCGGTGATGAACGGACTTTCCCGCCCACGTACCGCCCGCCCCGTGCATCCCCCCGGTTTGGTTCCCCGCACGTTCTCGGACCGTCGTCGCGATAACGCTGCGTACTCATAGAGTCACACTCGGACAACTTGCCGTCAAGCTATTCCGGAAAAGTCGGACTTGTGTCGTCGCTGGCGCTGACGGGTCACCGCAATCCGGAGGTCGCCACGTACGCCTCGCCGTCGCCGCTGATCCGCAGCGGCTCGCCGGCAGCGGTGCCGATCGCCGCCTCGCCGGACGCCAGCGTCACCGCACCGGCGCCGTCGTCCACGGTGACCGCGCCACCGGCGCAGAGCACCACCCGGGGACCGGGCAACCGCAGCACGACCGAGGGCACCGCCGCGCCCACCCGCACCCGGTGCAGCGCGAAGTCGTCCACCGGCACGGGCCACCAGTCCACGCCCGGCCCGACCGGCAGCGCGGCCCGCACCGGCTCGTCGAGCACCTCGAAGCGAAGCACCCGCAGCAACTCGTCGACGTCCACCCGTTTCGGGGTCAGCCCACCCCGCAGCACGTTGTCGCTGGCCGCCATGATCTCCACACCGCAGCCGCTCAGGTAGGCGTGCAGGTTGCCGGCGGGCATCCAGATCCCCTCCCCCGGCACCAGCCGCACGTGGTGCAGCAGCAACGCCACAAGCACGCCCGGATCCGCCGGGTACGCCTCGGCCAGCCGGCGGGCCAACTCCGCGTCCGGGCCGTCGACCGAGGCCGCCAGAACGGAACCCAGCAACCCGTCGCGCTCGGCGACCGGCCAGCCGAGCAGCGTCCGCACCGCCGTACGCAGCCCTGCCGGCCCGGCCCGCAACGCGGCGACCACCGGCGTCAACTCCGGTACGCCGAACGCGGCGACCGCCTCGGCCGACTCCGCCGGATCCCGGAAACCGCACAGTGCCTCGAACGGGGTGAGCGCGACAAGCAACTCCGGTTTGTGGTTCGGGTCGGAATAGTTGCGCCGCCCCTCGGGAAGCCCCGCCTCCGCCGCGTAGCCCGCCCGCGCCTGTTCCGCGTCCGGGTGTGCCTGCAGGCTCAGCGGAGCGTCGGCCGCGAGCACCTTGAGCAGGAACGGCAGCCGGCTGCCGAACCGCTCGGACACCCGCTGGCCGAGCCACTGCCCCGGCTCGTCCCGCACCAGGTCGCAGAGGCTCACCCGCTGGCCGGCACGGTCGACGCTGGCCGGAGCGCCCGGGTGGGCACCCAACCACAGCTCCGCCTCCGGGCCCGCGCTGGGCGCCACCCGGCCCTGTAGGAGGGCGAGGGCTGAGCGGGAGCCCCAGGCGTAGTCGCGGATCGGTCCGTAGAGTGGCTCCACAGGTCAGCCCCCGGGCCGCCCGGCAGCCTCGCCCGACGCGTCCTGCGGCACGGCGGTGTCGGCCGCCGCGCCGGTGCCAGCCTCGGCGGCGGCGACGCTGTAGACGTCCGGCTCCAGGTAGATCACCCGGGCGACCGGCACCGCGGCGCGGATCCGCGCCTCCACGGCGTTGATGCCGCGCGCCAGGTCGTGAGCGCTCTCCCACGCCGGCACGGCGATCTTCGCGGCCACCATCAGCTCTTCCGGCCCCAGGTAGAGCGTCTTCATGTGGATGATCCGCTCCACCTCGGGGCCGCCGGTGACGGCCCGCTCGATGACGGCCAGGTCGGACGCCTCGGCGCCCTCACCGAGCAGCAGGCTCTTCGTCTCGATGGCCAGCACGATCGCGATGACCACCAGCAACACACCGATCATGGCGGTGCCGGCGGCGTCCCACTCGCCGTCGCCGGTCATCAGCGTCATGGTGACGCCGAACAGCGCGAACACCAGACCGACAAGCGCGCCGAAGTCCTCCAGCAGCACCACCGGCAGCTCGGGCGCCTTGGCCCGGCGGATGAAGCGCACCCAGGACTGGTTGCCGCGGATGTGGTTGGACTCCTTGATGGCGGTCCGGAAGGAGAACGACTCCATGACGATCGCCGCCAGCAACACGACGATCGGCACCCACTGCCACTCGGTGATCCCATGGGGGTCGGACCACTTGTGGTACGCCTCGTACAGGGCGAACAGGCCACCGATACTGAACAGCACGATCGACACGATGAACGCGTAGATGTAGCGCTCCCGGCCGTACCCGAACGGGTGTTCCGGGGTGGCCGCCCGCTTCGCCCGCTTGCCGCCGAGCAGCAGCAGACCCTGGTTGCCGGAGTCGGCGACCGAGTGGATCGCCTCCGCCAGCATCGACGACGACCCGGTCAGCAGGAAGGCGACGAACTTCGTGATGGCGATGCCGACGTTGGCCAGCAGGGCGGCGACAATCGCCTTCGTCCCACCGTTCGCGCTCACGCCACCACTCCGCTGCGCGTCGTCGCGGCGTGGGACGCCACGCTGCGGAGCCAACCGGTTCGCTCGTTGCGCCGAACGAAGCTGCTCGGTCCGCGCATGCCGCGCCACCCCCTACGGTCGTTCACTGGTTCGACAGCTCCTTCATCTCGGTGATGGCCGGAACGGCCATCGGGTCCAGCCCATGGGCCAGGGCAAGGTAGATCGAGGCGAAATCCGGGACCGCGATCAGCGAGGCCAACCGCTCCAGCGCGGAGCCACCCTCGGCGGTCACCACGTCACACCGCACGCCACGACGCTCGGCGAGGGTCTGCACCGCGTCCGCGCGGCGCTCCTCGACAGCGAGGGGCTCATCGGTGTCGTCCTCGGCGTTGAGCCCGCCGTCGCGCAGCAGCACGAGCCGCAGCCGGGTGCCTTCGCCGTCGTCCTCCGCCGGATCGGCGAAGAGGTCCCGCTCGCCCTCGGCCAGGCCACCGAAGACGCCGTCGAGCAGCCCGACCCGGCCCCGGCCGGCCTCACCGAGCGCTCCGGTGACCACCGGGTAGCGGGAGTTGGCCGACAGGGTGTCGCCGAACCGGCGGGCGGCCACGGTGGCCAGCGGAGACGAGCCCCAGACGATCGGGATCGAGCCGGCCAGGCCCAGGGCCAGTGACTTCGCCGGGTTGACGAAGGACTCCGCCGCGGAGCGGCAGCGGTCCGCGTCGGCGTCGAGCCGGGCCGCGGTCTCCGCCAGATCCGCCTCGTTGACCTTCACGAGCCCGAGCGAACGGGCCGCGAGCAGGACCGGCACGGTGAGCGCCCAGAGGCTGGCTCGGGCCGGGGCACGCCGGGGCACCGGAATGAACGGCGCCCGGGCCTGCTCGGCGATCGACTGCAACTGCGAGTCGGGGGCACCAACGGCGACCAGCCGGGCGCCGCGCCGGTGGGCCGCCTCGGCGGCACCGAGTGCCTCCGGGCTACGACCGGACGCGCTCACCGCGATCACCACGTCCGCCGCGCCCACCCAACCGGGTACGCCCGTGCTGCGGTGCCCGATGATCGGGACCGGGCAGCGCGGCCCGGCGACCGTGGCCAGCACATCCCCGGTACGCCCCGCGGTGCCGATGCCGGCGATCACGACCGCTCGGGGACGCCCGTCGTCGGCGAGGACCGCCAGGTTCGCCTCGGCGGCCAGGGCCGCGCTCTCGCGAACCTGCGCACCGGCCGACGCCGTGTGCCGGAGCATGCCGCCCGGGTCGTGCTCGGCCAGCGCCTCCGGGTTGTCGAGCAGGGCCTCGTCGGCGTCGCGACGACCGCTGACCCCGGCCGTACCGTCGATCATGAGGACTGCCCCGGGCCACCGCGCGCCTCGTCGAGCAGCAGCACCGGCACATCGTCGCGGACCTCGAAGATCCGGCCACACTCCGTGCAGGTCAACGTCTGCGCCTCGGCATCGTAGGTGAGCGGGGCGTGGTGCGTGTCCGGACAGGCGAGAATCTCGAGCAACTGCGGATCCAGGGCCATGGCACGGCTCCTTCCACGTGTGCGGCTTCACCGGCGGCGGTGCCGACCGGCGCAGGCGATCTTATCGGCGAACGCGGTCGAGCACGTCGTCCCGGAGCGAGACCATCCGCTCGCGGGTAGGCGCCTCGACGTTGAGCCGCAGCAGCGGCTCGGTGTTGGAGGCGCGCAGGTTGAACCAGGCGCCGTCGGGGAACCGCAGGGTGAGCCCGTCCATCTCGTCGGCCACCGCGTCGGGGTACGCGGCCCGCACCTCGGCCACCGCCGCCGCCTGGTCGGCCACCGTCGAGTTGATCTCACCGGAGGCGATGTAGCGCTCGTACTCGCCGGCCAGCACGGACAGCGGTAGCGACTGCTCGCCCAGCGCGGCCAGGGTGTGCATCGCCGCGAGCATCCCGGTGTCGGCGAACCAGAAGTCCCGGAAGTAGTAGTGCGCGGAGTGCTCGCCGCCGAAGACGGCATTGGTCCGGGCCATCTCCGCCTTGATGAAGGAGTGCCCGACCCGGGCGACGACCGGCTTCCCACCGTGCTCACGGATGATCTCCGCGACCGCGCTGGAGGTGATCAGGCCGTGGATCACCGTGGAACCGGGGTGCTTGGCCAGCTCTCGCGCGGCGACGAGGGCGGTGATCGCCGACGGCGAGACCGGCTCGCCACGCTCGTCCACCACGAAGCACCGGTCGGCGTCGCCGTCGAAGGCCAGCCCGATGTCGGCCCCGTGCTCCACCACCGCGCGCTGGAGGTCGACCAGGTTCGCCGGATCCAGTGGGTTGGCCTCGTGATTGGGGAAGCTGCCGTCCAACTCGAAGTAGAGCGGCACGATCTCCAACGGCAGCGGCGACAGGGCGGCGTCGCCCAGCACGGTGGGGACGGTGAAGCCACCCATCCCGTTGCCGGCGTCGACGACGACCTTCAACGGCCGGATGCCCGCGAGGTCGACGAGCTTGCGCAGGTAGCCGGCGTAGTCGGGAAGCAGGTCGCGCCGCTCGGCCGGCCGGGTCGGCGTACCGGCTGGGCGTGCGTCGCCCGAGTCCAGCAGCGCCTGGGCCCGCTCCCGGATCTCCGCCAGACCGCTCTCCTGGCCGATCGGGCGAGCGCCGGAGCGGCACATCTTGATGCCGTTGTACTGGGCAGGGTTGTGGCTGGCGGTGAACATCGCACCGGGCAGGTCGAGCGAGCCGGAGGCGAAGTAGAGCAGGTCGGTGGAGGCGAGCCCGATCTCGATCACCGAGCGGCCCTCGGCCCGTACGCCGGCGGCGAACGCGGCGGCCAGTCCGGGCGAGGTGGCTCGCATGTCGTACCCGACGACCACCGCGTCGCCCGGCTCGTCGGTGGAGTTGAGCAGCTGGGTGAACGCGGCTCCCAGCGCCTCGGCGACCCGTTCGTCCCACTGGTCCGGCACCGTCCCTCGGACGTCGTACGCCTTCACAATCTGGGACAGATCAGACACGTGTTCCACTCCTTGGCCGCAGGTTAGACACCGAGCCTGAGCGTAACGGAGGGTCCGGGTCGAGCCCCGCTCAGCCGGGGAGCCGGGGCATGATCACGGTGCGACCGCCGTCGTCGGGGGGCGGATCCCCGGGCAGCGGTCGGGTTTCGGGCGCTCCCGGCATCGGCTGCGTCGCCTCCGGGGGCGAACCGGCGGCGGGTCGGGCGCCGTAGACGCCGCCGGCGGCCGGGCGTGGGGACGGCACGGCACCCGGACCGGCGACCGGCGGCTGCTGGCCGTACACCTGGCCAGGGCGACCGGGCGCGGCCGGCGACCCACCGCCAGCCCGGTAGGTGGTGCCGCCGGGGTTGCCCGGCAGCGTGCCGGCCGGCTCGTCGGACGGCCGGCGATCCTGGCGCGAGCGACGGAACAGCAGCACGATGAGCAGCAACCCGATCGCCACCATGACGATGCCGAAGATCATCACCGGCGATGTGCCGCCGGACGAGTCCGCGGCGACCGCCGAGGTGTCCGGCGCACCGGACACGCCGCCCAGCGCCGCCGGAGTCACCGCGTCGTCGACACTCGCGACGTCGGTCGGGCTCGGGGTGGGCGTCGCCGTCTTCGACGGCGTCGGCGACGGGGTGACCCGCGCGCCGGTCACCCTCGACGTGTCGCTGCCCCGGCCGACCTCCTGACCGGCCGCGGTGACACCCGTGCCGGTCACGGCGAGCCGGCCACCCGGGGCACCAGCACCGAAGGTCACCCGGTACCGCACCGTGATGCTCTTGCCCTTGCAGAGGGTTGGCTTCGACGGCGACGTCTGCGCGGTCCCCACGGCGCCGCCACCGCCGGTGACGGCCACCGGGAACCAGCGCCCGCCCGCGTTGACCTCGACCTTCAACTGGTGCGGCTGGAGCTCCTCGAGGTTGAGAAACAGCGCGGTACGCAGCAGGACGCAGCCGTCGGTGCGCTTGCGCACCGCCACGTTCACCCCCTGCGCGGAACCGCCAGCGGCGAAGCTGCTGGCCGCACCCACCCGGACCGAGTCGTCGTCGGCCAGCGCTGGCGACGCGCCGAGCATCACCAGGCCGCCCACCAGACCGCAGACCGCCGCGAGCCGTGCCGCGCGTCGACGCACCGTCATGATCACCTCGCCGTTCTCCCCGGGTGGGGTCCGCGGGTCAGGCTACTACCGCCCCATCCACCCCGCCGGTCATAGAGCGGCCCGGATGTGTGCCTCGTTACGGTTTACGACCCCGGCCTGTCGACCTGCGGTTAGTCAGACTAGCCAGCCAATCAGTCGGCCGGATCGGTCGACCGGTCGGCCTGCTGCGCGTCGGCGAGGGCGTCGCGGCAGAGTCGGTCGGCGGTGCGGGTGCTCTCCGGCAGTCGGAACCGCGGGGCCAGCGCGAGCACCTGCGCTGTCGCGTTCTCCAGGCTCATCCGATGCCCGACGCTGACGAAGACCGGCTTCACGCCGTCCTGGGTACGGAGCACCCGACCGACGACGTCACCGCCGTCGCGCAGCGGCGACCAGGCACCCCGCTCGGCGACTGGCGGATCCCACGTCCCGACCAGCGGTGTCTTGCCCACCCCGATCGCGGGCAACCCGGTGACCACCCCGAGGTGGCAGGCGAGCCCGAACCGGCGCGGATGCGCCAGCCCGTGCCCGTCGCACACCAGCAGATCCGGGACCGTGGCCAGGCGGTCCAACGCGCTGAGCAGCGCGGGCAACTCACGGAAGGCGAACAGCCCCGGCACGTAGCCGAACGCCGGCCGCCCCACAGCGACCGCCGAATCCACCACGACCAACGTCCGGGCATCCAGCACCGTCACGGCCGCCGCCAGCAGGTCACCGCCCTGGGAGTACGCGACGTCCAGGCCGGCCACCGTCTCCGGCGCGCTCGGCCCCGGCCCGACCAGGTCGACAAACGGTCGCAACTCCTCCTGGACGGCCACCGCCTCGCCAACACTGCCCGGCCCCACCGTGCCACCCGGCATCGCCGCCGCCCCCCATGATCCACTCGGCTCCAGTGCAGTCGGGCTGTCGCACGGCCTCGGATGCCCCGACATCGGCGAACCCGAGTCGGTCACCCTTGCTCGGGGCCGTCGGCACCGTCCCCGGCGGCACCACCGTCCCGGCCACCCTTCGCAGGCTCGCCGTCGGTTCGCCCCTTCGTCGCGCCGAAGGCGATCGCGAAGGCGATGCCAAGGGCCACACCGAAGGCCACGCCGCCGGTCGACCCGAACGAGGGGACGCCGATCGCCAGGCCGATCAGGATGCCAACCGGCCATGCCCAGAGGTTGGACCTGCCGCTCTGCGTGTCGGAACTCGCCATACGTCGATGCTATTCGACTCGATCGGCAACTCCTGCGCAGCGTCAATCCTCATTGATCTCCTAGTCGAGTAAGTCCTAACTGTGCTGCCCAGGGACACCTTGGCCGGGCTCGGGCTGGGGACGCAGCCGGCCGCGGGCGGTGACTGTTGGTCACCTCCGTCGGGGCGGATGCGGTAGTGAGCGGTATACCTCTGAGTCATATTCATACCTCTGCGGTATACCGCTCAGCAGCACATCACTTGGTGGGCCAGCCACAACGAATGGCGAGCCCTTCGCTGCGCCGCAGCCCCGTCTTGAGTGAGGACTTACTCGTCTAGTCGTTCAAAGCGAATGATCAGGCCCGGATCGAAGACCCACTATCCACACCGGTGGTCCAAGAGCAGCCGGCACCCCTGCGATTACCCGGTTGGCTACGCCGAACACCTCGTCCCAGTCGCCGCCGAGTCGCCCGACCTCACTCGGGCCCAGCGCTGCGCGCAGACGATCCAAAGCGACCCGGTCCACCTGCCCGTACAGGGCTTCACTCGACTTCATTGAATCGGGCTGTCCCACCGCCTCGGATGCCCCGACATCGCCGAACCCGCAACGCACGGGCAGCTTCCCGATCACCGTCGTCCACCGCCAGGGCCGCCAGACCCATCAATTGGCCGCGACTCCCGGGGTGAAATCGAGATCCCGGCGCAGCCGGGTCGACTCGGTCAGCAACTCCCGCGGCGTCAACGCGACCGGCGGCCTGCTCTCCGAAGCAGAGGTGCCCAGCACGTACGACAGCGTCAGATCATCCCCCGCTGCGGTGGCCAACTCTCGGGCCTGAGTGAAGAAGGGCTCAGCGGTCGCCTGTCCGTCGATCCGCGGAACATGGATGCCTATTTCGCCCTCGCTATCTCGGGGTCCGCGCCAGGATCACCGGCCGCCCGGAGCTGCTCCTCGAACATGACGAACGTCCGCTGCCGAATGCCATGGATGATGGCCTGTTCACGTGGAGTCTCATGACGAGCCTCGGCGTCTGCGAGATCCTCGATTGCCCGCACGGCATCGTAGAGCGCGAAGATGGGTCCGTCACCCTTGAGGTAGTGCGCCCTGAATGCCTCGACCTCCTGCACGAAATCCTCAGCGGTACGGCGAAAGATATCGCCGCCGACGTCAAAGACAATCTCGCTGAACAGGTCATTCTTCTCCTGCCAGCCGCCGGTGTCGATGGAAACCCGCCATACCCTGGCGCCACCGTCGGGCGTTTTCACGATCTTCACCGGCGACTGGTAATAGAGGTAGTAGGACGGCAGCACCAGACCTGGCATTTGGGTCATCAAACATTCCCCTCGTAGGTCGACTGCAATGCCTGCCAGAACAACTGTTGCTCACGCCGGAGGATCCCGTCTGCGATCGCTCCCTCGCGCCCCGTCAAGGCACGGCCCTCGGCTCGGGCCAGGGCATCCACATCGCGGCGCACCTCATACAGCGCATGCTCCCAGACCGCTACTGCGTCGAGTGCAGCCAGGTGCAGACGGAACTCGGCAAGATGGGCGTTCCGCGTCCGCAGTACGAGTTGCACGTCCCGGTAGCCGCTGTCCTCAGGAGACATGAACCGGTCCTGGCAACTCACGATCACGACGTCAGGGTGGTCGCGAATCCGCTCGAGCGCGGCGTAGAGATCGTCGAGGTTGCGGAACTCGACCTTCGCGGCCGCGAGGTCGAGCAATTTCGACGCATCGCCCTGATTCTTGTTTACCTTGTCCTCGGCTCGGCGACGGTCCTTGGGCTGAGGACGCCAGCCGGGCTCCCCGACACGAAGGCCGTCAACGTCAGCAAGCGATACCGCTAACTGCTTCAGATCGGCCTGCGCCACCGCCGCAGCGGCGTAGAGATCGTCGAGGTAGCGCCTACGGTAGGCATCGTCACCGCGCCGGGGGTCATCAAATCCTGCCTGCGCGACCGGCCCCCGACGCAACTGAATGCTGGCACTGATTCTCAGCTGCTCGTCGGTGAGGGGAGTCGGCTCTGGCCGAGGTACATCCCGGCCGGCCGCCTCCAGGCCCGCAGCTTCTTGCTGCGCGACGTCGTCGAGCACCTCGGCGAGGACGTCGATGGCCTGCTGATGACCGGCCAGGTGATAGAGGGTCAACGGGCGCGCGGTCAGCGAGTTCGCGAGTTCGGGCGTGGACAGGATCAGGCGCGCCAAATCCGGATGCCGCACCAGCTGCCGGGTCAGGCTCTCGGCCAGTTCTGGCTCGTTCGCGGGTGGCTCCCGCCGAGCGCTGTCGAGCATGTCGCGGACCCGACCGTCGGCGAACAGCCGCACCACGTCCCGCGCCGACGCGTCGTCCAACTCCGGCACCAGCCGACGAAGGCTGGGCGGGTCGACCACCGTCGCGAACTCGGCCGGACTCACTCCGACCGTGAAGATCTCGTCCAGACTGGCGGCCATCGAAACGACCCGGGCCGGGCTGTCACCCGTCGACGGCTGCCGCAAGACAGACCCGGAGGAATCCTCGGCGGGATCGCCGTCGCCCACACTCGCCGAGCCCGGACCGTCCAGCAGGAGATGCATCCGGTTGATGTACGGGTCACCGTGGCCGCCGTCGTCGTCCGCCGAAGGGTGGTCCGGCAGGTCGGGCCGCTCGCTGAACCGGCCGCGGGGTAGCCCGCCGAGCGGCATCGGCCGGCCATCCCCGCTCAGCACCAGCGCGTCGATGCCGACCACATCGGGGTACAGCGGCCGGTCCCGGACCACACCGTTCTGCGGGTCCACGTAGAGCACAGTGCCGTTCTGGTTGAGCGCCACCCACGCGTGCGAACCGCCGTGCGGCCACTCGGTGACCAGGAACGCGTAGCTGCCGTGACCGCCCAGCAACAGTTGGTCGTGCAGGTTCCGGTAGCCCCGGTCGGCGGCCTGCCGCGCCTGCTCGGCGTACGGGCGTTGTCCGGACGGCGGGGCGAGGAGTTGCTGGAAGCGCCCGCCGGTCACGTCCTCCACCCGGCCCGGGCCGCCTGCCTCGCCACGGATCGGGCGTCGGATGTCCCCGTCCAGGTAGCCGTCGAAGGTACGCGGCGCCGACACTCGCGGCCGCCCGTGCACCCAGGTTTCGAACATCGACAGGGTGCAGTCCAGGCAGTTGATGCCCCGGGTGGCGTCGGCCGTGGGACCTCCGTCGTTCAGCAGCCGAAACCAGCCGCCCTGTCGGGGATCGGCGGTGCGGGTGACGGTGCCGTCCGACTCGCGGGGCATCTGCCGTTCGACGTCGACCTGGTGCAGGGCGAGCGGTGGACGCAGTCCTCCCGGCCGCCCGTACGGCCGGGAGTCGTCGATCGGTGGGGGTGTGTCGTCGCCGGTGAGCCGGGACGGACCGGAGGTCTCCACCGCGCCGAGCGCGAGCGCGCCGACGTCGCTGTTGGCGTGCTCGAAGGCGGCAGCGCCGATGTCCACGACCGGCGGCGCCGTGGTGCCGGCCAGCACCGCGTCCGCCAGGTCACGCCACTGGGCGTACGCGCGTGTCTCGTCGTTCGCGGCCCGCTGCCAGCCGTCGGCCCACTGTCGGTGACCAGCCTGGTGCAGTTGTCGGGCGTAGGTGGCGTACTCGATGGCCCGGCGATCGTGCTCGGCGGCCCGGGCGCGCAGTCGGGTGGCCTCGGCCTGTCGGCGGTTGCGCTCGAACCCGGTTCGCTGGGTTTGGTAGTGGCCCTGGTAGAGCCGCCGCTCGGCGGCTTCCGCCTCGGCGGCCCACTGCGCCGCGTACGCGTCGATGGTCTCGGTCGCGGGCGCCACCGGATCGCCGAACGCCATGACGTCGACGGGGACTGCCGCCCTGCCCCGGGCCGGATGATCGGGTGCGCCCGGCTCCCGCGTCGGGGCGTGCGATCGCCGCACCACCGGGGTAGGGAAGGTGACCTGCGGTGTCGGGCCGGTGGTGGTCGTCGGCGCTGGTGTGCCGGTCGACGGTGACCAGGCGACCGGGCCGGAGGTGGTGGGGTGCGGCGAGTTGTCGAGGTGGCCCGGCGCGGCACCGGTGGCCGGTCCGCTGGCCGGCCCGAAGGTCCCGGCCCCGGGCGCGGCGACGGACGAGAGCCCGGGAGCGACCACCGACGAGACCCCGGGAGCGACCGCCGACGGCAGCCCGGGAGCAGCCACCGGCGAGAGCCCGGGAGTGACCGCCGACGAGACCCCGGGAGCCGCCGCCGGCGACGTCCTCGGATCGGCGGGCACCGGCGGCAGCGTCGGATCGGCCGCGACCGGGAGTGCGGCGCTGGCCTCCTTCAGGAGTGGTCCGTCCGCCGGCGGCATCGGCTCGGACGGGTGCGGCGAACGACTAACTGCGTCCACGTCGGACAGCGCGCTGACCGACGGTGGTGTCGACACGTGGACGTCGGAGGCGGTGGAGGGCGGCACTGCCGTCGCCTGAGCCGCGGAGACGCCCGGCAAATCGGCGCGCAGCGGCACCACGGGCTCCGGTGGCGACGTGGCGGCGGCCGGCGTCGCCTGCGCCGGAACGCCCGGAGCCGGGACCATCCCGGTCGAACCCGCCGCACTCGCGGCCACCACGGGCGAACCCGCTCCGACCACACCCCCTCCCGAAGCCGCCTCGGCCGACGAGGACGCTCCCGAGGCGGACGGATCGGCGGCGACCGGTGCCACGGGAGGTAGGGAAGGGCCAGCGAACGACGTCCCAGCGAGGGCGTTGGCCTGCGCGTCGAGCCGGGCGCGTAACGCGTGGTCGGTCTGGCCGGTCACCGAACCGGTGGCCCCGGACGCGGCGGCGCGCGCCACCCCCTCCACTGAGGTCAGGCCCTGACCGGTGGCCAGGCTGGCGGCGCTGTCGGCGAGCACCTCGCCGGTCATCTCCCGCCCCAGGTGCTCCCCGACTCGTGCCATCCGCCCAGTCGCGTGCCGGCCCAGGCCGGCCAGCGGTGCCACGGCCCCGCCGGCGAGGCCACCGACCGCCGACGCGCCGAGGTCGGTCACATCCAGGCCGTGGGCCCGCCCGGTGGAGTTCTGGTACGCCTGGGTGGCCAGGGTGACCCCGGCCTCCTCGGCGGCTTCCTCCAGCCCCTCCCGGGCGGCCCGCCTGGTGAGACCGCGCACGCCACCCCGGGCGGCCTCCTTGGCCGCCCGCTCGCCGGCCTCCTTGAGCCCGTGTTTGAGGGATTTGCTGGCCAGTTGACCCATCAGCCGCTTGAAGATCTGTTGGACCAGCAGCCGGGTCGCGGTGATGGCCGCGCCGGCCGCCGGGGTTGCCGCACCGGCGGTGAGCACCGCGGCGACCGCCACCGAGAGCAGCTCGATGACCAGGATGCCCAGCTCGATCCAGACTTCCAGCTTGGCGCCCTCGATGTCGCAGCCGCACTCCTCGACCAGCCGGCCCAGATCGGCGGTGACCGCGAGCAGCACGGGCAGCGGGGCGTCGGCACCCTCGGCGATCCCCCGCCAGGCCGCCTCGAACGCCGCGTCGACCGCCCCGACACCGCCGTACCCGTCGTGCACCTCGCCGGCGGCCGCGGCGGCGTCGGTGTACGGGCCGGAAAGGACGCCGGCAACCGCGTACCACTGGTCGGCGACGTCCCAGACGGCCCGCTCGTTGCCCTCCGGCCACTGCACACCGACCACCCAGTCGAGGGCCTCGTAGATCCAGCCCGGCACGTCCCAGGGTGCGTGGTCCAGCGGGTGCGGAATCGGGCTCGGCAGCACACTCATCTCCGTCGCCGGCCGTCAGCGCTGGTCGGCGGCCCGACCGAACCGGGCGGCGCTGTCCCCGTCGGTCTGCACGCTCGCGTCGACGGCACGGACCACGTCGCTGCCCAACTCGGTGAGCCGGTGCCCGACGCCCGCCCAGGCCCGCAGCACGGTCTGCTCGAAGCCGCGGTAGTTGCGCTCGAACGCGGCGCCGACGTCGTCGCGACCCCACGGCCGGGCAGCGCTGGCGGCCTCGATCGCACCGCCTTCCGCCGCTCGACGGGCCGTCACCGCCTCACCGGCGAGGGCCAGGTCGGCACCGCCGCGGCGGGTCCGGGACGGATCGAGCCAGAGCTGCGCGTCGGTCATGGCTGCCCCGCACCTTTGCCGAGAACGGTGTCGGCCCGGCCGAGCAGCGTGGCGTAATCCCCGGTGCGCAGGAAGTCCGCCGACCCGGAGCCGGCCGGCATGACCTCGGCGACAAGGTCGCGGGTGGCGTCGGCGGCGGCGGTCGCGGCGGCCCGGATCGTTTCGGTAATTTTTCGGGCGAGCGCCTCGGCGTCCCGCTCGCGGTAGACGGCCGGCGTCAGCTCGACCTGGATCAACTGACCCTGGGCGCCCACGGTGGCCGTCACCTGGCCGTCGGCCGAGCGCCGGGTCACCCGCAGCTCGGCGAGGCGCGTCTGCAAGCTGTCCAAACCGGACCTGAGCTGCTTGTACTGCCCGTACACGTCGTCGAATCGGGCCCGTAGCTCGCGGTTGGCGTGCCGGTCCACGTGTTCGCTCACCGCCGCCCCTTTCGTCACCGTCGGTAGAGCAGCACCATACCGGCTGCCATCGATCCGCGTAATCCGGTAGTTTCAGTGCGTGATCGACCGTCAACAGGCCGAGCAGCTCGCGGCCACCTGGGCCCGCCGTGACTCGCAGCGCCTCGGCCACGAGTGCACAGCGATGGTCGACGAGTTCGACCTCGGCTTCGTCATCACGTCCGTCGTGCCCACCGAGGTGCGTACGGTCCCCGGTGACCTGCCGACGACAGTCATCGACAAGCAGACCGGCAAGGTCACCACCTGGCCGCGGGTGCCGAGCGATGTGGTGGCGGATCTGTACCGACGCAGCCAGCCGGCCGGGCCGACCGCTCCCCGCACTGTCGACCCGTCGAGTCTGCTGGTCCGGGAGATTCATCGGATCGCCACCCCGAACACCACCGCGCACCTGACCCTCGAAGGCCGGATCTGGACGGCCCAGGGCACCAGGGCGGACGTCCCGCTCAACCATCATCCGCTGGTCCGCACCTACCTCGACCAGTTGCCCCCGGGCGACCTGGTCCGCGGCGGCGACGCCCACGCCGAGCTGATCGTGGTCTCCGACGTGCTGCACGAGTACGACCACCGCCGGGCCGCCGAGGGCATCGCGCCGATGGGTCGGGGCGAGGCGGCGGCGCTGCTGGCGGACGCCCGGTTCGAGATCTTCCGGATCCGGGAGCCGGGTGACCCGGCCGGCGGCCCCGCCGAGCTGCCCTGCGATTCGTGCATCACGTTCCTGGTGCGCGCCAACGTCCTGCCGGAGGCGGCTCGGGCGTACACGGAGACCTGGCGTGCCCCGGCGGAGCCCGACCCTGATCCTGGCCGCTTTCCGGCGGAGGTCGCCAACGCGCTGGTCGCGGCCGGTTGGCGTCCGCACATCGGAGACCAGATCATGGCTGCCGCCGCCGTGCGGGACGTCACCGCGGTGCGGGGGGTGACCCACCAGCACGCGGTCTTCCCCGCCGCCGTCGAGGCGCTGACCGCGTTCCCCAGCCTGGTCGGCGCCCGACGCGGTCGCGGGGAGCAGGTGTGGATCTCCCGTTTCGACATTCGCCCGCACACCATCGCGCACACCGCCGACACCCTCGCGGACTTCGGGGCGGTGCTCGGCGTACGACTGTTTCCGATCGGCACCGAGCAACAGGACAGCATCCTGGCGGTGGACGAGCGCGGCCGGGTCTTCGCCCTCGATCAGGCCGGCGAATGGTTCCTCGGCGACACCATCGACGCGGCGTTGACCACGCTGCTGCTCGGCCGCGCCCCCGCCCGGGTCGGCGACGACGGCACCTGGCAGTCCGACTGAGGCGGCAGCGTCAGCGGAGCACCTCGACGGTGTTGCGGCGGATCAGGTTCTTGCCGGGCTCGCGGATCTGGTCCATCGCGGCGGAGTTGAGCAGCACACAACTGCCCGACGGGCCGGTCACCGTCACCGTGGTCGCCCGGTTGTTGTCCAGGTTCGTCACCCGCAGCCGGGTGCCCACCGGGAACTGCCCGCTTGTCGCCCCCGGTCCGGCCGCCTCCTCGAAGAAGGTGAGCGCACCCGAGCACGCCGAACGGGGCGCCGTGCCGGGCGCGCCGGGCGACGCGGCACCGGGGCGGATCGAGCCGGGAGCGGGCGCGGCGGCGGGTGGCGCGGCACCGTCGACGCGTTCCACCACGTTGCGGCGGATCACGTTCTTGCCCGGCTCCCGGACCAGCTCCATGGCCGCCGCGTTGAGCAGCACACAACTGCCCGACGGGCCGGTCACCGTCACGGTGGCCGCCCGGTTGTTGTCCAGGTTGGTGATCCGCAACCGGGTACCCACCGGGAAACGGTCGCTGGTCGCCGCCGGCGCGCCGCCCTCCGCCGAGAAGGTGACCGAGCCGGAGCAGACGGTCGACCGTGCCGGGGCGGTGTCGGCGAAGCCGAAGTTGGTCCCCACCGCCACACCCGCCGCGGCGAGCACCGCCACGGTCGCTGCCAGCACGTGTCTGCGCTGCACCCTCATCGACGTCACTCCCGTCCTCGGTGGTGTCTTTCCCTCCCCTGGTACGGACGGGAGCGCCCTACCGTTCAGCCGGGACGGGCACCGATCGGGCGGCGGCCAGGTCCACCGGCCCGTACCGGGTGTGCGGCGCCCCGGTCATCAGCGCCCAGTAGCGGTCGCCGTACGACCAGTGCCACCACTCGGTCGGGTAGTTCACCATCCCCGCACCGCCGAGAGCGTCCACCATGATCTGCCGGTGCCGTCGGGCCGTGGCGGAGATCGTGGGTGCGTCGGTGAAACAGGCGTCGTCGCTGTCCTCCGGGGTGGCGTCGATGGCCGTGCCCAGGTCGAGTTCCACACCGTCGTCGGTGCAAAGCGTCAGGTCCACCGCCCCGCCCGTGCTGTGCGGGGCCACCTCGACCGGCGAGACGAACTTGGTGGTCTCCCGGTGCAGACGCTGCGGGGACCAGTCCGGGTGCCGTCGGCGCAGCTCGTCCCGGTAGCCGGTGAAGATGGCCAGCTGCGCCTGGTACGGCCGGTATCCCTCGACCACCAGCAGGCGCATCCCGGCCGGCAGGGCACGCTGCGCGGCCAGCAGGCGGTCCACGACTGCGGCGCGTAGCCGGGCGTACGCCCCGGCGGGGTCGGCCGCGCGGTCGTCGAGCCGCAGTTCCGGCAGCTCACGCAGGTCCAGCAGGGGGTCGCCGTCGTCGGCGCTGGGCACCGCCGCCACCCGCGGATCGGAGAGCAGGATCATCGGACGGTCCCCGCGGTGATCGCGGTCCGTTCCGCATGCCGGGTACGGGCCAGCGCGACGAGCCGGTCCACCACCTCCCGGTAGCCGACACCGGCAGCCGCCCACACCTTCGGATACATCGAGTGCGCGGTGAATCCGGGCATGGTGTTCAGTTCGTTGACGTACAACTCGCCGCTCGTCTCGTCGTAGAAGAAGTCGACCCGGGCCAGGCCCCAGCCGCCGATCGCGGCGAACGCGCGCAGCGACAGCTCGCGGACCCGCGCTGTCACCTCGTCCGGCAGTACGGCGGGGACGATCATCGGGTCGGCGTCGCCGAAGTACTTCTGCTGGTAGTCGAACCACCCGCCGGCAACCCGCACCTCGCCCACCGCCGACGCCTCGGGGCGCCAGCCACCGAGCACCGCGCACTCCAGCTCCCGGCCGGTGGCGCCCTGCTCGACCAGGACGAGCTGGTCGTGGCGAAGCGCCTCCTCCACGGCGGCGGCCAGGTCGTCGCCTTCGTCGACCCGGGAGATGCCGATCGAGGAACCCATGTTCGCCGGTTTCACGAAGAGCGGCCGGCGCAGCCCGAGGACCAGCTTCTCCGGGTCGTCGGCCGCCCGGTAGGTGTGCGCGTCGAACGCGACGTACGGGGTGACGGGGATACCCTCGGCGCGCAGCGCCCGCTTCATCGCCACCTTGTTCATGCCCACCGCGGAGGCGAGGATGCCGCACCCGACGTACGGCACGTCGAGTGACTCCAGCAGCCCCTGCACCACACCGTCCTCGCCGAACGGGCCGTGCAGCACCGGGAAGACCACGTCCAGCTCGGCGTGCACCGCGCCGGGGGCGTTACCCGCGGACACCTGCACGACGCCCGGACGCGGACCGGCCCGCAACTCGACGGCCGGGCCGGTCACCAGCAGGCGGTCGTCGATGGCCCGCTCGCCGGCCGGCCGGTCCCGCAACTCGGCAAGCAGCGCGTCGGGCATCAGCCGAAAACCGCCGCTGCGGGTGACGCCGATGGCGAGCGTGCGGTAACCGCCGCCGCCGAGCGCCCGAGCCACCCCGAGAGCGGACGCGCAGGACACCTCGTGCTCCGCCGACGGTCCACCGAACAGGATTCCGATCCGCGTCGGCGCGCTCACGCCGCCACCGCTTCCCCGGTCGGCACCTCGGCGGGCGGCGGGACCAGCAACCGGGCCACCAGCGCCGGCTCCACGTTTCCGCCGGTCAGCACCACCCCGACGGTCCGCTGCCGACCAGCTCCGGGGGTGAGCCGGAGCGCACCGGCCAGGCCGGCCGCCCCGGACGGCTCGGCGAGCACCTTCAGCTCCGTCAGGATCAGCCGGAACGCCGCGCCGATCTCGTCGTCGTCGACCCGGACGACCCCGCGCAGCGCGTTCCGCACGATCGCGAACGGCAGCTCACCCACGCAGGACGGCCGCAGCCCGTCCGCGATGGTGGGCACCGGCGCGACCGGGACGCGCTCACCGGCCGCCAGGCTGCGGGCGAGCGAGTCACAGCCGACCGGCTCCACGCCGTACACCTCGATGCCCGTGCCGGCGGCGGCCAGGCAGGCGCCCGCGACCCCGCCACCACCACCCACGGGTACGACAAGCGTGTCCAGCGGTGTGCCGGCGCGCTCGGCCTCCTCGATCAGTTCGAGGCTGGCGGTGCCCTGCCCGGCGATGACGTCCGGGTGGTCGTACGCATCGACGACGGGGTGGCCGCTCTCGGCGGTCAACCCGTTGGCCACCGCCACCCGCTCCTCGACGCTGGTGCCGGCGAACACCACCCGCGCCCCCGCCGCGCGGGCACTGTCGACCTTCGTCGGTGCCGCGTCGACCGGCAGCACCACAGTCGCCGCGATCCCGTGCTGGTGAGCCGCCAACGCCACCGCCACCGCGTGGTTGCCGGTGCTCTGCGCGATCACCCCGGTGTGGCCGGCCGCGGCGAGCCGGCCAACCGCCCGCAGCGCGCCCCGCATCTTGTACGAGCCGCCGTCCTGGAGGTTCTCCGCCTTGAACAGGACTCGCGCCCCGGCCAGTGCGTCGATCACCGGGGACCGCAGCACGGGCGTACGGACCACGCGGCCGGCGAGCCAGCGGGCGGCCTCCTCCACATCGGCCCGGACCTGGGCAACGGTGCGTGACATCGGGTTCTCCTCTCGGGCACACCACGGTTCAGATCCGCCGGTACGCGGACCCGGGGAACGGCGGTGAAGCGCTAGGTCACACTGGGTAGTTGGACGTCGACCCGTAGGCCCCCGTGCTCGGCGGGCCGGGCCGCGATGATCCCGTCGTGCGCCTGGGTGATCGAGCGGGCGATGGCCAGGCCGAGACCGGCGCCTCCGCCCTGCGAGGTGCGGTCCCGGGCGAGCCGGCGGAACGGCTCGAAGAGACCGGCCACCGCCTCGGCCGGCACGGGCTGACCGGTGTTGACCACGGACAGCGCGGGCACCCCGCTCACCGCGACGGTCAGCGAGCCGCCCCGCCGGTTGTACTTGATCCCGTTCTCCACCAGGTTGCTGACCAGGCGCTCCAGCAGCACCCGCTCGCCGACGACGACCCGGGGCGCGAGATGGGTGTCGATGGTGACAGCGGCCTCCCGGGCGCGGTCCTGGTATCCGGCGAGCACCGCCTCGACGATCGCGTCGAGACGCTGCGGTATCCGCGAGCGCAGGCCCTGGTCACTCTCGCTGAGCGCGAGCAGACCCTCGATCAGCCGTTCGTTGCGCTCGTTGGTCTCCAGCAGTTGGGCGGTCAACAGCTCCAACTGCTCACCGGAGAGCGCCCGAGCCATCCCGACCTCGATGAGCGTCCGCTGCACCGCCAGCGGGGTACGCAGCTCGTGCGAGGCGTTCGCGGCGAACCGGCGCTGCCCCTCGTACCCGGCGGAGATGCGTTCCATCATCTCGTCGATCGACCGGGACAGCCGGGCCAGCTCGTCGCGCCCCCGAGGGCGGATGCGGTGACCGAGGTTCTGCGGGCCGACGTGCCCGATCGGCTCGGCCAGGTCACGGACCGGGCGCAGGCACCATTCCGCGCCGAACCAGAGCGCCACCAGGACCGCCACGGTCACGAGCAGGACGGCCACCAGGGGCAGCACGAACGCCCCCGGCCGCACCTCGGCGCAGACCGTGCTGAGCCCGGGCAATGGCACGTCGCAGAACTGCTGTCCCCAGCCCCAGGTCACCCCGGTCAGCCATTTGCCCATCGTCGGCAGCACCGGCCCGGCCAGCAGTGCCAACAGGCCCACGAGCAGCACCCGACGTCGGGGCGTCCAGCTCACGCCGTACCGCCGATCCGGTAGCCCGCCTTGTGAACGGTGTGGATGATCGTCGGATCGCCGAGCTTCTTGCGGAGAGTCATCACGGTGACCCGTACCGCGTTGGTGAACGGGTCGGCGAACTCGTCCCAGGCCTGCTCCAGCAACTCCTCGGCGCTGACCACCTGACCTTCGGCCCGCAGCAGCACGTGCAGCACGGCGAACTCCTTCGGGCTCAGGGTGAGCGGCCGGCCGTCCCGGGTGGCCACGTGCCGGCCCACGTCCAGCGTCAGGCCGTCCTGACTGAGCACCGGCGGCAGCGCCGGGGTGGACCGTCGACCGAGGGCCTGCACCCGGGCCACCAACTCGGCGAAGGCGAACGGCTTGGTCAGGTAGTCGTCCGCACCGAGCCCGAGCCCCTCCACCCGGTCCCGGATGCCGGCCGCCGCGGTGAGCAGCAGCACCCGGGTGCCGACCTGTGAGTCGGCGATGCTGCGGCACACCTCGTCGCCGGTGTGCCCGGGCATATCCCGGTCCAGCACCGCCACGTCGTAGCGGTGCACCCCGATCCGCTCCAGCGCGCCGTCGCCGTCGTAGCAGACGTCGACGGCCATCGACAGGCGGCGCAGCCCTTCGGCCACCGTGTCCGCCAACAACCGCTCGTCGTCCGCCACCAGCACCCGCACGTTTTCCGCTCCCCCGAGTTCGGCCTGCCCGGCATACCGTCGCAGGCCCGGGTTAAGGGTTCCGTAAGCACCCGCGACAAGCCATCCTCCACGGCAACGACCAGCGGACGAACCAGCGCAACCCTGACCCTGCCGGCTTCGTCCCCTGTCGCGCCGTCTGCGTCCCAGGTTCGGTGGCCACGACGGTTGACGGTCGAGGGTGAGCTGCGTCACCAGGCAGTGGGGTCGCTCCGCCTAACAAGCGATGTACCTCCGAGTCGAAAATAGGACTCAGAGGTATATCGCTTGTTGCCCTGCCCTCGTCCAGGGAGGTGACGCTGCGTGAGCACCCACCGCCGAATGCTCAGTCGCAGGCGGTGCCGTCGCCGTCGCGGTCCAGGTCGTAGATGTCGTCGCCGATCACCCTGATGGGGCCACTGACGTAGGCGGGGCCGTTGCCGCTGCCGCCCGCGCAGTCGACGTCGCTGGCGATCGGAACGCAGCCGCTGTAGTTCGGGTCGCACGTCGAAGACTGCGGCTTCTTGGTGCCGACGGCGACGACCTGGGCCACCGCCTGCTTCGTCACTGTGGACTTGACCAGCTTCCTGGACGTCCGTACCCCGTTCGTGGTGGTCACCTGGTACGTCAGGGTTCGTACTCCGTTGACGCCCTTGGTCCGGACGACCCGCTTACCCTCGGCCAGGGACGAGTCCTTGACGGTCTTCTCGCCGTACCGGACGGTGACCTGCTCCGTCTCGGTCGTCACCTTGACGACCGGCGGGGACGCGGCATCCGACGGGGTCGGCGAGGCTGGCACCGAGGGCTCGGTCGTGTCGGCCGCGGCAGCTGGCGTGGCGACCGGGGCGTCAGCCTCCTCGGTTGCCGCGGCAGCTGGCGTGGCGACCGGGGCGTCAGCATCCTCGGTCGGCTCGGCGGGCGCTGCCACGATGGGCTGCTGCGCCTGCTCGGCGGCCGTGCTTGTCTTGGTCGGCTCCGGCTCGCCGGCCAGCGCGCCGACGATGGCGGTGCCGGTGCAGCAGAGCAGCAGGATCGACAGGGTCACCGAGCCGAGGATCACGGCGGTCCGCCGGGCGGGACTGGCCCGACGGAACCAGCTCGGGCGAGGCACCTGCCCAAACGACGACGGGTACGGCGGCCCCGGATTTTGCGGTGGTTGCATCGTCACGGCGATGAGTGTCGTCGCAAACACCGTGCCCAATATCCGCCGTCGTGCTCGTCACCTGCGCCGTTCGCGTCGCACCGATGATCCATGGGCACTGCCTCGGACAACGAGACGACACCTGCGGCAAGCCTCCAGGCCGGCTGGCCAGGGCCGATCGTTCGGCTGCATTTGTCAACAAGAGCCGCAAATCGGCACGCGGCGCGCCCTCGCGCGGCCACTCGTCGAAGGACGACAGGTGATGTGTCGAGATGCCGTCAGCAGGCGCGCTCAGCCGTGGCGAGCATCGGCTCAGACGTGGCCACGACGAGCCCGCAGAAAGGACCCAGCAGCCGATTGATGCCGTCACCCGTCGGTGTCCACACTGGCGCCATGCCCAAACCGTCAACGCGGAGTTTGCGGACCTTGGCCCTGGGCGCGTCCGCCCTCACCCTGGGCGGAGTCGCGATCGCCTGGAAGCTCCATCGTGTCGAGGCGCTCAGCTGGCTCGCCGGCATCGGAAGCTTCGTGTTGGCAGCCGTCACACTCTTCAGCTCCGGCAACGCCGGCGGCAACCCGCAGCGCACCTTCCTGGCCCGGCTCGGTGGGCGGATCAGGCGGGTGTTCCTCTCCGGGGAGGATGGGAACACCACCATCCGCGCGACGACCGGCGCGACCATTGAGGACATCACGGTGAGCGGGCCAGCTCTACCGGCCGCGCCGACACCCAGAGAGTCACCAACGGACAGGCTCGCGCCAGCCATTCGGGCAGACCTGGTGGGTCGGGGCACACCGGGCGCCGTACCGACTCAGGTCGTCCCGCCGGAGGCAGCACAACCGCACTCTGCCGTGCCGGTTCTGGTGGTGGACGGTCTCGTCAGCCGCACGGACCAACTGGATCGGGTGCTGGACGGCATCCGGCGCAACCTCAACGGCACTGTCACCGTGCTCGCGGCGAAGGGCATGGGCAAGACCTCGTTCCTCGGGCTGCTACGGACGGCCATCCAGCGCGACTTCCCGGACGTCGTGATAATGCCCATTCGCGCGAACATGACAGCGGAGCCCTACGGGCTGAGTGAGGTCTATCGGGGCGAGTACGGCGCCGACACCACAACCGTCGTCTCCGCCCTCCTGCTGGAGAAGTCGACACAGTTTCTCGGGGATCTGGCGCAGGCGGTGGCGCGGCAGTTTCCGGGTTTCATGATCGCGGCGGAGGCAACCCGCAGCGCGGCGAACACCGTCACGGTCAACAACACGTTCACCGCCAAGTCGTGGGGAAGACTGTCCAATACCGCGCTTGAGATGAATGTCGCAGGCGAGAGTCCGATCGAGCGGATACGCCAGGCTCAGCGACGCGTCGACGAGGCGTTCATCGCCGACTGGCGCAATTTCGTCGCGGGTCAGCGGGCGGTCCTGGTTGTCGACGGCTTCGAAACCCTCATCGACGACGCGGTGGGCCAGTGGTTCGTTCGACTCGCCGCCCGCCTGCCGAATACAACTGTGGTGCTGTCGCTCGTGCCACGCGAGTTCGCCGAGCACGGCCAACAGGTGTTGGACCCGGCCCTCGTTCAGGAACTGCCCCGGTTCACCGCGGCCGAGACCCGCGCCTACCTGGCGCACCATCTCGGTGACCAGGTCGGTGCACGCCTGACCAGCCTGGTGTACGGCTTCACCGGCGGCCACCCGTACGGGCTCAGTCTCGTCGTGAAGTTCATGCACGCCCACCGCGAAGAGGCGCTCGACCCGGACCGCCTACAGGATCTGCTCTCCCGGCTCTCGCAGGGCGACCGACAGGTGGACGATCTGGTCCGGGCAGTAATTCGACCGGAGAGCAATCCGGACGTGTGGCGGGTGGCCGAGGTCGCCTCCCTGCTGAACAGTTTCGACGTACCGATGCTCGTGTCCGTCCTTGCCGGCGAGGAGCTGGCGACCGCCCCGGAACGGGTAAGCGACGCGGTACGGCGGATCGAGCACCTCGGTCTGATCGATCCGCTGCCGGTGGTCGGGCGGTTCCGTCTGCACGACTTCATCCGGCCGTCGATGTCCGACGCGCTCCGGGAGTTCCAACCCGAACGGTGGGCGCACATCCATCGGCGCGCGGCCACGTACTACTACGACCGCATCATGTCGTTGGAAGACAAGACATCCACTGTGTACGGCTCCTGGTTCAAGTACGAGAACGTGGTGTGGCAGATGTACGAGGCCGAGTGGTTGTCTCACTCCGCCCGTCTCGTCGACGAACGGGAAGTCGTTCGCGCCCAGTTCATCGTGCTTTTTCTGGAGGCATTCTGGTGGTGGGCGCTCTACGTCGACTTCTCTTTCTGCCACCAACTGCTGGACAGCTGGCAGCGGGCGACCCGCGACGAACTGGACCGGGACCTGGTCAAGGAGCTGCGCCGCTTCCACGAAAACTATCCGACCGGCCCGGACAAGCCGGCCGGCGCACACTGGACCGAGGTGCGCCATGCGTTACGCACGATCGGCCAGCTGTGCGGCGTTCACCACGGGTGGCAGGATGCGCGCTATTCGGCAGAGGTCCAACAGATCCGCCGCAAGGCCTGGCTCTATCTCGGCGTCTTCACCGCCCACTCGTACTGGTACGACAGGCAGTTCGCTGCTGCCGACGCCGCGTACCGGAGGCTTGAGCCGGAGTTCCTCGACCTCGACGATGAGTGGCTTCTCGCCTGGATCTACTTCGAGTGGGCCGAGGTGGCGCTCGGCGCCGGTGATCACCCCTCCGCCGGTGCGCGGTGCCGGCAGTCGAGCGGGTGGGTCCGCAAGCTGGCCGAGGCCGGGGAATCCGAGTCGGAACTGCTTGCCAATCTGCACCGGCTGCTCGGTGACCTCTTCTCCGAGACCGACCGAACTATCGCCGCTGAGCAGTACGGCCAGGCGGTGAAGCGGGCCTTCGTGTTCCACCTGACGGACGACCCGCTCGGCCCGGCGGTCACCGGACCGGACGAGTACACCAGCCAGTTCTACGCCGAGATGACGTCCCGAGCCGCCGCCCGGCTTGCCGACTGGTGGCAGGATCCTCGCCGGGAAGCCATCCTGACGGCTCTGGTCGAGCCCACCGCTGGTCAGCCGCCGCTGACCAGCCAGACGGACCTCGACGCGGGCGCCGGGTCCATGGAGACCAGGAAACAGCTGGTCGAACGGTTGTTGCCGCGCGGGCCCCGCGACGATGAGCTGTACCGCCGTTCGGGAACCTTCATCGACCACTGGGGCGATGTTGTCGAGCACCTCGACCTGGACATCGCGGCCGAACTGGAGCGCGTCGACGAGCTGGCCGCCAGGCTGATGGACGGCTCAGCCGACTGACGTGTCCAGCTCAAGCCGGTCGACCAGCCAGCCCGTCTGCCACCGTCGCTCCGCCTCGTACCGGTCTTCGGTGGGATCCGGTCGACGGGCCTGGGCCGCCCGCGCGGCCACGTAACCGAGGGCCGGAACCGGATAGGTCTGGGCCATCTCGACAGCATCGGCCAGGTATCCGCAGAGCCGCGCGGCGGCTTCCCGGCCGGACAGCGTCGCCGTCCTCTGCAGGTGCAGGGCCACCTCGCTCACCCCGGCGAAGGGGTCGGCCTCGGTGCGGCGGTTGCCCGACGCCAGTAGCTGATCCGCCACCTCCGTCAACAGGTGGCCGCCGGGGTCGCCGTACTCAGCCGCGGCGTGGGTGGCGGTCCGCCCCACGCACGCGCGCTTGAAGGCGGCGCCAGCATCGGCGTCCCACTGCGGCACCGGCTTCGCCAGCCGCCCACGTTGGGCGACGACCTTGTGGCCCGCCACGGTGACCGGGCCTTCCAACTCGACCGACCACAGCTCGTCGTGCAACCAGTAGGGCAGATCCTCGACGCGACACGCGTGCAGCCCGCGTTCGCAGGGAACGGTCGCGGTTGCCTGGAGCCAGTCGGTTGACCAGGTCTGGCCGGAGAAGGGCGCCACCTGGCCAGCGGCCAGAAACTTGTAGTAATTCATGGCGAGGTGCGTTCGGCCGGATCGAGGTCGACTGTCGGCGCGGTGGCACCGCCGGCGGCGTTCCCAGTGGCCAGGGTGAGGAGATGCTCCGGCGGCGGTCGACCCGGCAGGCTGGAAAGGCTCGCCCGTAGGTCTCGCACCTTGCCCACGTGGCTCAGACAAGCGGGGCAGACCAGCAGGTGCAGCTCGACCAACTCGCGCCGATCCGCCGCGACAGTGCCGTCGATCAGGCGCGCGGTCAACGACACAGTGGAGTCACATCGCAGGAAGGTGTCCACCGCTCTCCTCCTTGTCGAGCTGCCGATCGATGAGGGCGACCACCTCGGTCCGGGCCGCGCCAAGAAGCTCGAGGTAAGCCTGCTCGTCGTGGCCGACGAGAGCCGCCGCCTCGGCCGGCGCGACGCCGAGCACATCGGAGAGGATGACAGCAACCCTCGGCAGCGGAGGCAACCGCCGGACGGTCAGCGCGACCAGAGGACGCGATGGGACCACCCCATCCCAGCTCGGCGGATCCTTGCGCCACCACCCCGCCCACGGATCGTCCTCGCCGAGGAACCACCACTGAAGCACGTCCGCGTCGACAGGGTCCGACGAGACGAAGAGCAACCCGGCATCTGACAACGCGTCGAGCAGTGCGGCCACCACGACGACCCCCGGCCGGGGCAGGCGCTCCCCGGCGACCAGCCTGGCCAGCACCCCCGCCCAGACGTCATCGAGCACCGGGCCGGCGCGACCATCGGTGGCCAGCAGATCCAGGGCGCTGGCTGTCGTCGGGTAGTCCCGCCGCAGCAACTCGGCCGCCACGTCCAACGGGGGAACGGTGGGATGTTGATCCAGGGCCAGCGGAGTCAGCGCGGGTCCCTGGCGTTCGACGACGGCGACCAGGGCGTTGAACTCAGGATCATCGTGCACCTCGAGCCCTTCGGCTGACTCGAAATACTCGACGAGGAAGGACGTCACGAGGTCTTTCGGCACCGCCGCGTCACAGGGCTGGACGGCCAAAAGCATGCCAGGCTCCCGCAGCGCGTCCGGCCGAAGCCGAGGCTGGGCGAAGGGGACAGGCAGCATGCCGAAACCCGCCCGTTGGTAGAAGCGCAGCCGCGCGGCGGGATCACCGAACTCACCGGCCGGATGCAGCCGCGGATCCTCGACCTCCGCGAGGACCACATCGGCGCCCGAGCGCTCCCGCCACGCTGGCAACAGGCGGCCCACCAGCAGACCGCCAATGCCGCCACTGCGGGTCCCCGGTCGCACCGCGAGGTAGCTCAGCAGCAGAACTCCGCCGATGGGTTCGGCCACGATCACGCCGACGGGCGCGGCGTCGTGCACCGCCACACCGACGAATGTCTCGCTCGATCCCGCCAGGACTTCGAGGTCGTCCAGCTGGTGCGCCGGGAAGCTGGGCACCAGGATGTCGTCGTAGGCTCGCCGCAGCAGATCAAGGTCGGGCTGGTCGTTCAGATCACGAAGCTCGATGCGCCCGATGGCCGTGTCAACCGTCGGTGGCGTCATCCCACCATCCTCGGTTCTGGGTGCTGGCCGCCGCAAGTGGCGTGGCACCGACGCACCAGACAGCGGCGGATCGGTGACCGCGACGGGCGGGCGGCGCGGATCAACTTCGCGGCCCGGCCCTGCTTTGTCCTGCCCGCGCGGCGGCCTGGCACCGGCCCGGCCATGGAGCGCCGTCGGCTCAGCGGTCGGACCGGCGCACCGAGTCGACGAAGGACGACCAGTCGGCCAGCGCGAAGGCCAGGATGCCACCGTCGCGGTCCTTGCTGTCGCGCACCAGCACCCGACCCGGCAGGTTGTCGGCCACCTCGACGCAGGCGCCACCGTTGTTGCTGCTGCGGGTCGCGGTGCGCCAGCGGGCGTTGGTCATGTCCATGTCGTGGCCACTTCCCTCAGTTCGGTCGACCAGCGTTGGGGTAACGCCTCACCGGCGAAGCTTTCCCGGCCGTGGAGCGCCGTCGGCTCAGCGGTCGGACCGGCGCATTGAGTCGACGAAGGACGACCAGTCGGCCGGCGCGAAGGCCAGGATGCCACCGTCGCGGTCCTTGCTGTCGCGCACCAGCACCCGACCGGGCAGGTTGTCGGCCACCTCGACGCAGGCGCCACCGTTGTTGCTGCTGCGGGTCGCGGTGCGCCAACGAGCGTCGGTCATGTCCATGTCGTCGCCACTTCCCTGATCAACTCGGTCGACCGGCGTTGCGGTAGCGCCTCGCCTGTGACGCTCTCCCACCTGCGACCCATGCTAGCGATGTCGACGGGATCGGTCACGATCTGACCACGGAGCTGGTTGTCGAGATACGCCAATTCCGTCCCATCGGGCAGCCGGCCCAGCACGAAGGGCCCGGCCAGACCGGTGTGCCACGGGCTCTCCGCCGGGATGACCCGGACCTGCACGTGCTCCCACTCGGCCACCGCTACCAGGTGGGCCAACTGCCCGGACATCACGGTGCGGTCGCCAACCAGCCGGCGCAGCACCACCTCGTCGATCACCGCCACGAGCTGCGGCGGGTCATCGCGGCCCAGGACCGCCTGCCGTTCGAGTCGGCTCGCGACGATCACATCCACCTCGGACGGTGGGACGAGACCGCCGGTGCCCAGCACCGCGCGGGCGTACCCCTCGGTTTGCAGCAGGCCCGGCACCAGCAGCGGCTCGTACCACCGAATGCCGGTGGCGTCCTGTTCAAGCTCGGTCCATGGTCGGAACCACGGCAGGTCACGGCGGCGGAACGGCTCCGGCCAGAGGTCGGCCGCGTCCCGGCGCAGGATCTGGGCCACCGTGACCCGGGTACGCGGGTGCGGGATGCACCCCGCGGCGAGCCACCGCGCCGCCGTCTTGGGGTCGACGCGAACCTTCTCCGCCAGCGACTCGACCGTCTCCCCCACCTCAGCCATCGCCACCCGCAACGCCTCGTTCGCCACCAAAGCCTCCCGCCCGCCAGGGGTACACCGTGACCTCGCTCGGTGCACGCTGCGGCGCATGTTAACCACGCTGAGTGGCGGTGTCTGCGGCCTACCGGCGTGTGGCGGTCGGACGTGTTGGCGCGCTTGCCGGACGCCCCCCAAACGCCCCCAACGTGTCCCGGCCACACTCGTTGATCAAGAGGTTTCAGTCATCAACGGGCGCATTCTTGACGCTAACCTCTTGATCAACGCCGGCGGCCAGGCGTGCGGAGGCCAGGCCGGCGCGCGGACAGGCGGCCGGAGGGGTTAGTGGTTGGGCGGGATGACCCGGAGGTGACCTCGACGGCCGGTCTGGTGGGGGTTCTCGTGGTGCTGGTCCGGGTCCGGCGGGCGGGGCGCGGGGCGGGCGGCTTCGCGGACCGCTTCGGCGAGCGCGACCAGGTCGTCGGTGGTGGGCGGCGGTGGCTCGAACTCGCCCTCGTGCCGGACCACGTCCCAGCCACGCGGCGCCGTCAGGCTGCGGGCGTGCGGCTCACACAGGTCGTACGTGTGTGGCTCGGCGAACGCCGCCAGCGGCCCCACCACCGCTGTCGACTCGTTGTAGACATAGGTCAATGTGGCGACCGCTTGCCGGGGGCAGCCGTTACGGGAGCAGCGCCGTGGTGACCTCACGTGCGGCAGGGTATCTCCATTACCGGGTCCGGCGCATCGCTTCGCGTTGCGACACGCCCGTCGCGGTGATCACAGTTCGCCGTTCTGGGCGCGGCGCGCCACGGGAGCGGCGGTGCCGCTGGCCGGCCCCGCGCGGGGGCTACCCTTTGCCTCATGACGAGCCCGGAACACCGCCGCCCCGGCCCTGGCCGGCGCGTGCACCGTGACCGGCACGGTCGCGGCCTGCGCGGGCGACTGGTGCCGGCCACCGTGCCGCTGGCGCGGACCAAGGCCGAGGTCTTCGACGACCTGGTCCTGGACACCGTGGAGACGCTGGAGCGTCGGTTCGCCAAGGAGTTGGCCGGGGTCGAGTTCGCGGTCGAGGACGTTCCGCCGGACCTGAACGTGTACGACTCCGACGTGCTGGAGGACGGCGAGGTCCCGCTGGCCCGGCTGCTGCCCGGTCGCCCGGGCCGGCAGGAGGTGCCGCCGCGGATCGTGTTGTACCGGCGGCCCCTGGAGTTCCGGGCGATGGACCGCGAGGACCTCGCCGATCTCGTGCATGACGTGATCATCGAACAGGTGGCGAACCTGCTCGGGGTCGACCCCGACGAGCTGGCCTGAGCCAGGCCCCGCACGGGTGGGTCGGGCGGCCCCCACCGCCCTGACCTCGCACCGCTCAGGCGGCCCGCCGCTTCAACTTGCGCCGCTCCCGCTCGGAGAGCCCACCCCAGATGCCGAACCGCTCGTCGTGACCGAGAGCGTATTCGAGGCATTCCGTCTTGACCTCGCACCGCGAGCAGATTCGCTTCGCCTCGCGGGTTGAGCCGCCCTTCTCGGGGAAGAACGCTTCCGGGTCGGTCTGCGAGCACAACGCCCGCTCCTGCCACTCCGGCGCGTTTCCGAGCAGGTCGGCCACCTCAAGCTGGCCGTCCATAAAATGCCTCCTTGTCGCGCACCGGCGTCATCGCCGCTGCAACCCCCCACGCGAAAGGCGTGCTTGTCCGTCCGGTCCCGTTTTGTTGCGTTCCGTGCGAACAACCCCATTCAAATTACACGCGTGTAATGCGTGCGCCGTCAAGCCA
This sequence comes from Micromonospora sp. NPDC005215, assembly GCF_040607915.1. Taxonomy (NCBI): domain Bacteria; kingdom Bacillati; phylum Actinomycetota; class Actinomycetes; order Micromonosporales; family Micromonosporaceae; genus Micromonospora; species Micromonospora sp. NPDC005215. Next base: position 152,266 of record NZ_JBEXHQ010000003.1, on the reverse strand, counting down.
AACTTGATAATGGAGTCGCTCTCCCGACACCCCCGGCCGGCCACTCGGGCCGTCCAGCCTCGCAACCTGCCCTATCGATTCAGACCCCGGCCGAGTAACGCCCTCTCCGGCGAGTTGCCCGACTTTTCTGCCGTGGCGCTCCCCCGACGAGTCGCCGCCGGGACGACGTCAGACACCCCCACCCCCAAAGCTGATCTTGGTGGGGGACAGGTTAACGCGGCGCGGCGCAGACCGCCCGTCGAGTTGGGGACAGCACGTGCGCCCCGCCCACAATGTGGGCGGGGCGCGGTGCGGAACCGGTGCCGGACGGTCAGCTGGCGGCCCCGAAACCGCTGGTGGGCCAGACGAATTCGGCTATCCCTCCACCGTGGACAGAAACCGATCCCACTGGCGTACTCTCGTCCCACCAGACGGTATAGATCCCGCCGGGCAGGTCCGGATAGACCGCACTGTGGAACGAGCCGTCCTGCACCCGGCGCTCGCGCACGGCGGAGTGGACCCGCCGATCATCGTCCCGGCTGATCTCGATCTCCCGGCCGTGCAGGTCCCGGCCCGTGTAGACGATCAGGGCACCGGTGTCGCCGCCCAGATCGAGGACGACGCTCCCCGTCTCCGACGGTCCGTACGCGTGCTCGTGCATCCCTTCCCCCTGCCGAGTCAGGACGCGGCCGGCGGGTTGTTGAACCCGTCGTACGGCGTACCCAGGTAGGGGAAGTTTCCGAGGAACGGCGCTGTCACGTCGGCGGCGCTGAGGCCGGGGGTGACCGCGGCGGCCGCCGCGTCGGGGCGGAACGTCTTGTCCACCAGCGGCACTGTCACCCCGGCGATCGCCCGCAGCGCGATGCTGACCACGTCGTCGCCGACCCGCCGCCCGTTCGGGAACCCGGCCAGGTCACCACCGAGCACCCCGAACCGGTCCGGCTGCCGGGTCGGCGGGATCGCGGTGTTCAGCCGCAGCATGTCGGCCTGCACGTCGCCGGTGGCGTTTGTGAAACCGTCGATCAGACCGGCGGGTACGCCGGTGAGCAGGATCGCCACCAGGTCGGCGCGGGCCTTCTTCGCCTTGGTGAGCTTGTCCAGATTCGGGAAGACGTCCGGGTACAGCGCCGGCAGCAGAGCGGCCAACTCCGGCTGCTCCACGAACCGTGCGAACCGCTTGTCCTCCGACGGTGGCAGCGAGTTCCACAGGTCCTTCTTGGACATCGGCACGATGACCTCGTTGAACAACGGATTGCCCAGCCGGGAGACCTGCGTGAACGGCCCGGTCGCGGTGTCCGCGCCGCCCCGGTCGCCGAGTACCCGCACCTGCCGGCGCGACGCCGACGTCCACACCCCGATCACCGACGCCGGGTCGCCGGCGCCGTAGCGGTTGGCGCGGCGGCGCACCTGCTTCAGCGGCACCTGCACGGCGATGCTGTGCACGTTCATCCGGTCGGTGGCGTTGACCGGCTCCCCCTCGGCCTTGAAGATCTTCTTGCCGGCGACGTGCAGCTGCTGGAACGGCCGCAACGTGCCGAGGTCGAAGATCGCGCCCAGGTCGACGAAGAAGCCGTCCGCGCGCTGGCCGGCGAAGACCCGCTCTCCGGTGGACAGCGAGTAGGTCGCCTGCCGCACCAGCTCGGCGTACTTCGGGGTGGACAGCGGGCCGACGTTGCACGGCGGGCAGGGCAGCTTGTGTGCCAACCGGTGCTCCCGGCCGTCGGCCACCCGGGTCAGGCTGTAGAACTGCCGTCGGTTCCAGTTCTTGCTGTCAAGCGACTCGATCGTGCCGGTGTTGTAGAGAAAGCTGTTCGGATTGGTGATCTCGGTGGTGAACTCGAACCGGTAGGTGACATCCGGACGACCGTCGCCGTCGTTGTCGATATGGATCTCGTAGCGCACGTCGTCACCGAACTCGAAGAAGTTCGGCCCCCCGGAGGGCAGCTGCAACGGAACGTAGTTGGCGATCAACGTCACGGTGTCGGGCTTGTCGGGGCTGACGAACGCGTACAGGTCGGAGCTGTCGGCGACCGGATCCTTGGCTATCTCCGGGGCCTCGCGATGGGAAGACATGGCGGACCAACCTCACTGGGCGGGGACAGGATGGCAGTGCGGAGTGCCGGGTCAGCGCCGGGCGGCGCGCCGCAGCCGGTCCGCCAGGCCGCGGTCGCGTACCTCGATCCGCGTCTCACCGACGAAGACGTCCATCGTTCCGGATCTGGCATCGCGCAGATGCACGACGATCGGTTCGTCGGCACGTCCGGCCGCGCCGGGGGCGTTCTGCGCGGCCGACAGGCCCGGCACGGTGAGCGCGGCGGCGCCGAGAGTGGCGCTGGCCGCGGCGGTCAGTGTCTGCCGGCGGGTCAGTCGCGGCCACTGCCGCTTCCGCTGATCACTGGTCATGGGCAACCTTTCCGGCGGCGGCGCGAACGCGCCCGCGGGGACGGGACGGGTCCGACGCCGTCCATCGACGCCGCCGGGCCCCTGAAGGGACACCGGCGGTGGTCCTGGCCGCGACCGCCGCCGGCATCGCGTGGTACGGCCGGCGGCGGGGAAAGGTTCGACGTCAGGGTCGGGCGTGACCGTACGCAGTCGACCGCTTGCGCGCCGGCCGTCCGGCGGCCTCGGCGATGGCCCGCAACTGCTCCTCGGTACGCGCCGACCCGTTGTCGGAGCCGGCCATCCGGGAGATGGTCTCCTCCATCAGCGTGCCGCCCAGGTCGTTGCACCCACCCTGGAGCATCACCACGGTGCCCTCGTCGCCGAGCTTCACCCAGGAGCACTGGATGTTGTCGATGCGACCGTGTAGCAGCAGCCGGGACATCGCGTGCACCACCCGGTTCTCCCGCCACGTCGGTCCGGGGCGGGCGATGCCGGCCAGGTAGATCGGGGCGTTGGTGTGCACGAACGGCAGGGCCACGAACTCGGTGAACCCGCCGGTGCGGTCCTGCACCCCGGCCAGCACCCGGAAGTGCGCCAGCCACTGCCCGGGGTGGTCGACGTGGCCGTACATCATCGTGGAGCTGGACCGGATGCCCAGCTCGTGGGCGGTGCTGACCACGTCGACCCAGGCGGCGGCCGGGAGCTTGCCCTTTGTCAGCACCCAGCGCACGTCGTCGTCGAGGATCTCCGCGGCGGTGCCGGGGATGGTGTCCAGCCCGGCCTCGCGCAGCTGCGTCAACCACTCGCGCACCGGCACGCCCGCCTTCGCGGCGGCGGTGACGATCTCCATGGGCGAGAACGCGTGCACGTGCATCTCCGGCACCCGGGCCTTGATCGCGCGCACGATGTCGGCGTACCCGGTGACCGGCATCTTCGGGTCGATGCCGCCCTGGAGGCAGACCTCGCTGGCACCGACGGCCCACGCCTGCTCGGCCCGGTCGGCGACCTGGTCGACGGAGAGCCGGTACGCGTCGGCGTCCCGCTCACGCTGGGCGAAGGCGCAGAACCGGCAGCCCACGTAGCAGACGTTGCTGAAGTTGATGTTGCGGTTGACCACGTAGGTGACGTCGTCGCCGACGGCGTCGCGGCGGACGTCGTCGGCGAGCCGGCACAACGCGTCGAGCGCCGGCCCGTCCGCGCCGAACAGCGCCAGCGCGGCGTCGGTGTGCCGGGGATCGAGCAGCGCCGCCGGGTCGTCGGCGGCCAACCGCAACCCGGCCGCCAGGTCACGGTCCGCGCCACTCCCGGCCGGCACCGGGGGTACGCCCGCTCGGCGCGCCGCCGCCTCGGGGGTGACCTTGCCGGCGACCTCGGACCAGTCGCCGTAGACGCTGTCGAAGTCGCCGCGCCGGTCGTCGGTCCGGCCGGTGGTGTCGATCGTGGCGTGCAGGTCGATGCGCCCGCCGAACACCTCCTCCGGCTCCTGCCAGGGACGACCCTGCGGCCGGGCCGACTCGACCGCCATGCCGGAACTCGGATCGGCCAGGGCGTTGACATGCGGCAGCAGCCGCGGGTCGAGCCACGGGTCGCCGGCGCGCACGTACTCCGGGTAGATGGTCAGCCGCTCCCGCAGTGTGAACCCGGCCAGCTCGGTGTGCCGGGCCAACTCCTCGATCTGCGGCCACGGGCGTTCCGGGTTGACGTGGTCCGGGGTGAGTGGCGAGACACCGCCCCAGTCGTCGATCCCGGCGCGCAGCAGCAGCTCGTACTCGCCGGCGATGAGGTTCGGCGGGGCCTGGATCCGGGCCTTCGGGCCGAGCAGCAGCCGAGCCACCGCCACCGTGGCGGCCAGGTCGTGCAGCTCCGCGTCGGGCATGCCGCGCATGGCCGTGTCCGGCTTGGCGCGGAAGTTCTGCACGATCACCTCCTGGAGGTGGCCGTACTCGCGGTGGGCGCGGCGGATCGCGAAGAGCGCGTCCACCCGCTCGGCCGGCGTCTCGCCGATGCCGATCAGGATGCCGGTGGTGAAGGGCACCCCGACCCGGCCGGCGTCGTCGAGCACGCGTAGCCGGACCGCCGGCTCCTTGTCCGGTGAGCCGTAGTGCGGGCCGCCCGGCTCGGACCAGAGCCGGGTAGCGGTGGTCTCCAGCATCATGCCCATGCTCGGGGCCACCGGCTTGAGCCGTTGCAGCTCAGACCAGGACAGCACGCCGGGGTTGAGGTGCGGCAGCAGGCCCGTCTCCTCCAGCACGGCCACCGCGCAGGCCCGCAGGTAGTCCAGTGTGGAGTCGTAGCCGCGCTCGTCGAGCCAGCTCCGAGCCGCCGGCCAGCGCTCCTCCGGCCGGTCACCGAGCGTGAAGAGGGCCTCCTTGCAGCCCTGTGCGGCACCGGCGCGCGCGATGGCCAGCACCTCGTCGCGGTCCAGGAACGGCGCCGGCAGCCGGTGCGGCACCGTGGCGAACGTGCAGTAGTGGCAGCGGTCCCGGCAGAGCCGGGTCAACGGGATGAAAACCTTCTTCGAGTACGTGACCACACCCGGCCGCCCGGCGTCCCGCAGCCCGGCGTCGCGGATCCCACCGGCGATCCGGAGCAGATCGTCGAGGGCGTCACCACGGGCGGAGAGCAGCGCGGTCGCCTCGTCGACATCCAGCGCCCGCCCGGTCGCGGCCCGGCCCAGGGCCCGCCGCACGCTAGCGTCACTCGGGCCAGATTGGGTGCGATCAACCATCCGCTCAGCCTATGCGCAGCGCCAGCCCGCCCCGCCAGTCCCAGCCCGCACCGTGAGAAACGGCCCACCTGGTTCGCACCGACGGGGTACCCGTACCGGCGATCTCGCTGCGGCCAGCCACCAGCGATCGGGCTGCGCCAGCCACCGGCGATCCGGCAGCGCCAGCCACCGGCGATCCGGCAGCGCCAGCCACCAGCGATCCGGCAGCGCTGTGATCAAGTGATGAAAAGTAGGTGCCAGGAGCGCTGTCGACCTACTTCTCATCACCTGATCATGGAGTCATCCAGGAGGACGACTCAGCGGGGCTGGTCGGGGTGCTCGCCGGGCTTGATGTACTGGGTACGGTCGTCGTCCGGTTCGGCGGGGCGGGTGATGGCCTGCGTCGGGTCAGCCGCAGCCAGGTCGGCGGGGCGGGTGATGGCCTGCGTCGGGTCAGCCGCGGCCGAGTCGGCGGACTGGCGCGGAATCGTCTGCGTGGGATCGGCCGAAGACGGCTGCCCGAACGGCGGCGCAGCCGGGGACGGCGGCGCGGAGTTGACCGGCGGAGCGGACTGCGGGAACGGCGGGGCCGACTGCGGCGCGGCCTGCGGGTGCGGCGGGGCCGACTGCGGGGCCTGGAACGGCGGCGACGGCTGGGCGTACGGGCCGGCGAACTGACCCGGCGGGTACCCGCCCGGCTGGCCGGGAGCCGGCCACCCGCCCTGCGGCTGACCACCGGGCTGCCCCGGGGTAGGCCAGCCACCCTGCTGCTGCGGCCAGCCCGGCTGCGGTTGGCCGTAGACACCCGGCTGAGGCTTGGGCCGCGGCACGTAGTAGTGGGCACGCCAGATGGTGTAGACGACCCAGGCGGCGACCGCGAAGATCATCATCCAGGCGAACTGGGTGAGCACACCGAGGAGCGCGTCGAGCACCTCGGTATCGGCCAGCTGACCCACCGTCCAGATCAGCAGGGTCAGCGTGCCGAACACGGCGCTGACCCCGTACTCACCGAGGGCCACCTGTGTGATCAGCTTGGCCTTCGGCACCACCGGCGAGATGTGCGTGGCCAGCAGCACGGCCAGCAGCGGGAGGCCCACCGCCTCCACCCCCACGAACGTGCCGAAGGCGTCGCCCGCACGATCGGTGAAGGAGCCGTCCGGGTCGATCAGCCGGAGCAGGCCCACGAAGAGGAACACGGCGTTGGCGCCGAGCAACGCGAGCGCGGCGAGTTCGCGTAGTGGCTTGGTCAGCTGACGGGCCTGCGCCGCGTCGGCGGACGCGGGCTCGGCGGGGCTGGTCACGAACTCCCCCTCGGGGCATGAGCGGACAGGGCGCACGTGAGCCTAGTCTGCTTCCTTGTCACCGCTCATTTCTGAGCGCTTCGGATGATTCGCTCTCCGCCCGGCGGACCGGGCTGGAGTCCGGGAGCGGCAGTCTGCTCCGGTGGCGATCGGCTCGCGCCTGCACGATCTGCTTCACCACGAGGTGCGGGGTGTGCAGGGTGATGTCGGGATCACCATGTCGTCGCAGGACGTTGATCGCGGCGTTCACGTCGGCCTGCCACACCACCCCGCACGAGGTGCAGTGAAGCCGGTCCCCGGCGCGGCGGCCGAGGCAGCCGCAGCGGTGACAGACTTGTGAGGTGTAGGCGGCATTGACGTGCACGAGCGCAGAACCTCTGCGCTCCGACACATTCTTCAGCGCCCGCGCGGTGACTCCCTTGGTCCACGCGGCGAGACGCCGATTAGTGTTCCTGCCGAGCGATTTGCGCCCGGTGAACGTCTTGGTCAGGTCTTCGGCCACCACGACGGCAGCCTTGTCCACCACCTGGTGCACGGCGGTGAAGATCTCCGTGCGCACCCGCGCCTGGTGACAACCGGCCTGCCGGTCACGCTTGATCGCGCCCAGGTTGTTGCGGGCAATCCGGTCAGCTTTGGCGTGGTTGCCACGCCGGGCGGCGGTGTTGGCGACTGACCGCAATTTCGCACGGTGGCGGTTCCGTTCCTTGAGGCGATCGGACTCTGTGGTCAACAGGCGACCAAGACCTTCGCCGTGGTAGTTGCCGTCGGAGTCGGTCAGCGCCTCCGTGTAGCCCTTGTCCACGCCGATTGTCGCCTCACCGCACGGCCGCTGCGATGTCTTCATCGTGGCGGCGTCGATCTGATAGTGGATCTCCACCGGGTCGCCGCGCAGGATCAGCCGCAAGGTGCCCGTTGGGGCGACGATGGTGTTCAGCGGGATGCGGACCAGTTGCCGTCGCACGAGGCCGGGTACGGCGAGCCACAACCGCCCATGCGCGTCGACACGCGTGTTGTGCTGGTCGGCGCGCACCACGATCTGATTGCGGGTGCGATTGTGGCCCCGCCGCCAGCGCAAGCGCATCAACCGCGACAGATACGGGTCCTGGCCCCACCGATCAGCTTTGAGTAGACCGAACAGCCGCCTACGCTCGGCAGGGTCGCTGGTATGGCGTCGGATGGCTTCGCGCGCCGGCACCTTCGCGGCTTCGCAGGTCGCCGTGATGTCGGCCATCGCGTCGCGGACGGTCTCCTTCCACGGGGTGGCCAGCACCCCGAACTGGCGGTGGGTGCCTTCCGCCAGCCAGCGGTCGCGGACCTGCCGGTCGGTGAGCCAAGCACCGCCAACCGAGGCGTAGCGCTGCCACACCTCGGAGCGCACCCGCCCCAGCCGCCGAGCCTGCTCAGCGAGCGCGGCGTACTTGCCTGCGTTGAGCCGGTGTGAGTAGGCGATCCGGGTCGTCTTCACGCCAGATCCTCGGTCAGGTCCGCTGACGTGAACTGCTTCTCGTAGCGGCGTAGTCGACCGCCCACTCGGTTGGCGAACTCCCTGATCCGGTAAACGCTACTCATTACGCCTATTTGTAGCCACTTCCAGTCAATCAATCAACCCTGGAGTCACTGCTCCAGGGGCACCGACGGACCGGAGGCGTCACGTGCGCGAGGATGGTCGTCATGCACATCGTGGTTCTGACCGGCGGCATCGGCGGCGCCCGGTTCCTGCTCGGCGTCCGGGCGTACGCCCGCGAGGTCGGCGCGGAGGTGACCGCCGTGGTCAACGTCGGCGACGACCTGTGGCTGCACGGGTTGAAGATCTGCCCCGACCTGGACAGCGTCATGTACACGCTCGGCGGCGGCGCGGACCCGGAGCGGGGCTGGGGTCGGGTCGGCGAGAGCTGGACGGTCAAGGGCGAGTTGGCCGCGTACGGGGCACAGCCGGACTGGTTCGGCCTCGGCGACAAGGACATCGCCACCCACCTGGTACGCACCACCATGCTCAACGGCGGTTACCCGTTGAGCGCTGTCACCGAGGCGCTGTCCACCCGCTGGCAGCCGGGCGTACGCCTGCTGCCGGCGACCGACGACCGCCTGGAGACCCACGCGGTGGTGGAGGACGAGCAGGGTCAGCGGGCGATCCACTTCCAGGAGTGGTGGGTACGGCACCGGGCCGACATCCGCACCCACCGCTTCGTCTTCGTCGGTGCGGAGACGGCGAAGCCGGCACCCGGGGTACTGGACGCGATCGGCTCCGCCGACCTGGTGCTTGTCGCTCCCAGCAACCCGGTGGTGAGCGTCGCACCGGTGCTGGCCGTACCGGGGCTGCGGGAGGCGGTGGCGGACGGCCCGGCGCCGGTGGTTGGCGTCGCACCGATCATCGGGGGCGCTCCGGTGCGGGGGATGGCCGACCGCTGCCTCGCCGTGCTGGGTGTCGAGTGCAGCGCCGCCGGGGTGGGCCGCCTCTACGGGGGCCGGTCGGACGGCGGCGGCCTGCTGGATGGCTGGTTGGTGGCCGAGGAGGACGCTGGCACGGTGGTGCCGGGGGTGACGGTCCGCGCGATGCCGCTGCGGATGACCGACGAGGCGGCGACGGCGGCCATGGTCCGCGCCGCGGTGGAGTTGACGTGAGGCTGGAGATCCTGCCGGTGCTCGGCATCGGCCACGTGACCGAGGGTGACGACCTGGCGGCGATGATCGCGACCGCGGCGCCGTGGCTGCGTAACGGGGACGTGCTGGTGGTGACCAGCAAGATCGTCTCCAAGTCGGAGGGGCGGCTGGTCGACGTCCCGGCGGACGGGCCCGAGCGGCTGGCCGCACGGGACGAGATCCTGGCCGGGGAAACCGCCCGGGTGGTCGCCAGTCGGGGGCCGACCCGGATCGTGCAGACCCATCACGGTTTCGTGATGGCCTCCGCGGGGATCGACGCGTCGAACGTGGACAAGACCCAGCTGGTGCTGCTGCCGGTCGACCCGGACGCGTCGGCGCGGGCGCTCCGCGACGCGCTGCGAGAGCGCTACGACCTGGACGTGGCCGTGATCATCAGCGACACCATGGGCCGACCCTGGCGCAACGGGCTCACCGACGTGGCGCTGGGCGTGGCCGGGATGCCGGCCATCCGCGACCACCGGGGCGAGGTGGATCCGTACGGCAACGAGCTTCAGCTGACCCAGATGGCCGTGGTGGACGAGCTGGCCGCCGCCGGTGAGCTGATCAAGGGCAAGTGCGATCAGGTCCCCGTCGCGGTCGTGCGCGGCTACCTCGCCGCCACCACCGCGGGCGACGCCGGTGGCGCGCGGGCGCTGATCCGCGACGCGGCACAGGACCTCTTCGCGCTCGGCACCGCCGAAGCCCGCGCCGCCGGGCTCGCCGACGCCGCCACCCTGGCCGATGGCCCCGGCCCCACGCCGGCCGACCTGACCGCGGTGCGACGGGCGATCGACGCGGTCGCCGGGGTGGTCGCCCCCGGCACGGTCTTCACCCTGGTCGACGAGGCCGAGGTACGCGCCGGGCTGGTCGCCGAGATGCCCGGATGGCCGGACGGGGCCACCCTGGTGCTCGGCTCGGCCCCCACACCCGTCGACCCGATCGGCCTGGTTCGCTTCGGCGCCGACCTGCACCGACTGCGCGTCGCCCTGGCTGCCCAGGGCGTCGGGTCGACACTGTTACCGCCGCCGCCCGGCAGCCCGGCGAGCGCTGCGCTCGCGCTGTGAGGGACGGCCGGGCCACCCGCCCGGCACACGCCGCGCTCGCGCGGTGAGAGACGGCCGGGCCACCCGCCCGGCACACGCCGCGCTCGCGCGGTGAGAGACGGCCGGGCCATCCACCCGGCACACGCCGCGCTCGCGCGGTGAGAGACGGCCGGGCCATCCACCCGGCACACGCCGCGCTCGCGCGGTGAGAGACGGCCGGGCCATCCGCCCGGCACACGCCGCGCTCGCGCGGTGACCGGTGGCGGGTCAGGCGTCCAGCATGGCCCGGCCGAGCGGGGTCAACGTGTGCAGCACGCTGTTGCGGTCCCGGTGGCTGACCAGCAGGCCGGCGTTGCGCAGCACCGTGGCGTGCTGGCTCGCCGCCGCCGGTGAGATGTTGAGTCGGCGGGCGACCTCGCCGGTGGTGCAGCCCTCGTCGCTGGCCTGCAACACCGCCGCTCTGGTGCGGCCGAGCAGCGCGGCGAGTGAGTCGCGGGCGGCAGCGGACCGGGCCGCCCCGGTGCCGTCGACCGACGCCAGCCCGCCCAGCCGGTCCACCCGGTAGACCAGCACCGGCGGCAGGGCCGGATCGAGCAGGGCGACCGGCGTGTCCGCACAGAAGAAGGACGGCACCAGCAGCAGCCCTCGACCGTCCAGGTGCAGCTCCCGGCTGTGTGGGTAGTTGCGGACCTCAAGCACCCCACCGTCCCAGCGCATGGCCGGCCGGAGGCTGGTGAGCAGGCTCTCGACACCACCGTCGAGCAGCGCCCTGGCCCGGTGCGCCCGGTCCGCCGCGACCGCCGACTGGATCCGGCTCCAGTACGGATTGATCGCCAACGACCGGTACTGGACCATCGAATCGGCGAGGTGGTGCAGCACCGCCACCTCACCCCGGGCCAGCGCGGCTGCCGAGGGCGGCAACTGGTTCTCGGCGGCGAGCACGCTCAGGTCTCGTTGCAGCATCCCGGTCGGGGTGCTGCGGAGCGCGTCCAACCCGGCCTCGAAGCCGTCGACGCTGGCATACGGGGTGAGGAAGTCCGGGAAGTAGCCGCGCGGCGGGCTCAACGCGAAGAGCAACCGGAGCTGCTCGGAGGCGACGTCCTGACGCAGCCCCTGGGACACGGTGCGCCGCCAGTTCGCCGTCAACGGGTCGCGGTTGCGGCTCTGCAACGCGTGCAGGCTGAGGACCAGCTCCCAGACCGGGTCCGCCGCCGGCGCCACCCGGGTCCGGAGGATGTCCTCCCCGGAAAAGTGGATCTTCAGCATGGAGCGCTCCAGTGTCGCCAGCAGGGGGATGCCGGGTGACCGTTCGACTCTACCTGGCCGGCACTAATCTCCATCTTTAAGCCTGGACTGAAAAACCTCGACGTCGGCGGAGCGGTTCGACATGCTTCCAGTGCCCGAACAGGGTGCCGGTGCGTCCTTGAAGCCCCGGTGCCAGGGCACCGGGTCTGGGGAGGCCCCGGTGATCGGGCGGCACCACGAGGGTCTGCGGCCCTTGCTCCGCAGAGGTGCCGTCCGGTCATCCCGCCCTCAGCATCACCCGCTCGGCTCAACCAACCCAGAGCGCGACCCGGTGATCCTCGTCCGTGACGTAGAACGGTCGCCCGTCCAGCTCGGCCAGCCCTTCCACGTGGTGGAACGGCGCCAGGTCCAGCACCGGCTCACCGACCAGCCGGCACACGTCGTCCGACCCGGCGGCCGGGAGTCGGAAACGGACGTGCCGAGACGTGACGTCACCGCCGCCCGGATGGTCGTCGAGCAGCACCGAGCCCTTGCCCAGCGCGTCGATCGAGCCGATCACCGCCGCGTACCCGCCGTCCGACGTCGGGGTGATCGCACGGAAGCCGGTCAGCTTCCCCGGCGGGGTGACCCCAGTCAACGCGTACGCGCGCAACGCCACCGGCCACGCCGGCTCCGCCGCGAACATGCCCGGCACACCGGCCACCTCCACCAGGATCGGCTCACCGGCGTCCGTCACCGGGAACCGCAGCCCGAGCAGCACCGTCCCGCCCGGGGTGAAGGCGGCTGCCTCCACGTTCAACGGCAGGTCGTCCGGGGCCAGCCGGCTCACCCAGCGCTTCTCCCGGGCGGTCCCCCGCGCCAGCGTCTCCACGATGAACCGCTCCCGCACCCGTTCCCCCGGTGGCAACACTGTCAACGGCGACCCGGCGAGGGCGTCGTTCACCGCCCGGTGCAGCCGGAACGAATTGCGCACCACGTGCACCGGTAGCGGCCCGGCCGCCGCGTCGTCCTCCCGGAAACGGGCCACGAAGGCGCGCCGGGGCCGCAGCGGGCCAGCCTTCGAGCCGAAGTGGGAGCCGAAGACGTACACCCAGCCGTCGTGATGGGCGAGCGCCTCGCCATCCTCGGTCCGCCCGTTCTCCACACCGGCGTCCGCCAGCACGTGCCGGGCCGTCCACTCGCCGTCGTCCCGCTCCAGCAGCAACGCCAGGCAGAGCTCCACCGGCCCCTCGTCCAGCACCGTCCAGAAGCCCCGCCGGGCGCCGTACGCGCGCAGCAGCGCCATCGACCGCACCGGCAGCAGATCGCTGGCCTCGTTGCCGGCCACCACGAATTCGACGAGTCGCAGGGTCACCGAGCCAGCGTACGGAGCACCCGCTCGTACAGTGGTGGGGTGTCCGACACCTCGATCACCGCCCAGCCGACCGACCCCGAGGCGTACGCGTCGCTGCACGCCGACGCCACCGCGCTGCTCGAAGGCTGGCAGCCGACCAGCCCGGCCGCCTCCACCGCGCGGGACCAGACCCTCGCCCTGCTCGCGGCCGGGCCGATCGCGATGAGCCGGCAACACCGCCCCGGGCACATCACCGCGAGCACGCTGGTGCTGGACGCCACCGGCGCACGGGTGTTGCTCTGTCTGCACGTCAAGTTCGGTCGTTGGGTGCAGCTCGGCGGGCACTGCGAGCCGGTCGACCAGACCCTGGTGGCCGCCGCGCTTCGCGAGGCCACCGAGGAGTCCGGGATCGCCGGCCTGCGCATCGACCCGGTGCCGATCGATGTCGACGTGCACGAGGTGCTCTGCCAGGGCGGCTCACGCCACTACGACGTCCGGTTCGTCGTGGTCGCGCCGCCCGGCGCGGTGGAGCAGGTCAGCGACGAGGCCGAGGAGTTGGGCTGGTTTCCGCCGGACCAGCTGCCCGAACCGCTGGCCGGCGGGACCGTGCAACTGGTCGCGCCGGCTCTCGCGGCCCTCAGACGTAGCCCTCTTCGCCGCGCGCCTTGAGCTCGTCGACAAGGGCCTTGACGCCCTGGGCCTGGTCGCGCGGGCAGACCAGCACCGCGTCCGGGGTGTCCACCACGATCAGGTCGCGCAGCCCGAGGACAGCCACCAACCGACCGGACTGCGGCACCACCACCAGGTTGGCGCTGTCCCGCAGGAGCACCCCGGGCTTGGCGTCGGTGCCGAGCACCACGTTGCCCGCCTCGTCGGCCGGCAGCACCTCACCCAGGGTGTGGAAGTCGCCGACGTCGTTCCAACCGAAGTCGCCCTGCACTGTCGCGACCCGACCCGCGGTGGCCGCGCCCTCCATCACCGCGTAGTCGACGGAGATCTTCGGCAGGGTCGGCCAGATCGCGCCGAGCACCTCGTCCTGCTCGGGGGTGCCCCAGGCGGCGGCGATCGAGGCGACGCCGGCGTGCAACGCCGGCTGCTGGCGGGCCAGCTCGGCAAGGAAGACATCCACCCGCCACACGAACATGCTCGCGTTCCACAGGTGTCGGCCGGACCGGACGTACGCCTCGGCGACCTCGGCGTCCGGCTTCTCCTTGAACTCGGTCACCGGCCGCCACGGAGCATCGTCGGTCTCCTCGCCGGTCTCCAGGTAGCCGTAGCCGGTCTCCGCGCGGGTCGGGGTGATCCCGACGGTCATCAGCATTCCCTGCTCGGCCCCCCGGACCGCCTCCTGCACCGTGTGGACCCAGCTGCCCGGGTCGCCGATCAGGTGGTCGGCCGCGAAGCTGCCCATCACCGCGTTCGGGTCGCGCGCCGCGATCACCGCGGCGGCCAGGGCGATCGCCGCGCAGGAGTCCCGGGGGGACGGCTCGACCAGGATGTTCTCCTCCGGCAGACCGGTCAGCTGCCGAGCCACCGCCGCGACGTGCGCGGCGCCGGTGACCACCAGGGTCCGATCCGGTGTGGTCAGCGGCGCGAGCCGCTCCACTGTCGCCTGGAGCAGCGAGGAACTGGTGCCGGTCAGCGGGTGGAGGAACTTGGGGTGGCCGGCGCGGGACAACGGCCACAACCTCGTGCCGCTGCCACCTGCCGGAATGACCGCATAAAGCATCCGCACATCATGCCCGACGCACCTGCTGGCAGTGGCACGGGTCACCACCAGGGACCCGGGGGGGTCACGAACGGGCGCGACTCCAGGCGGCGATGTGCACCTCGGCGCTGGACTCCCAGGTGAACTCCTTGGCCCGGTCGAACCCCGCCTTCGCCAGCGACAACCGCCGCTGCTCGTCGTCGAGCAGCGCGGCCAGGTCGGTGGCGATCTGCTCCGGGTCCTCCGAGGTGTACGCGACCGCGTCGCCGCCCACCTCGGGCAGCGAGAGCCGGGGCGTGGTCAGCACCGGGGCGGCGCACGCCATGGCCTCCAGGATCGGCAGCCCGAACCCCTCGCCGTAGGACGGGTAGGCGGCGACCAGTGCGCCGCCGAGGAAACCGGGCAGGTCGGCGTAGCGCAGGTAGCCGGGGCGCAGCAGGCGCAGGTGCGACGGGACCTCGGCCACCGCCCGGTCGATGTCGTCGTCGTGCCCCTGCCCGCCGGCGATCACCAGGGCCGGCGGCTCGGCCCGGTCGGCCACCGCTTGCGCCCAACCACGGATCAGGTTGGGTACGTTCTTGCGCGGCTCCTTGGCGCCGAGGAAGGCGACGTAGCTGCTGTTGCCCAGCCCCAGCCGGGCGCGGACGCGGGCCTTCTCCTCCTCGGTGGGGGCGTGGAAGGCCGCCTGGTCGACACCGTGGTAGGCCACGTCGATCCGCGTGGGGTCGGCGTCGAGCAGCCGGATCAGCTCGTCCCGGGTGGCCTTGCTGGGCACGATCACCCGGTTGGCGCGGCGCAGCGAGGTCTTGATGGCGCTGCGGAAGAACGTGCGGCGGGATTTGTCGTAGTGCTCCGGCTCGGTGAAGAACGTCGCGTCGTGCACGGTGACCGTGACCGGACACCCGGCCCGCAGCGGGCAGGTGTAGAAGGGCGAGTGCAGCACGTCGGCGCTCACCTGCTGGGCGAGCAGCGGCAGGCCGGTCTGCTCCCAGGCGAGCCGGGCCGGGCGGTGCGCCACGGCGGCCGGAGCTGGGATGATCTCCGCGCCGGGCAGCATCCGGGTGTAACGCTCCAGGTCGGTGCGGAGGCTGACCACCGCCAGCTCCACCCCCGACCCGCACACCTTGCCGAGGGCACCGAGCAGACCGTCGACGTATCGACCGACGCCACCACGGTCGGTGGGGACACTCGTGGCGTCGATGAGCACGCGGGGCGGGCGACCGGCGGTCACGGGGCGACTCCTTGCACTGGCGGGTCTGTGGGGAACAACACTCCGGGGGTCAAGCCTACGCCGGAGCGCGGGGCCGACGCTGACTGCGACCCGACGGTACGCCGAGTTGTCATCGTCATCGAGTACGGCCCGTAGGGGCGTATCGTTCGCGCCGATGGCCGACAACATTGCCCGGGTGTTCGCCGACGCGATCGCGACCGACCCGACCCGACCGCTTCTCACCTGGTACGACGATGCCAGTGGCGACCGCACCGAGCTTTCCGGCGCCACATTGGCGAACTGGGTGGCGAAGACCGCCAACCTTCTCGTCGACGAGGTCGGCCTCGCCCCGGGCACCGCGGCCGGGGTGCTGCTACCGCCGCACTGGCAGACCGCGGCGGTCCTGCTGGGCTGCTGGTCGACCAAGTTGAGCGTCATCGACACGCCAGGCGACGTCGACGTGCTCTTCGCCGCCGCCGACCGGCTCGACGAGGCGCAGTCCTGGTCGGCCGACGAGCGGTACGCCCTCGGGTTGGCTCCGCTCGCCGCCCCGCTCCGGCAGGTGCCGCCCGGGTTCGCCGACTACGTGGTCGAGGTACGCCGGCACGGCGACCACTTCAACCCGCAGCCGGGGCCGGGCCCCACCGACGAGCACCTGCTGGCCCGCGCCGAGGCCCGCGCCGCGGAGCTGGGCATCGAGGCCGGCGCTCGCGTCCTCGTCGACGCCGCCCGCTACCCGGACCCGGTCGACTGGCTGCTGGCCCCGCTGACCCGGGCCGCCACCGTGGTCCTCTGCGCCAACCAGGACCCCGCCCGCCTGGCCGCCAGGCTGACCACAGAGAGAGTCACGCACCCCCTCCGCTAGGGCCGCCGCGCCCTGCGGAGGTCCGACGGGTGCGGCCCGCGATTGGACCGAGTAGGTGCTGATTCTCCCCTTGCGTCTCAGACGGGCGTTCTGGTCGGAGGGCGGCGTTGGGCCAGGGCGGCGAAGGCGGCCAGGGACTCGGGGTTGGCCAGGGCACCCTTCGCGGCGGCCTGGTCGACCGGGGTGCCGGTCAGGATCTTCTTGACCGGGACCTCCAGCTTCTTCGCCGACAGGGTGCGGGGCACCGCGCGTACCTGATGGATCTCGTCGGGCACGTGCCGGGGCGACAGGGCGGTGCGCAGCTCGCGGCAGATCTTCTTCCGCAGGTCGTCGTCCAGGTCCAGACCGTCGGCCAGCACCACGAAGAGCAGCAGCTCACCGGCGCCGCCCTCGTCGTCCTCCAGGTGCACGACGACCGAGTCGACCACCTCGTCCAACCCCTCGACGACCGAGTAGAACTCGGCGGTGCCCAACCGCACCCCGCCCCGGTTGAGGGTGGCGTCGGAGCGGCCGGTGATGACGCAACCGCCGCGCTCGTTGATGGTGATCCAGTCCCCGTGCCGCCAGACGCCCGGGTAGACGTCGAAGTACGCCTCGAAGTAGCGGACGCCGTCCGGGTCGTTCCAGAAACCCACAGGCATGCTCGGCATCGGCTCGGTGATCACCAACTCGCCCAGCTCACCGATCACCGGAGCGCCGTCGGCCGAACGTGCCTCCACCTTCGCGCCCAACGCCCGGCAGGCGATCTCGCCGGCGTACACGGGCAGGAGCGGCACCCCGCCCACGAAGCCGGTGCAGACGTCGGTGCCGCCGGAGAGCGACTGGAGCTGCACCCGGTCGCTGACCGTCTCGTACACCCAGTGGAAGCCCTCGGCGGGCAGCGGCGCACCGGTCGAGCCGACGCCGCGCAGCGCGGACAGGTCGGCGACCTCGCGGGGCACCAGCTGCGCCTTGCGGCAGGCCAGCAGGAAGGGCGCCGAGGTGCCGAAGTACGTGGTGCCGGTCTCCGCCGCCAGCCGCCACAGCCCCCCGAGGTCGGGGTGGGCCGGATTGCCGTCGAAGAGCACGATGCTCGCGCCCACCGCCGGGCCGGAGACCAGGAAGTTCCACATCATCCAGCCGGTGGTGGTGAACCAGAAGAACCGGTCGGCCGGGCCCAGGTCGTGGTGCAGGGCGAGCATCTTCAGGTGCTCCAGCAGGATGCCGCCGTGACCGTGCACGATCGGCTTGGGCAGCCCGGTGGTGCCCGAGGAGTACAGCACGTACAACGGGTGGTCGAACGGCACCGGCGTGAACGTCAACGGCTCGTCGGTGGGCGCGGCCAGCTCGTCCCAGCCCAGCGCATCCCGCGGCGCGGGGCCCGCCGGGTCCAGGTAACCGATGCCGACGGTGTGCCGCAGCGACGGCAGGGCGGCCCGGATCGCGGCAACCTCCGCGCGCCGGTCCACCGCCTTGTCGCCGTACCGGTAGCCGTCCACGGCGACCAGCACTGTCGGTTCGATCTGCTGCCAGCGGTCGGTGACGCTGCGGGTGCCGAACTCCGGCGCGCAGGACGAGAAGATCGCGCCCAGGCTGGCGGTGGCCAGCAGGAGGACGTATGTCTCGGGAATGTTCGGGGCGTACGCCGCCACCCGGTCACCGGCGGTGACGCCGAGCCGGCGCAGCCCGGCCGACACCCGGCGGACCTGCTCGCGCAACTCCCCGGCGGTCAGCGTGACCGGCGCGCGGGTCTGCCCGTGCGCGATCACCACCGGGTCGTCGTCGGCGCGCCCCGGCATCCGCAGGACGTTCTCCGCGTAGTTGAGCGTGGCGCCGGGGAACCAACGGGCGCCGGGCATGCTCCGCTCGGCCAGGGTGGCGGTCGGCGGGGTGTGCGCGACAACCTCGAAATGGTCCCAGATCGAGCGCCAGAACCCGTCCAGGTCGGTGGTCGACCAGCGCCACAGCGCGTCGTAGTCGGCGAAGTCCAACCCGCGGTGCTCCCGCAGCCAGCGCAGGTAGCCGCCGATCCGGGACCGCTCGCGTACGTCCGCCGGCGGCGTCCACAGCATGTCAGCCACTGCTCCACCCTCCCCTGGCCCGGCACGACAGTGTGCAGGTCCGTGGCGCCATCTTGCCCTACCTCGAAGCGCCATTCTGCGCACCGGGTACGGCTACCGATGCGTGCCCACCCCACACTCCGGCCGGTCACCCCATGTGGAGAACATGGCGGGGCTCCCGGCGGTGACCGGGAGCCCCCCGCTCTTCTCAGCCGGCGCGGTGGGCCTGGATGGCACGGCGGCGGGCGAGGCGGTGCGCGCGACGGATCTCGGCCTCCTTGTACCGGCGCTCGTCCTCCGCCGTCTCCGGCAGAACCGGACGGACCACCCGTGGGGCACCGCCCACGTCCACGCCGACGAAGACCAGGTACGCGGTGGCCACCCGGACCGGTGCGTCCTCGGCCGAGTCCCACCGCTCGGCGACCACCCGCACGCCCACCTCCATCGAGGTCTGGCCGGTCCAGTTCACCTGCGCGTGCGCGTGCACAAGGTCACCGACCCGGACCGCCTCGGAGAAGACGATCTCGTCGATCGCCGCGGTCACCGCCGTTCCGCCGCTGTGCCGGGCAGCGGCGGCGCCCGCCACGTCGTCGACGAACTTCATCAGAACCCCGCCGTGCACGGTGCCGTAGAGGTTCACGTCCACGGCAGTCATGATCTTGCTCAGCGTGACGCGGGAGTACGACGTCGGCTTGCCGATCGGTGCGGCGGAGAGGTGCTCAGTCATGTCGAAAACGGTACGGTGCGCGGATGCGACATCTCTGGAGCTTCCTCGCCGGGCTGGTGGTGGCGCCCATCACCTGGGTGCTCGTCACACTGGGGCAGGACGGGTCGAGCCGGACGGTCGACCGCTGGGTGGAGACCGGCACGTTCAACACCGCCAACCTGATCGAGCCAGCCGTGTACCTCGGTGTCGGCGGGGTCCTGCTGGGCCTGCTCGGCACTCTGCGCTTCTCGCCGATCGGTCCGCTGGTGGCCGGGTTGCTGCTGGTCACCCCGTACATCGGGATGTTCGTGGCGCCCTTCGCGGTACGGGACGCGATCCCGCACGGGTGGAAGGTGGCCGGCGATCCGTTGCCGCTGCGGCTGCCCGTGGAGAACGGCACACTCTTCCTGATCGGCCTGCTGCTGCTGATGGCGACCTTCAGCCTGCAGCGTTGGCGGCAGTGGCCCTACCCGGCCACCGAGCCGGCCACGGCACCGGTGTCCGCCCCGGGCACCGGCCCCCGCAACGACGACTTCACGCTCACCGACTGGCCGTCCCCCACGCCCGCGGAGCGCGAGACCGCACCGCTCACTCTGGGTTACCCGGCCGAGCCGACACCGACCGATCCGCTGCCGCGGCGGGTGGGTGGCGAATCGCCCTGGTCCGCCCCACCGCGCGGCCAGCCGCGCCCGGAGGACACCACGGAGATTCGCTGATCGTCGGGCGGGCCGGGCAACCGGCCCGCCCTCTTCCTAGTGCGAGGCGACCGCCAGGTCCGGGTCGACAGTGCCGAGGCCGGCGCGGGGCACGACGAGGAGCATGACGATCAGCGCGGCGGCCATGCCGCCCGCGATGACGACCGCCATCGGTACGCTCCCGGTCCCGAACAGGCCCGCCAGTGGTGCCGAGAGCGCGCCCACACCGAACTGCACGGCACCGAGCAGCGCCGCGGCGGTGCCAGCGGCCTCACTGTGCCGGCTCATGGCCAGCGCCGGAGCGTTCGGCAGGGCCAGGCCCGCCGCGGCCAGGACCAGCCACAGTGACGCGAGCAGGGTGCCCAGGCCACCGAAGCTGGTCGCCGCGAACATGACAAGCAGCAGCCCGGCCGCCGTTCCCGCGATGAGCGCGCCGACCAGGATCTGCTGCGGGGTGTAGCGGCGCAGCAGCCGGACGTTGAACTGGGTGGCCCCGATCAGGCCGACGGCGCCGGCCCCGAACGCCAGGCCGAACTGCTGCTCGTCGAGGCCGTACTCCCGCTGGAGCACGAACGACGACCCAGCGACGTACGCGAACAGGGCCGCCATCGCCAGCCCGGCAACCAGCACCAGACCGACGAACGCCCGGTCGTTGAGCAGCCCCCGGTAGTCGCGCACTGTGGCACGGACCCCTCCGTGCCGACGACGCGCCACCGGAAGGGTCTCCGGGAGCCGGAGCGCCGCCACGACGATCAGCAGCGCACCCAACACCGCCAGCGCCGCGAAGACGCCCCGCCAGTCGGTCCAGCTCAGCAGGCCGCTGCCCAGGGTCGGCGCGAGAATGGGCGCCAGGCCCATGACGAGCATCAGCCGGGAGAAGATCCGGGCGAACGAGGCGCCACTGAACAGGTCACGGACGACGGCGGTCGCGACCACGGTGGCAGCCGCGACGCCCAGCCCCTGTAGGACACGCAGCGCGCCGAGCACTGCGATGTTGGGCGCGAAGACGCACAGCACGGAGGCCACGATGTGCGCGGCCAGCCCGGCCAGCAGCGGCACCCGCCGTCCGACCACATCGGAGAGCGGCCCGATCAGCAACTGGCCCAGCGCCAGGCCGACAAGCGTGCCGGTCAGCGTCAACTGCACGGCGGTCTCGGTGGTCTGCAACCCTGCCGTGATGGCGGGCAGCGCGGGCAGGTACATGTCGATGGTCAACGGCCCGATGGCGATCAGCGCACCCAACACGAGGACGAGTTGCGCCCGCTGACGGTTGGTCATCAGGTCACCGGGCAGCACCTCCCCGGTCGTGCCCGGGTTTACCGTGCGGGTGCCCGGTCCGGTCTTGTCCACCAACTGCCTCATCATCTCGATCTCTCTGCGGGAGCTTGTGCGTCGTCACGGCGTCAGCGCGTCCACAGCTGCGGAGCGTGGTGTCCCGGTGCCCGACGTTGGGCGACGAGAGAGTGACGAGGCAGGGGTCGGTGGGGTGGCCGGACGAGGCGATCGCCCGGTGGTGGTCCTCTCGCTCGCCAACACCCGAAAACCGTACGACGTTCCCGCTGTGGGGGGAGTCACGCCGCGTCGGCCCTCGCGACGTCGCCCACGACCGGCGGGCGGGGACCGATGCCGGTCCCCGCCCGCCGCCCAGCTCACCGCAGGCCGAAGGCCCTGGTGATGCTCTGCTCGACGCTGTTCCCCCGGGCGTCCCGGGCCGTGGTGCGCAGGGTGACGAAACCTGCCGTACGCGGGGCGTCGATCCGCGCACGCCAACCGTCACCCTTGTGCTGGAGCTTGGCGTGGTGCCAGCTGACGCCGTCGTCGTAGGACACGTCGAGCGTCACGGTGCGGATGGCGGACGCCTCGGTCGCCGTCGGCAGGTGCAGTGCGGTGACGGTGATGTCGGCGTTGCGCTTCGCCCTGCCGTCGACATCGGTGTCGACGGCGTAGTCGAGCTGGATCAGGGACGGGTTCCACCACAGGGTTCCCGGGCTGATCCGGCCGGAGGTGAAGCCCCATTCCGTCCGGGTGGCGGTGGAGTACGGCCCGGCCCAGGCGTCCCGCCGGTTCTGCGAGACGAGCCGGTACGGCAGCGGCTCCGGGCTGAGGGTGCCGCTTGCCATCATCGGCTGGTAACGGTTGGCCTCGCCGACGAGCGTGTCGCCCTGGTAGAGCCGCAGGCTGTTGTCGACGGCCGGGTTGCCGGAGGTGCTGCCCTCGTGCGCGGTGCCCGAGTCGCCCCAGCCGGGGATCAGTGCGGAGATCGCGTCACCGTCTCCCCGGAAGACGGTGCTGGTCGTCAGCAGCCGGGGCCGTTGCACCGGGCCGAACCACCGCTCCTCCTGGACCGAGCCGGCCCGGTAGGCGGTGGGTGCCGTCTGCTGGGCCTGCTCGTCCGGCACCGCGACGTTCGTGATCCACCGCGTCCCGGCGGTGACCCAGTCGGTGCGTTCGCCACGCGCCGGGACCTCGTGGTAGTCGATGCCGCTCAACGAGCCCGACGCGGTGAAACCGCTGCGAGTCTCCACCGCCCGGCCGGGACGCCAGTTGCGCAGGGACATGTCGACCCGGGCCAGGTCGCGCGGGGTGAACCGCTGGGCGAGGTCCGCCGGAACGGCGCCGGCGTAGTCGTGGATCAGGTCGTAGACGTACTCGGTTGTCGGGTGGGAGGTGACGTCGAGCCGGACCCGCCTGTCGTGCGCGATCCGGGCGATCAGCTGCTCGCCCTCGTCCCGGGTGAGGGTGGCCACGGTGACCGGCGGCGGGTCCGTCGGCACCCACGCCGAACCCGGCCACGGCGCGAGGCGGCCGCTGCCGTCGTTCACCACGAGCAGGAGACGAGCGCCGGCGGACGCGGCCGCCGTGGCCTGCTTCTCCAGGGGTACGGCGTCGTTGCGGCGCACCACTGCCGCCTTGCCCCGCACGTTCAGCGTGGCGTACCCGCTGCTGCCGCCGTCGCCGGCGAACACCGCGTCGAGGTGTTGAGCACCTCGGGGCAGCGGCGTTGCGGCGCGTTGTACCCGCAGGTCCTCGTAGTCGCGACCACCGGCCGCCACCGTCAGTGCGGGCTGCGCCGTACGCCACTGGGTGCTGAGGCTGAACGTGCCCGTCGTGACCTTCCGGCCGGTGGGCAGCACCCACACGCTGTCGTACGTGGCATCCGGGTACCAGCCGTCGGTCCACCGGTTGCCGCCGAAGTCGCGAGACATCTCGAAGCGGGCGCCGTCCATTGTCGAGTCCTGCGGCGTGGTCACCGTGACCTGGCGGGCCAGGGTGGCGTCGAAGGCGATGGTGCGGTCCTGGTCGAGGGTGATCTCCGGTACCGGAAGCAGGCCGAGTCCCCGCGAGTTCGGCCCGTTCACGCCCTCGATGTCGGTCTTGACCCAGGCCGCGTACGTGCCCGCGGGAAGCCGCAGCTCCAGGGTGCCGGTGGCGTCGATCTGCTGCTGCCGGACGCTGTTGTCCTGCCCGAGCAGGAGGAGGTCTCCACCTGTCGGTTTGCCGCTGCGGTCCTTCACCGTGAGGGTGAGATGGTGGCGCACGCCCTCACGGCCGACGGCGAGCGAGGTCCGGGTGCGGACCGCGCCGGAGGCGTCGGTGGCGGTGAGGAATCCCGCGAAGGGGTTGTCGGCCGGGACGCGGTCGAAGTTCGTGGCCACTGTCACCGCGGTGACGCCGCGCGCCGGGACGGTGATCTGCCGGGACGACAGCGTGAAGAGATCCGCGGGGCCACCGTCGACGGTCGCGGCGAGGTTGAGGGTGACAGCGTTGTCACCGAGGTTGCGGTAACGGACTTCCCGTTCGACGGTGCCCTGCGGGGCGGTCGGCCACTCGGGGTACCCGAAGTTGGCGCTGGGGGTGGCCACGACGGACGCGGCAGTGGTCGCGGCAATGTCCAGTCGGCCGTTGCCGCCCTGGTACGGGTTGAGCCCGGCGAGCGGCTTCGCGGTGCTGACCAGAGCTTCCTTGAGCTGCACAGCGGTGAAGTCGGGATGCTGGGCGACCAGCAGCGCGGCGGCGCCGGCGACGTGCGGGGCGG
This sequence comes from Micromonospora sp. NPDC005215, assembly GCF_040607915.1. Taxonomy (NCBI): domain Bacteria; kingdom Bacillati; phylum Actinomycetota; class Actinomycetes; order Micromonosporales; family Micromonosporaceae; genus Micromonospora; species Micromonospora sp. NPDC005215. The sequence continues at coordinate 128,377 of NZ_JBEXHQ010000003.1, read as the reverse complement.
CCATCGACGTGCCGTCGCCGAGGCGGTACCAGCCTTCGCCGGCGGAGTACTGCGAGCGGGCGGCCAGGACGCCGACACCGGGGGCGGTGAGGTCGGGCTTGAGGGCTCTGTCGCCGACCCGCGGACCCTGCCCGGAGAAGTCGGCGAGGCTGTCGTGGCCGTCGACGGCGCCGACGGTCAGGGCGGCGTCCGCGCTGCCGGGGCTGCCGATCGTGTACTGGCTGGGACCGGTGTTTCCGGCGGCGACGACGAACAGCGCTCCGGTCTCCGCGCTGAGTTCGTTGAGCGCCACACTCATCGGGTCGGTGCCGTCGGTGGGTTCGGCCCCGAGGCTCATGTTGACGATCCTGGCGTGCTGCTCGCGGACGGCCCACTCCATGCCGCTGATGATCCACGACTCCTGACCGGAGTTGTTGTCGCCGAGGACCTTGCCGACGTGCAGCCGTACGCCCGGGGCGACGCCCTTCTCCGTACCGCCCGAGGCCGCGCCGGTGCCGGCGATCGTGGAGGCGACGTGCGTGCCGTGGCCGAAGACGTCCTTCACCGTCTCGCCGGGGACGAAGGACTCGGTGGCGGCGATCTGACCGGCGAAGTCCGGGTGACCGGTGTCGATGCCGGTGTCCAGGACGGCGACGTCGACACCCTTGCCGGTGTTTCCGGACGCCCAGACCTGCGGGGCGCCGATCTGCGCGGTGCTGTCGGCGAGGTCGGCTTCGACCTTGCCGTCCAGCCAGATCTTCGCGATGCCGCCGCCGAGTGCGAGCCGGCTGCCGGTGGAACCGGCGCTCACCTCCCCACCGCCGGTGAGCGAGGACCAGAAGGTCTCCGAGCGGTCGACGTTCAGGGCGGCGCCCTGGATGGTGTCCAACCTGCGCACGTCGTGGGCACCCTCGGGCGCCGAGGCGCTACGGGCACGGGCGGCGGCAGCGGTGTAGGTGACGATCAGCGGGAGCTTGTCGCGCTGCGCGTCGTCGTATCCGTCCGCCAGCAGCTCGGAGAGGTTGAACAGCTGCTTGTCGAGCAGTCCGGCGCTCACGTACGGCAGCACGCCGTGCGGATAGACGTAGGTGTCCCCTCCTTCCCGGGACGAGGTGAACCCGGTCAGCCGACCCTCGGTGTCGCGCACCTGAGGGCTGAGGCTTCCGTCGGCCGACCGGGTGGCGGTGACCTTCTCCCCGGTGACCAGGGTCACGGTGGGGGTGGTCGCGGGAGCCGGGGGTGGGGCAGACGCGAGGGCGGATGAGGCCGAGGGGGCAGCGGCGCCGGGTGAGGCCAGGGCGGGCGACGGGGCGAGCACCGCGAGCGCGGTGCACAGCGCTATCGACCCTCGTCCGCGCAGACGTGGAGGTAGCAACACGATTCCTCAAGTTGATCAGCACAAGAAAGGCAGGTGCTAATCTCCCGGCTGCTTGTTTCAGCAGTGGATCTTGAATGTTTCGTGACGGGTGGGTGGTGGCCGTCTCCCGCTGCTCACGTGGCCGGCGAGGGGCGTACGAGTTCCGTGGTCGCCGCCGCGCTTCCCCTCGCCTGGAGGACCATCGGCAAGGACGTCAGCAGCATCCGCACCAGGCTCGGCTGCCCCCGTCCGATGACGACTCACCGGCGTGTCCTCGCCGTCCTGGCGTATCTCAACAACCAGTCAAGGTTGTCCCACGCATCGCACGCCCCCTCGTCCATCAACCAGTCCGCTGGTCGGCGCCGTCGTTCGGGTCTCCGCACGCCGACCAACCACTCCCCCTTGCCGGTCGGAAGAAGAATCACCGACTGCCCATGCCGAATCCTTCCCGTATTCTTCCCAACGCTGGAACGCGTCAGATCGGCAGCCATGGGCATCGGGAAGGTCGTGGTGGAGCTTCGGGTCCTGGGCCCGGTCGAGGTGTGGAACCGTGGGGTTCCGCTCCAGTTCGCTCGGCGTCAGCAGCGGGTACTCCTGGGGATCCTCGCGCTGGAGGCGAACCAACTGGTCACCGGTGACCGACTGATCGACCTCCTGTGGGGTGAGCTTCCACCCAGGCGGGCACGGGCGGTGCTACAGACCCGGGTGTCCGAGATCCGCGCGATCCTCGACCTGGCCGAGGAACCCGATCCAGCGGTCCTGCTGGACACCACCGGCGGTGGTTACCGGCTGCGGGTGGCACCCGAGCAGGTCGATGCCCAGCTGTTCCGCAACCTGGTGAGCGATCAGCGGACGCGGGGCTCCGACGACGAGGCACGGTCGATCCTCCGGTCGGCGTTGGCCCTCTGGCGCGGACCGGTCCTCGGCGGATGGCTGCCGGCCGAGGCGCAGGCGGACCTGACCCAGGGCCTGGAAGCGTTGCGCCTGACCGCGAACGAGGACCTCTTCGACGTCGAGCTCCGGCTCGGCAACCACCGGGACATCGTTGACGACGTTGTCGAGTTGGCCGGCAGGCATCCGACCCGGGAGCGGCTGGCCGGTCAGATGATGCGGGCCCTTGCCCGGTCCGGCCGAGGCCCCGAGGCGCTGACGTCGTTCGACCGCTGGCGGCGGTGGTTGCGAGACGAACTGGGCACCGACCCGTCGGCCGAGATACAGGCGATCCACCTCGCGGTGCTGCGGGGCGCCGACGACCAGCCGGACACCGACGGCAGCCGGACGCCGGTCGTCTCCACCCATCCACCGCACGCCTCGGACGGGCAGCGACGAAGCTCCCCAGCCGGGTTCCAACTCAGCACGCCGCGTAACCTTCCCGCCGACATCGCCGACTTCTCCGGACGGCAGTCGGAGCTGGCCAGGATCGAGAAAATCCTGCTACGTCCGGGCGCCGGCGCCCGGATCGCGGTGGTCTCCGGACCCGCTGGTGTCGGCAAGACCGCGTTCTCCATCCACGTCGCGCATCGACTGGCCGGCTCCTTTCCGGACGGACAGCTCTACGTCAACCTACGCGGCGTGGACAGCGACAGGGGCCTGGCTCCGTACGAGGTGTTGGGTCGGTTCCTTCGTGCGCTCGGCGTCGACGGGCTCCACCTGCCGGCGACCCTGGATGAGCGGATGGACCTCTATCGGGATCTGCTCGCGGACCGGCGGCTGCTGCTCCTGTTGGACAATGCCGCCGCCGACGACCAGTTGTCGGCCCTCATCCCCGGCAGCACGTCGTGCGGGGTCCTGGTCACCAGCCGCGCTCGGCTGGGTGCCATCCTCGGCGCCCAGACCGTGGCGCTCACGGTGATGGACGCGGCCGATTCCATGCTCCTGCTGACCCGGATCGCCGGCCCGGGCAGGATGCTCGACGAGGCGTCCGCCACCGCCCTGATCAGCCGCTGCGCCTACCTGCCCCTGGCGATCCGGATCGTGGGCGCGAAACTGGCAGCGAAACCGCACTGGACCGTCGACAGGCTCGTCCAGATGCTCGACGACGAGCGCAGCCGGTTGGACCGGCTCTCACACGGTCACCTCGACGTCCGCGCCAGCCTCGCACTCAGCTACCAGGTGCTGAGTCCGGCCGCGCGGACGCTGCTGCGCCGACTCGGTGACATCGAGGTCGCCGAGGTCAGCGACTGGCTCGCCGCCGCGCTGCTCGACACCACGGCCGATCAGGCACAGGAGCTGCTGGAGCAGCTCATCGACGCCCAACTGCTGGACTTCTCCGGCCACTATCCGTCCGGTCAGTCGCGCTACCGCCTGCACGACCTCGTACGCCTCTTCGGCCGGGAACGGGCGCTACCGGAAGCCAACCCCGGGGAGCTGAGCGCGGCACGCGGCCGGGCCTTCGGTGCCGCCCTGAACATCATCGAGCGACTCCTCCACGCGCTGTACGGCGGGCTCACCCTCACCATGCAGGGCGGGACTCCACGGTGGGAGGTCGACGAGCTTCTCATCGGGTCGTCGGCGACCGATTTGCTCGGATGGTTCGACGTGGAACGCCCCACCATCGTGTCGATCATCAACCGGGCGGCCCGGGACGGGCTCGCTGAAACAGCCTGGGACCTCGCCTGCACGGCGTCCCCGCTCTTCCCGTTGCGCCGGCAGCACGACGACTGGCAGCGCGTCCTCGAGGTCGCCTGGGAGAGCGCGCTGGCCGGGAACGACATCCGGGGGCAGGCGGCGATCTCCTACCGGCTGGGGATGTTGAGCCTCGACCGGCAGCAGATCGACCGGGCCGACGAACACCTCCAGCGGGCCAGGCGGCTGTTCGACGACATCAGTGACCTCCACGGGGTGGCGGTGGTGGATGCGTACCTCGCCATGGCGATGCGTTTCCGGGGCCAGCCGGACGCGGCGCTGAAGCGGTACTCGTCGGCGCTGGCGGGTCTGCGGGACACCGACGTGGGCGGAGCCGCCTTCGTCCTGCGGGGGATGGGGCAGGCCCACCTGGATCTCGGCGACCAGGACGGCGCCAAGGCGCACTTCGACGAATCCCTCGCGTTGTACGACACGATCGGTCCCGCGCCGATGGCACGCGGGCAAGCGCTGTTCTGGCAGGGTATGCGCCTGCTGGCGGCGGGCGCTCACGAGCAGGCGGCCCCGCTGTTCGACCACGTCCTACAGATCACCGCAGTCCTCGGAGACCGGCACGGGCAGGCCCAGGTGCTGCGCGGGCTCGGCATCTGCCACCATCGGGCGGGCCGGATCTCGGAGGCGCGGGCGGCGCTCGACGAGGCGCTGCGGCTGATTCAGCAGCCGATACCCACAATCGTGGAATCGTTCGTACGGCGGACCGTTCGTGACCTCTTTGGCGACGATTGATGACCTGGCAGGCGTCGATGGATCCCACGGCCGGAGACATAGACGCTAGGATCCAGCCATCCATCGAAACATCGGCATGGGAGACAAGTTTTGAGGAAGCACATCGCTGCCGTGGCAGCTGTTCTCGCCGTGGCTCTGTCCGTCTCCGCTCCGCAGTTGGCCTCGACGTCGTCGTCGGAAACGAAGCCCACCGTGGTCGTCTCGGTGGCCTGCGACTGGTGCGCGCCAGAGCGCTGAGCAGCTTCACTCAGGCCGAGTGAGCCTCCGCACGTCGGCCAGTCTGAGCACATGGTCGAGGGCCATGTCGGATGACCCGGTCGGCCGACGGTCGCGCCGCACCCGCGGGCGTGACCGTCGGCCGAGCAGGCCGGTGTCACTGACCGAGATGCTTGACCAGAAACTCGCCCGCGTCCGCGAATGCCTTGGCCTGGTTTTCCCGGCGGAGCAGGCCGTGCCCCTCATCCGCGAAGATCTCGTACCGCACCTCCACCCCGCGCGACCGCAGCCGCTGCACGATCTGATCGCTCTCCTGCTGGGGCACCCGGGGATCGTTGGCCCCCTGGATGACAAGCAACGGGGCCCGGATCTGGTCCGCGTGGGTCACCGGTGATCGGGCCATCAACCGGTCCGCATCCGCCTCCGGGTCACCGATCACCGCGGCCACCAGTGAACGCCACGTCGGAGGCGAGGCCTTCGCCAGGGTGACGAGATTGCTCGGCCCGTACAGGTCGACGCCGGCGGCCCAGTCCAGCTCCGGCAGCCGGCTGAGGCAGGACAGGACCGCGAAACCGCCGTACGAGGCGCCCATGATCCCGATCCGGGTCGGATCGACCCACTCCTGGCTGCGCAGGAAGGCCACCGCGTCGGCGAGGTCCGTCAGATCGCCGCCGCCCCAGTCACGGTTCACCAGGTCCGAGTAGGCGCGGCCATATCCGAGGGAGCCGCGGATGTTCGGGGCGAAGACGCCGATCCCGTGCGCGAGCAGGTACTGGTAGAAGCCGTCGTACATGTAGACCGGCAGTTCCTGCCAGGCCGGACCACCGTGCACCGAGATCAGGACACCGGCGGACGCCCGACCCTCGGGGCGGTAGAGGTAGCCGGGGATCTGGCGGCCGTCGCCGGCCGGATAGCGGACCAACGTCGGCTCGACGAAGGTGGCGGGGTCGGCCGCGACCGGCCGGGCGTCGCTGAGCCACCGGAGTTCGCCGGTGTCGAGTTCGATCAGGAGAATGTTCCACGGCTGGGTCGCCGTCGAGAATCGCAGCACGACGAAGCGCCCGTCGGCGGAGACGGTGAGGCCGGTCGCCGCCCCGGCGGGCAGTTCCGGAATCCGGATGTCGGCGCCGGTGCCGAGGTCACGACCGCGTAGCTGGCAGAAGCCGTCGACATTGACGTTCCAGACCAGCACCCGCCCGTCAGCGGAGAGGGCGACCTCCTGCACCTCCCAGTCCGGGGTGTCCAGCCAGGTGAGAGCGCCGGTGTCCGCGTCCATCACCGCCAGACCGGTGAACTCCCGTTCGAAGTTCGACATGACCAGGAAGCCGCTGCCGTCCGGCAGCCACGGGCCCAACCAGTACGTCGCCACACCGTCGCGCGACGTCAGCGAACGGGGCTCGGCACCGTCCAGGGACGCGACGTACACGAGGTGGTCACTGTTGGTGGTCCGCCACTCGGCGACGGTGAGCCTGGTCCCGTCCGGAGACCAGTAGCCGGGAAACGCCCTGCCACCGCCTGCGTACACCCGGCGCACCTCGGCGGACGACAGGTCGAGGATCAACACGTCCTGGTCGGCGGGGGTCCGATCGTTTCCGCAGTACGCGACGAACCTGCCGTCGGGGGAGAACGGATCGCCCTCAGCCGCGGAAAACTGCACGTCCGGCACGTCGGTCAGCCGCACCGGGTCCCCGCCGTCGGCGGCGATCCGGTGCAGTTGCGTGTTCTCGTTCCCGTGGTCATCGGCCAGGTACAACAGCCACTCGCCGCCGGGGTGCCAGGCAACCCTGCGGACTGTCGAGTCGGTGTTGGCGGTCAGCCGACGCGTGCCGCCATCCGACAACGACTGTGTGACCAGGTTGAACTGGCCGTTCCGGTCATCGACGTAGGCGATCTGGCTCCCGTCGGGGGCGATGACCAGCGTCGGCAAGAATCTCAGGCCTGACTGAAAGTCGCGGTATCCGGGCATGAGGGAGATCCTAGACACTCGATGTCCGCGGGCGTTCGATCGATGGCCTGCGGCCGATCCCATCCTGAGCACTGCCTGGATAAGATGCCTTTGATGAAGATCCTCAATTGGGTTTCGGCCACCCTGGACCATGCGGTGCCGCTGGCAGCCCTCTTTCGACGGGCCGAGGCGAGCACGCCCGTCGGCCTCGATCAACGCCCCGAGAGCGTCCACCTGCGGCTGGCGACTCTCGGGCCCGACCTTGCTCGGAACACCCTTGTCGGCGTAGCTGACGACGGAGCCGTCGCCGCGTATGCGGAGGTCGCTGACATGGGGGAGGCCGATGGCGTACGCCGGCTCCGGCTGACCGCCGTGGCCCATCCCGAACTGCCGGCCGATGTCCGCACGGAGTTGCACCGGTGGCTCATCGAGCGGGCGGATCAGTTGCGGCGGGCCGGCGGAACGGCACAGGCGGCCGTCCTGGGCACCCGGTGCGCCGAGAACGACGGGGCCGGGCACCGGCTGCTGATCGAGGACGGCTTCTCGCTGGCCCGGCACGAACGCGACCTCGTCTTGGCGGTGCCAGAGCTGCCGCCCGCCGTGGAAGTGCCGCCCGGTCTGGTGCTGGAGTCCGTCGACGAGCGTTACGAGGAACTCGCCCGGCTGGCCCACAACGAGGCCTACGCGGAAAGCACGGCGGCGGTCCGGCCAGACCAGCGCAGCTGGCCGCAACACGCCATCACGCACCCGCGGTTCCTGCCCGACCTCTCCTGCCTGCTGCTCGCCGAGGTGAGCCGACCTGACAACCCGGTCGCGGCCTTCCTGTTCGCGCTGGCCGACGACGACGCGGACGAGCCAATCGCGGTGTTGCACTGCCTCGGCACCCGGCCGCCCTGGCGCCGCCGTGGCCTGGCCACCGCGATGATCGTGCGAGCCCTGCACCAGGCCCGATCATCGAGCTTCCGCCGGTTGCGACTCCAGGTGAGCGACACCAACGAGCCAGCCCTGGCGCTGTACCGGAGGCTCGGCTTCGCCGAATCGGGACGCGGGTACGCGGTGCTGATGCGACAACTCACCGCCGACTGACGACGAGGGCGCGCGCTGGTCGAGCCGCCAACGTCTCAGGAAAGGCCGGGGGTGGGCCGCTACCGAGCCAGCGCATGCTGCACAGACACCCGCTGCTCAGTCCTTCAGCAGCTGCCGCGCCATGACGATCCGCTGCACCTGGTTCGTTCCTTCGTAGATCTGGGTGATCTTGGCGTCGCGCATCATCCGCTCGACGGGGTAGTCCCGCGTGTAGCCGTAACCGCCGAGCAGCTGCACCGCGTCCGTGGTGATCTCCATGGCGGCGTCCGAGGCGAAGCACTTGGCCGCCGCGCCGAAGTAGGTCAGATCGGCGTCGCCGCGCTCCGACTTTCCGGCAGCCGCGTACGTGAGCTGCCGGGCCGCCTCCAGCTTCATGCCCATGTCGGCGAGCATGAACTGGATGCCCTGGAACTCGGCGACCGCCTTGCCGAACTGGCGGCGCTCGGCCACGTACCCCTTGGCGTAGTCGAGCGCACCCTGCGCGATCCCGACGGCCTGCGCGGCGATGGTGACCCGGGTGTGGTCCAGGGTCTTCATCGCGGTGGCGAAGCCGGTGCCCTCCGCGCCGATCATCCGGTCGGCGGGGATCCGCACGTTGTCGAGGTAGACCTCGCGGGTGGGCGAGCCCTTGATGCCGAGCTTTTTCTCCGGCGCGCCGAAGCTCACCCCCGCATCGGACTTCTCGACCACGAAGGCCGAGATGCCCCGGGACCGGGCGGCCGGGTCGGTGACGGCGAAGACGGTGTAGAACTCCGACACGCCGGCGTTCGTGATCCAGCGCTTCACACCGTTGAGCACCCAGTGATCCCCGTCACGCACGGCCCTGGTCGTCATCGACGCGGCGTCGCTGCCCGCCTCCGGCTCGGAGAGGCAGTACGAGAACATGGCGTCACCGGCCGCGACCGGCGTCAGGTAGCGGCGCTTGAGCTGCTCGGAACCGGACAACAACAGCGGCATCGTGCCGAGCTTGTTCACCGCCGGGATCAGCGAGGAGGACGCGCAGGCACGGGCCACCTCCTCGATCACGATGGCGGTGGCCAGCGCGTCCGCGCCCGCGCCGCCGTACTCCTCGGGGATGTGCGGGGCGTGGAAATCGGCGGCCCGCAGCGCGTCGTAGGACGCCTTGGGGAACTCACCGGTCTCGTCGGCCTCGGCGGCGTGCGGGGCGACCTTCGCCGTGCAGACCGCACGCACCGCCTCCCGGATCGCCTCGTGCTCCTCGGGCAACCGGTAGACGTCGAACAACTCGCCTGCGGCCATGTTGGGCCCCTCCCCTTCACCGCTATCATGCGCAGTCTGTGACGACTCCTGACCGCCGACCGCGCAGACTGAAGACTAGCGACTGCAGTTCAGGTGATGTTACCGGCGCGTAGGTATGGGCATGAGGGTGCACCCACGCCGCTGGGCAATGATGGAGGACAACAGTGAGCCACCCCTCCGGTGCCCCGCCAGGCGCCGCAGCAGAATGCGACGCGACGACGCGCCGCCAGCGCGAGCGGAGAAGACAGGCGTGACGATCCCCTACCCCACCATCCAGCCGACCCCCGCCATCGCCGCGGTGACACCGCCCTCGGGCGCGCCTCGGCCGCGGGTGACGTTCCTGGGGACTGGTTACCTCGGTGCGACGTACGCCATCTGCTACGCCGAACTGGGCTACGACGTGCTCGGATTCGACGTCGACGCCGACAAGATCGCGATGCTGAACGCTGGTCAGGTGCCGATCCACGAGCCCGGCCTGGATGAGCTGCTGCGGCGCAACCTCGCCGCCGGCCGCCTCCGGTTCAGCACCGACATCTCCGAGGCAGCCGACTTCGGTGACGTGCACTTCATCTGCGTCGGCACCCCGCAGCGGGCCGACGGGATGGGCGCCGACCTGTCGTACGTCGAGGCGTCGGTCACCAGCCTCGCGCAGCACCTCACCCGTAAGGCCCTGATCGTCGGCAAGTCCACCGTGCCGGTCGGCACCGCCGACTGGGTGGAGCAGCTGGTCGGCAAGCACACCCCCCACGACCTGGGCGTCGAGGTGGCCTGGAGCCCCGAGTTCCTCCAGGAGGGCTTCGCCGTCGACGACGTCCTGCGCCCCAACCGGATCGTGGTCGGCGTGAAGAGCGAGTGGGCCAACGGCATGCTCTACGCCGCGCACAAGGGCGTGTTCGACCTGGCCGCCACCGAGGACCGCGAGGTGCCCCTGGTGGTCACCGACTTCGCCACCGCCGAGCTGGTCAAGGTCGCCGCGAACGCCTTCCTGGCCACCAAGATCTCCTTCATCAACGCGATGGCCGAGGTCTGCGAGGCCTCCGGTGGCGACGTCACCCAACTCGCCCGCGCGATCGGCTACGACCCACGGATCGGCAACCGGTTCCTCCAGGCCGGCCTCGGCTTCGGCGGCGCCTGCCTGCCCAAGGACATCCGGGCCTTCCAGGCCCGCGCCCAGGAGCTGGGCGCCGGCGAGGCGCTGCGCTTCCTGCACGAGGTCGACCTGATCAACCTGCGCCGTCGTACCCGGGTGCTGCAACTCGCCTCGGACCTGCTCGGGCGTCGCTCCGGTCCGGCCGGCCCGGACTTCTCCGGCACCCGGATCGCCGTGCTCGGTGCGACCTTCAAGCCCAACACCGACGACGTCCGCGACGCTCCGGCGCTCGCCGTCGCCGCGCTGCTGCACAAGGCCGGCGCCGAGGTGCACGTGTACGACCCGCAGGGCACCGAGAACGCCCGCCGCGCGGTGCCCGAGCTGACCTACGAGACCGGCATCAACGAGGCGGTCACCGGCGCCGACCTGGTCTGCGTCCTCACCGAGTGGGCCGACTTCCGTAACGCCGACCCGGTCGCGCTCGGCGAGTTGGTAAGCGGTCGCAAGGTGGTCGACGGCCGAAACTGCCTCGACTCGGCGCTCTGGACCCAGGCCGGCTGGGACTACCGGGGCATGGGCCGCCCCTGATCGGACCACCCCGCCGGCCGGTCATCGAGCTTCTCGATGGCCGGCCGGTGTCGTTGTTTGCCCCGGACCCGCCGACAAGAGTCGAAATCCGGGCCAGCTTTGGGCATGCTGCGACAGTGGGAGTCCACAGTGCGGGTGGAGGGGTGTCGTGGCGAACTTTCAATGCTCCTCGTGCGGCCGGGAGATCAAGCCGGCCGTCCACTGCCCACACTGCGGGGCCGACCAGCCGCAGTGGGCCGAGCACCTAGCGGACATCGAGCGTTCGATCGCGGAGATGAAGGCGCGCGACGCCGCCATCGCCCGCGAGCAGCGGCAGATCGCCGCGAAGATGCAGGCCGCGCTCTTCCAGCGGGACATCCTCGCCCACGCCGGTGAGGAGCGACTCAAGCAGGCCACCCGGCCCCGCCGGGTGCTGCGCCGCCGCCCTGGCCGGCGGCCATCGACCGCCACCGCTTCAGCGCCGCCCCGGGTTCCCCGCCAGGGCGCCCCGTCCGCCCCGGATGACCCGCCGCCGCCTCCGCCGCGGCCAAGCTGGCTGGACGCGGACGACCCGGCGCACCCGCCGGAGGCCTCGTCGCGGGAGGTGCAGAACATCCCGCTCGGGCTGGGCGCGTTGCTGCTCGCGGTGGCCGCTGTGGTCTTCGCCGCGGTCGCCACCAGCTCGATGGACGCGCTGGCCCGGCTCGGCATCCTGCTCCTGGCCACGGCGCTGATGCTGCTCGCCCCACCGGCGCTGGCCCGGCGCGGGCTCACCTCCACCGCCGAGACCATCGCCGCGGTCGGCCTGCTGCTGGTGCCGCTCGCCGGCAACGCCCTCTGGGCCGTGGACCGGATCGGCGGCGGCACCTCCGGCACGGTCTTCGCGGGGGTGCTCTTCGCGGTCACCGCCGCTGTCGCACTCGGGTACGCCCGCTGGACCGGTCTGCGCGCACCCCGCTTCGCCACCGTGCTCGCCGCGCAGCCGGTGCTGCCGCTGTTGGCGTACGACCAGATCACCGGACCGGGCGGCTGGGCGCTGGTGCTGGCCCTGGTCGCTCTTCTCGACCTCTGGCTGGCCCGCTCCGGCGTGGCCCTGGAACGCCCTGTCCGGCAGGACGGGCCAGCGTCGGGCAGCACGTCGGCGCCCCGCCAGCGCAACGCCGAGACCCGGCCGGAGGGCGACCCGGAGGAGGCCGCCGAGCTGATCGACGCCAGCGCGGGTTCCGCCGACACCCGGCCGGCCCGCCCGGTTCCCGGGCTGGGCGCGCTGACCTGGCTGCTGCACGCGGTGGCGGTCGCGCTCGCCCTGGCGTACGCGGTCACCGCCCTGCTCCGGGCGCAGACCGTGCCGACCGCGACCGGCGCCGGGGTGGTGCTGCTGCTGGCCGCCGCGATCGGGCTGGCCGGCGCGCTGGTGCTGCGTCGCCCACCGCTGCCCGACGTCGCGGCCGGCATCGTCACGCTGGCCGTGATCGGGGCGCTGAGTCGAATCGCCTCGGTGGCCTTCCCGGGCCAGGCACTGCTGCTGATCGCGGCGGTCATCACGGTCACCGGGCTGGCCGTGCGCGCGGTTCCCGAGGCGGCCCGACGTGGCCCGCAGCTCGCCTCGGCGGTGGCGCTGACCGTCAGCGGTCTGGTGGTCGCCGGAGGCGCGCTGCGCGCCGGGGTGGCGCCGCTCCGGGCGGCACTGCCCGCCTGGGGTGCCGACCTCGACCGGTATCCGGCCGAGCTGGCCGCCGCGGTCGGGCCGACCACCTGGCAGCTCGCGGCTGCCGCCTTCCTGCTCACCATCGCGGCGGTGCTGGCCCTGCCCACCGAGATCCGCCGGGAATTCGCGGTCGCCGGCGCGGCGCTGACCGCGCTCGCCGTACCGGCCTCGCTCGGTCTCGGTTGGGCCACGGCACCCTGGCCGATGGTGATCACGGCGATCGGCATCGGGGTCATCGGGCTCTCCGCCCGCACCGATCGAGCCGCGGCGGCGCACGCCATCGGGGCGGCCGTGGTGGGCCTGCTCGGCGCCGGTGCCAGCCTGTCGCGCCCCGCACTCACCGCCGCGGTCCTGCTCGCCCTGTTCACGGCCGGCACGCTTGTCGCTCTGGCGCCGCGGATCCGGATCGCCTCGGCCGCCTCCGACACGGTCACCGCCTGGGCCGCCGGAGGTGCGGCGTTCGCGCTGCCCGGGGCGGTGGCCGCGTTCGTGGCCGCCACCGTGCCCACCGACCCGACCCCCACCCCGGCCAGCCTCCGGGAGGTGACAGTTCCGGTCCTGGCGGCCAGCTTCCTGGCGGTCTGCGTGACCCTCGGCTACGCCGCCGTCGTGCAGGTCTCCCAGCGCCGCATCCCCGCACCGCTGTCGGTCGGCACCGGGCTGGGCGCGTTGCTGGTCACCGCCGCCGCGTTCGGAGCGCCCGGCGCGACCGTCGCCGACGCCTGGGTGGGCGCGTTACTGCTGGTCGCCGCGGTGCTGCTGTTCCTGGCCCCATCCATCGACGCCGGCCGTCGCGCCGACCTCACCCTCGACGGCTCGGACCTGGCCGCCGCGGCGGTCACCACCGCCCTGATCGCCACGCTGGTGCGGATCGGGGCGGTGCTCGCCCCGGGCGGGCAGTTGGCGATGGCCGCCGCCCTGGTCCTGGTGGTCGCCGTGGGAGCACGCACCATGCCGGAGGAGTGGCGACGCGGACCGATCCTCGGCCTCGCCGCCGGCGGTCTCCTCATCGGCGTACTCGCCGGCTGGTCGGCGGTGCGCGGTGGGGTCGGCGTGCTGGCCACCCCCGGCCCGATCTGGCAGGGCGACCTGAGCGGCTGGCCGGCCTCGCCCGTCGGTGGGGCCACCTGGCAGGCGCCTGTCGCGCTGGCGCTGTTGGCCCTCGCCGCCGGCATCCTGCTCCCGCCGCCCTGGCGGTGGGACGTGTCCGGCGGGGCCGTGGTGCTCGCCACGATCGGCGCGCCGGCCGCGTTCGATCTGGCCTGGTGGTCGCCGGTTTTGGTCGGCGGAATGGTCGCCACCATGTACGGGATGGCCGCGGTGGCCAGCGAGGAGGCGCGCGCCGGGCTGTCCCGGGCGACAGTGGCCGGGGTGGTCGCGCTGCACGCCGCCGGAGCCGGCCTGGTCCGGCCCTGGACGACGGCGCTGGCCCTGGGCAGCATCGCGCTGATCGGCGTGGTGGTGGCGGCGCTGGCACGCGTCCTGGCCGGCCCACAGGTGGCCGACATCGACACCGAGGGGATGCCACCACACCTGGTGCAGATCGGTGGCGCGGCGATCGGTGCCGCGCTGCTGGCCCTGCCCGGCGCGGTGGCGGCACTGGCCGCCGAATTCGAGAACTCGGCGCAGGTGGTGCTGACCGCCGCGCTGGCCGCGTCCAGCCTCGGCCTGGCCGCCGTGGCAGCGGTCCGCCGGCAGGTGCCGCAATATCTGCCCTGGGTCAGCGTCGCGGTGGTCGGCGGGGCCAGCATCAGCGCCCTGGCCGCCATCCCCACCGGCCTCCCCGCGGGTGTCTACGCGGCCGCCGCCGCCCTGCTCGGTGTGCTGGCCGAGCTGATCCGAGCGGCCACCGTGCCGCCCACCGGCTCGGCCCAGCCGGTCCGGCGCTGGGCGGTACGGCTCGACGGCGCGCTCCGGCGACTGCCGGACGACCCGGAGCGACGCCGGTGGCGGGTCAACCCGGCTGCGGGCGCACTGGCCGCGGCGGCCCTACCGACCGCCCTGGCCCTCGCCTCGATCGCACCGGCGCTGGTCGCGGCACTGGTCGAGCCGCACCGCACCCTGACCCGGATCTGGCAGGGCCCGCCGCCGGAGCTGCTCACCCCACCTTCGGACGTGGTCAATCCGACGCACGTGCTGACGGCGCTGCTGCTCACCGCGACCGCCGCGCTGGCCGCCACCGGGTTCAGCGGCGGGCGGCGGTCCCGGGCCGTGCCGGTGGTGCTACCCGGGGCAGCCGTCACCCTGCTGATCGCACCCATCGCGTTGGGCTGGGGCTGGCCCGCCAGCACCGCCGCCGCGCTCGCCGTCTTCACCATCGCGATGCTCGGGCTCGCGCTGACCCCACCGCCGCCGCTGGCCGAGCGGGCCCGCTCGCTGCGGCTGGCCCGGGTGCTGGTGTTCGCCATCGGTCTGGCCGGTGGCAGCGCCGGGCTCGCGGGCAGCCTCGCCGACCGGCAGCTGACCCTGTTCACCCTGGGCAGCGGTGTCGGGGTGGGCGCCGTGGGGGCGCTGTTCGGCACCACCCAGCGGGCGCGCATCCTCGGTTGGCTCTTCGCCTCACTCATGGCGCAGCTCTTCGTTCTCACCGCCGGCCTGGTCGCCGGGCTGGCCGCGGTCTGGTCCGCGTTCGGGGTGCTCGCGGTCGGGGCCGTCCTACAGGTGCTCGCCGCGACCCTGCCCCGGCTCCGCCGCCCCGAGGCGCAGCGGGAAGCGTCCACTGTGGAATGGACCGGATACGCCGCCGCGCTTATCGCGTTGGCCCTCGCCTTCGACTCGCCCCGACACATCGCCGCCCTGCTGGCCGCCTGGGGTGCGGTCCTCGGCGTGGCGGCGACCCGGCCCGGCCGCCGGCCGGTGGAACGCCGGATCCTGTTCTGGGCCGTGGTGGTCTGCGAGATCACCGCCTGGTGGATCCTGATGCGGGTCGCCGACGTGGCGCTGCCCGAGGCGTACACGCTGCCGTTCGCCGCGCTGGCCCTGCTCGTCGGGGTCCTGGAACTGCGCCACCGACCGGACCTGAGCAGTTGGGTGGCGTACGGGCCGGCGCTGGTCACCGCCTTCGTGCCGACGCTGGCCATCGTGCTGGCCACCGAGTCCAGCACGGTGCGGCAGATGCTGCTGCTACTCGGCGCGGTCGCGGTATTGATCTTCGGCTCGTCCAGTCGACAGCAGGCACCGGTGATCGTCGGCGCGTCGGTCACCGCGATCGCCGCGATCCACGCGCTGGTCAGCCTCGGCCCGTGGCTGGCGCTCATCCCGGTGGGCATCCTGCTCCTCGTGCTCGGCGCGAGCAACGAGCGCCGACGCCGGGCTCAGGAACGCCTACAGACCGCCCTACGCGGCATGAGATGAGACCGGAGGCGACGCCGCCAGCTCCGACTCCTGGGTCGGAGCAGTTGGGCAGGGTCCGCTCAGTGATCTTTGAGGGAACATCTGACCGACGAGACCTACCGTGAGATCGATATCGCGGTGGCCCGCCGCACATATCGGAGCAGCGCCTCTAGACGGGTAGGTCCTCACCCGGGGAGCGGGGCTGCGGACGCGGCGAAGGGCGCTCGCCGTCCGCGTTGGCTGCCCGCCATCTCGATGTGCTGGTGAGCGGTATACCTCAGAGGTATGAATATGACTCTGAGGTATACCGCTCACTATCGCATCCGCCCCCACGGAGGTGACCGACGGTCACCGCCGGCCGCCGGCCAGGGTTAGGAATTACTCGTCTAGGAAACCCTCGCCGCTCTTCCACCTGCCTGAGAGATGCGGAGGGAACTCCTGGTGCTGCTGGCGCACGCCGGACCGGCGGGGCCGGTGCGTTACCGGAGGGTTTCCTGGAGGGCGGCTTCCTTGGTGGCGACCAACGTCTCCAGGTCCCGCTGATAGGCCGCCATCTTGGCGCGCAACCCCTCGTCGGAGGCACCGAGGATCCGTACGGCCAGCAGGCCGGCGTTGCGGGCGTTGCCGATCGACACGGTGGCGACCGGGATCCCGGCCGGCATCTGCACGATGGACAGCAACGAGTCCATGCCGTCGAGGTGCTTCAGCGGCACCGGCACACCGATCACCGGCAGCGGCGTCACCGAGGCGACCATGCCCGGCAGCGCGGCGGCACCACCAGCCCCGGCGATGATCACCCGCAGGCCCCGGTCGGCGGCGTCGCGGCCGTACTCGATCATTGCGACCGGAGTGCGGTGCGCCGAGATCACCCGCACCTCGTACGCCACGCCGAAGTCGTCAAACACCTCGGCGGCGGCTCGCATGGTCGGCCAGTCCGAGTCGCTGCCCATGATCAACCCGACAGTGCTCACCGGGGTCTCCTTCTCGACCGAGGGGGTCACTCGTGCCCCTCGCGCAGCCAGCGGGCGGCCTTCGCGGCGCGCGCCCGTACGTCGTCCAGGTCCTCGCCGAGCACCGTGACGTGCCCGACCTTCCGGCCGGGCCGCACCTGCTTGCCGTAGAGGTGCACCTTGGCACCCGGCTCGGCGGCGAAGAGGTGGTGCAGCCGCTCGTCGATCGACATGCCGCCCGGCTCGCCGCCCAGCACGTTCGCCATCACCACCACCGGCGCGGTCAGCGAGGTGTCGCCCATCGGGTAGTCCAGCACCGCCCGCAGGTGCTGCTCGAACTGCGAGGTCCGGGCACCCTCGATGGTCCAGTGCCCGGAGTTGTGCGGGCGCATCGCCAGCTCGTTGACCACGATCGCCGGCCGGCCCGACTCGTCGCGCACCTCGAACAGCTCCACCGCCAGCAGACCGATCACCCCGAGCGCGGTGGCCAGGTCGATGGCGAGTTGCTGGGCGGAGACCGCCAACTCCTCGTCCAGGCCGGGCGCCGGGGCCAGCACCTCCACGTTGATGCCGTCCCGCTGCACCGTCTCCACCACCGGGTACGCGGCCACCTGACCGAACGGCGACCGGGCGACCTGCACAGCCAACTCCCGGCGCAACGGCACCCGCTCCTCGACGATCAGCCGGGTGCCGCCGGCGAGCAGCGTGGCTGCCAACTCGGTGGCCTGGGTGGCGTCGTCGACCATCCAGACGCCCCGGCCGTCGTAGCCACCGCGCGCCGCCTTGAGCACCACCGGCCAGCCGACCTGCTCGCCGAAACCAACAAGGTCGGCGGGCTCGCCGACGGGACGCCACACCGGGTTGGGCGCACCCAGCTCGGTCAGGCGTTCCCGCATGACCTGCTTGTCCTGGGCGTGCAGCAGCGCGTCCGCCGGCGGATAGAGGGTCACCCCTTCCGCCGCCAGCGTGCGGATGTGCTCCGAGGGCACGTGCTCGTGGTCGAAGGTGACGACGTCGCAGCCCTTGGCGAAGGTGCGTAGGGCGGCCAGGTCGGTGTGATCGCCGTACTGGACGTCGGCGGCGACAAGCGCCGCGCCGTCGTCGGGGGCGGTCGCGAGCACACGCAGTGACTGGCCGAGGGCGATCGCGGCCTGGTGGGTCATCCGGGCCAACTGGCCGCCACCCACCATGCCGACAGCAGGCAAACCGGTACGGGAATCCATAGCGCGGCCAGCCTATCCGGGCCGCCGACAGGCCTGCCCGGAGGGCCGGCGACCATGCCGCCGCCGGCCGGGCCACGCCCGGTGCCCGGAGCGCGAGCAACTACCGGGCGTGGCGATGCGCTCAGCCCAGCTCGGCGACCAGCTCCTCGACGGAGGTGACCGGCCGCTGGCAGACGAACCCCCGGCAGACGTACGCGGCGGACCGGCCGTCGACCAGCGGACGGTCCGCGAGCAGCGGCACCCCGGGCTGGTCGGGTTGCCCGGCGACGACCACCGCCCCGGGCGGGGCGTGCCGTCGGGCCGCGGCCACCAGGGGATCGCCCGCCGGGTCGTCGGTCACCACGGCGATCTCGTACGGCCCGGAGAGCAACGCCTCACCGACCATGGCCGCGTACCCGGTGAACCGGGGGTGCTGCCCGACGATCGGCGCGACAGTGGCGAGCGCCGCCTCGGCGGCCTCCCGGTAGCGCGTCTCCCCGGTCAGCGCCGAGTACGCCACCAGAGCGGCGATCAACGCCGACCGGCCGGACGGGGTGGCGTTGTCGGTCGGGTCAGCGGGCCGGGCGACAAGCCGTTCGGCGTCGTCGGCGGTGTCGTAGAAGGCGCCACCGGGCGCGGCGAAGCGCGCCAACGCGGTGTCCAGCAGCTCGCCGGCCAGCGCGAGCCAGCGACCCTCCCCGGTGAGCTGGTGCAACGCGCAGAACGCCTCGGCCACACAGCCGTAGTCCTCCAGGACGCCGGCCGGCTCGCCGACCCTGCCGTCCCGGGAGACCCGGCGCAGCCGGCCGTCCACCAGGTGCACGGTGGCCAGGAGCTCGGCGGCGTCGCGCATCGCACCCTCGGCGACGATGGTCACGCCGTCCATCAGGTTGGTGTCCTCGTCGCGCGGAGCCGCGTACAACGCGGCCACCTGGAGGAACTCGACGATGGCGGTGATCGCGAGGCCGTTCCAGGCGGCCACCACCTTGTCGTCGCGGGCCGGCTGGGGGCGGGTGTCCCGGGCGGTGAGCAGTCGCCCGACCACCTGCTGCCAGCGGGCCCGGACCTCGGGGGCGGCGTCGTCGACGTCCCGGGCGAGCCTGAGCACGCTCATGCCGTGCTCGAAGGTGCCGTCGTCGGTCACCGTGAACAGGTCGGCGGCGAACCGGCCGTCCTCCTCGCCCAGCGCCTCGACGAGCTGTGCCGGTGTCCAGGCGTAGGTGAGCCCCTCGACGCCCTCGGTGTCGGCGTCCAGCGCGGACGCGAAGCCCTCCCCCGGCCGGTGCAACTCGTCGGCGAGGAAGCGGGCGGTGTCCCGCGCCACCCGGCGGGCCAGCGGATCACCGGTGAGCCGCCACAGCTGGGTGTAGAGCCGCAGCAGCAACGCGTTGTCGTAGAGCATCTTCTCGAAGTGCGGCACCGTCCAGTGCGCGTCCACCGAGTAGCGGGCGAAGCCGCCGGCGAGCTGGTCGTAGATGCCACCACGGGCCATGGCCTCGGCGGTGTGCCGGGTGATCTCCAGGCTGCGCGGGTCGCCGGTGCGCTGGTGGTGACGCAGCAGGAAGAGCAGGTTCATGTGCGGTGGGAACTTCGGGGCGCCACCGAAACCGCCGTTCGTCGCGTCGTACTCACTGGCCAGCCTGCCGGCCGCGGCGTCGAGCAGCGGCGCGTCCAGCGGGGCGGTGGGGCCACCCACGGCCTGCGCGCCACCGATCGCCTCGACCACGGCGGCGCCCTGGCGCACCACCGCCTCGCGCTGCTCCCGCCACGCGGTGGTGACCGACTGGAGCAGCTGGAGGAAGTTCGGTCGCGGGAAGTAGGTGCCGCAGAAGAACGGCGTGCCGTCCGGGGCGGCGATGACGGTCATCGGCCAGCCGCCCTGGCCGGTCATCGCCTGGGTGGCGGTCATGTAGACCGCGTCCACGTCCGGGCGCTCCTCACGATCCACCTTGATCGACACGAAGTTGTCGTTCAACAGGGCGGCGACCTGCTCGTTCTCGAACGACTCGTGGGCCATCACGTGACACCAGTGGCAGGCCGCGTAGCCCACCGAGATGAGCACCGGAACGTCCCGCCGTTTCGCCTCGGCGAACGCCTCGTCGGTCCAGGGCCACCAGTCGACCGGGTTGTCGGCGTGCTGGAGCAGGTACGGGCTGGTGGCGTCGACGAGTCGGTTCACGCACACGACCATAACCAGCCCCGGCGCTTACCGCGCGGGCTCCACCGGACGGTCCGCTGCCCGGTCGCCCGCATGGGCAGCGTCGGGGACCGCTGAGCCGGGAACGGTCAGGAGGCGCCGTCGGCGCGCAGTCGGAACACGTTCGACTCCGCCGAGTCGCGCAGCGACCCGAGCACCGCGCCGATCTTGTCGGCCGGCATCGGCTTGAAGAAGTGGTAGCCCTGCGCGGAGGTGCAACCCAGCTCCGCCAGGGCCAGCCGCTGCTCGGCGGTCTCCACCCCTTCGGCGACCACGCGCAGCCCCAGCTCGTGGGCGAGCCCCACTGTGGTCCGGACGATCGCGGCGGCCTCCGGCGAGTCCGCCATCCGGATCACGAACGAGCGGTCCACCTTCAGCTCGTCCACCGCGATCCGGGTGAGGAACGTCAGCGACGAGAAGCCGGTGCCGAAGTCGTCGACGGCGAGCTGCACGCCCATCGACCGGAGGGTGGCCAGCACCTCGTCGATGATCTCCAGCTCACTCATCACCACCGTCTCGGTGATCTCCAGGACGAGCCGGCGCGGTGGCACCTGATGGCGGCGCAGCGCCTCGGCGATCTCCGCCGGCAACCGGGGGTCGAGCAGGCTGCGCGCCGACAGGTTGACCGAGATCGGGACGTCGAGCCCCTCCCGCGCCCAACCGGCGGCCACGCCGAGGGCCTTGTCCAGCACGTAGCGGGTGAAGGTGCCGAGCTGCTCACTGTTTTCCACAGGTCGGATGAAGTCGGCCGGACTCAGCCACCCGCGCCGGGGATGCTGCCAGCGGATCAGCGCCTCCACCCCGGTGGGCGCACCGGTGGCCAGGTCGACAGCCGGTTGCAACGCCAGCACCAGCTGGTCGTCGACCTTCAGCGCCTCGCGTAGCTCGGCCAGCAGGGCCAGCTGATCGGTGCTGGCCGCGTCACGGGTGCCGTCGTACGCGGCGACGTTGCCGCCGCCCTCCTTGGCCTGGTACATGGCGATGTCGGCCCGACGCAGCAGCTCGGTCAGGTCGGCGGTGCCGGCGTCGGCCACCACCACCCCGACGGAGACCTCGATCGACATCCGTACGCCGGCCACCTCGGTCGGCGCGGCCAGTCGTTCGGCGATCTCGCGGGCCTGACGCAGGGCGTGGGCCATCGGGGCGGCCCGGTCGCCGAGCACCGGCACCGCGGTGAGCAGCAGCGCGAACTCGTCGCCGCCGAGACGGCCGAGCAGGTCGCCGGGGCGGGCCAGCGCGCTGAGCCGGTTCGCGGTCAGTCGCAGCAGCTGGTCGCCGGCGGCGTGACCGAGGGTGTCGTTGACTTCCTTGAACTGGTTGATGTCCAGCAGCAGCAGCGCCACCGGGTGATCGTGCGCGAGTTGTCGCAGCGACTGGTCGCCCTTGCCGAGCATCGCCGCCCGGTTCGCCAGCCCGGTGAGCGGGTCGTGCACCGCCTCGTACGACGAACGAGCGGTGACCAGCCGCAGTTCCCGATGGGTCGCGGCGTCGTGCAGCGCGGCGGCGAGCGCGTCACCGAACGCGGCCACCGCGTCGCGTTCCCGGGCGTTGGGTGGGGCAGAGCGGGGGAACCGGACCCGCAGCCGGCCGACCGGAGCGGCACCGACCGACAGTGCCCGGCTCAGCTCGTGCTCGTCGGGCTCGGACCGGTCCGGTGGGTCCGTCTCCCGGTCGACGAACTGGCCGGTGGCGTCGCCCCGGTACCGGTGCCACCGGCCGTCGGTCCGAGCCACGTCGACGTCCACCAGTTCGGCGTTGAACAGCGTCAGCGCCCCGGTGACCGCCGCACTGGCCACACCTCGTTCGTCGAGCTGGTTGAGGGCCGCGGTGGCTTCGGCGAACGCTCGCCAGGTGCGATGCTCCTGATCGGAGCGCAGCCGGTAGCGGTAGGTCTGTTGCAGCAGCCACAGCAGCGGCGGGAGCAACAGCAACCACCGTGGGTCGAGTTTCAGCAGGGCGACGACCACGAGGCCGACCGCGACGTTGCCGACGAACATCAGCAGCTTGCCGCGCAGCGCGGCGAGCAGCGGTGGCCCGATCGGCAGCCCGTGCCGCAGGCCCAGCGTCACCCCACCCAGCCAGGCGGTCACCAGGAGGTAGGTCACCGACCCGGCGATCACGGCCAACGCCAGCATCGGGGTGGGCCGGGCGAGCAGCGGCCGTCCGAGCGCGGTGGCCACGGAGACGGCCAGTGCCGTCGCGGCGGCCAGCGACGCGGCGATCCGGACGATCTCCAGGGCGGGACGGCGGTCGGTGTGCAGGGAGAGCATGGTCCAGGCCAAACCGGTGCCGAGCAGCGTGGCGAGCGGCAGCCAGCCGGCTGGCGTCAGATGAAGGCAGACGATCAACGCCGCCTCGCCCCAGGTGATGCTGACCATGCCCGCGGTCGACCGGAACCGCAGCCGAGCGAGCTGGGCGAGAGCGAGGACGGCGACCGCGATGCCGAATCGGGCCGGCCCGCCGAGGGGATCGTCGGCCGGCAGCCTGGCGGGAAGGGTCAACCCGACCACGGAGGCGACCAGGGCGGTCAGGGTGACGGCGGCGGTGAGCACGAGCAGGCGGCCCGGTGTGCCCCGCACCCCGAGCCGGTCGAACGAGTCGCCGGCCGGACCGGAGGTCATCGACCTCCCCCGTCAGCCGACCGACCGACGATACGGCGGGCGGCCGGTGCTGTGCTGGTCATCGGCGCCCCCTCCCGCACACGGCTCGGAGACTTTTGGTCCCCCGGCGGAAGGCTAAGCCAAACCGGGTGGTCGCAACAGGGGGCGACCACCCGGTTCGGCGTGATTCACGTGCTGGCTACCCGTTCCGGTGCTGCTGGTGCCCATTGGGACCGGCGGTGGATGAATCATGCCCCCCGGCCCCGTCTGTCGGATCGACGACTGAAGCGTCGGCCCTGGTCGGGTCGGCCGGCCTCGCCTGCTGCGGGAACCGGTCCGGCAGGCGGCGCAGCCGAGCGTTCATGTTGCGGATCAGCAGAATGGTCGCGGCGGCCAGCAGCAGGATGAGGAAGAGGCCCATCGGCCCGGCCAGACCACCCGTGCGGGTGTCTCCGAAGTTGTTCTCCGCGAGCACCTGAGCAGTGGTCAGCATGGCGTTCCTCCGATGTGCGGTTGGTAACCAGGGTAGCTCTGCCCGGAATCAGCGTGCGTGCGCCGTCTCCCGCACCCCCGCGAAGAGATCGGACTCGGGCAGCGGGCTGTCGACCATTGATCGGGCCAGCTCGAAGTCCTCGGTTGGCCAGGCGCGGCGCTGCAACTCCATCGGCACGTGGAACCAGAAGCCGTCCGGGTCGACCTGGGTGGCGTGGGCGCGCAGCGCGTCGTCGCGGACCGGGAAGAACTCGGAGCACTCCACCCGAGTGGTGATCCGTGGGCCCTTGTCGGGCCGGTCCTCCCAGCGCTGGAGCCACTCCTCGTAGGGCGACTCCTTGCCCGCGGCCAGCATGCCCTCGTGCAGCGCCATGATCTTGGCCTTGGAGAAGCCGATGTCGTAGTAGAGCTTCAGCGGCTGCCAGGGCGCGCCCAGCTCCGGGTAGCGCTCCGGGTCACCGGCGGCCTCGAACGCGGCCATGCTCACCTTGTGGCACATGATGTGGTCCGGGTGCGGGTAGCCGCCCTCCTCGTCGTACGTGGTCACCACGTGCGGACGGAACTCGCGCATCAGCCGCACCAGTGGGCCGGCGGCCACCTCGACGTCCTGCAGGCCGAAGCAGCCCTCAGGCAGCGGCGGCAGCGGGTCGCCCTCGGGCAGCCCGGAGTCGACGAAGCCGAGCCAGGCCTGCTCGACGCCGAGGATCGCCCGGGCAGCGTCCATCTCGGCGCGGCGGATCTCGCCGATGTTGGCCCAGACGTCGGGACGGTCGAGCTTGGGGTTGAGCACGCTGCCGCGCTCCCCGCCGGTGCACGTCACGACCAGGACCTCAACGCCCTCGGCGACGTACTTGGCCATGGTCGCCGCACCCTTGCTCGACTCGTCGTCCGGGTGCGCGTGCACGGCCATGAGTCGCAGCTGCTCTGCCAACTTCGGCACTCCTCGTCTGTGCCGGCCGGTGGACCCGACCGGGCTCGACCGGCTGACCTGCCGGGATCGTTGCTCACCGCACCCTGTCGCCGGCCAGCACCGCAGGGCATGACCTGCCATTCCTGCCGCTGGACCGGGTGGGAGGATGGACTCTGTCATTCTTGCCGATGCCGCCGACAACAACGCCAGGAGATACCCGCCGGTGACCGAGACGCACGCCACAATTTCACCCGGCGCTCCGGTTTTTCCCGCCGGACGCTACGGCCGTCGCCGGGCACCTGGCGGCGAGCGCCGTCGCAACCTGCTCGCCGCGCTGGTGCTGCTGGCGCTCGTGGCGACGCTGACCGTGATCTCGGTGCGGCTCTACCGCCAGTACGGCGACCCGGTCTACGACGCCCAGGTGATCACTTACACCGACATCACGGACACCCAGGTGCTTGTCGACTTTCGGGTGACAGTGCCGGCGGGCGGCTCGGCGGTCTGCGTGCTGCGCGCCCGGGACCGCGCGGGCACCGAGGTGGCCCGTGACCAGATCACCGTCACCGCCCGGCCGGGCGACCGGCACGTCACGAGCCGGCACCGCCTGACCACCACCGCGCGGCCGTTCATCGGCGAGGTCCTGCGCTGCCGACCCCCGGCCTGACCTGCCACAACAGCCGCACCGACAGGCCTCGGAGGGCGCCTACCCCGGGGTGTCGGATCCGGACACCGGCGGTATTGGCCGACACGCTGTGTCGTACCGCACTGGTAACTTGGTAATTCACCTGTCAGCCAGCCACGCACAACTGAGGAGAACGCCTGTGTCCACTGGCAACGAGGCGCCCGCCACCTGGCTGTCCCAGGACGCGTACGACCGCCTCCAGGCCGAGCTCGACGAGCACATCGCCAACCGTCCGGCGATCGCCGCCGAGATCAACGCTCGGCGCGAGGAGGGCGACCTGCGGGAGAACGGCGGCTACCACGCCGCCCGCGAGGAGCAGGGCAAGGCCGAGGGACGCATCCGCTACCTGCAGGAGCTGCTGCGCACCGCGAAGGTCGGCGAGGCGCCGACCGCGGACGCGGTGTCGCCCGGCATGGTCGTGACGATCTACTTCGACGACGACACCGACGACACCGAGACCTTCCTGCTCGGCTCGCGGGAGATCGCGGCCACCACCGACCTGACCGTCTACAGCCCCGAGTCCGCGCTCGGCAAGGCGATCCTGGGTGGTCGGCCCGGGCAGACCTGCACCTACACGGCACCCAGCGGCGCCGACATCAAGGTGACAGTGGTCAGCTTCGAGCCCTTCTCCGGCTGACGTCGCCGGCTCCACCGCAGGCCCAGACGCACCGCCCCGAGGCGTGGCACCCCACCGGTGTCACGCCTCGGCGGCGAAGACCACCTGGTAGCCGCTGGCCCGCAGCGCGCTGATCAGCGTGTCCGAATGCTCGACGCCCCGGGTCTCCACCGACAGCGCCACCTCCACCTCGCCGAGACTGAGGTGCGGGTTGGCGCGCTGGTGCTCCACGTCCACCACGTTGGCCCGGTGCTCGGCGATCTGACTGAGCAGCGACGCGAGTTGTCCCGGCCGGTCCGAGCAGCGCACCGTCACCCGCAGGTAGCGGCCCGCGGCGGCCAGACCGTGCTCGATCACCCGGAGCATCAGCAGCGGGTCGATGTTGCCACCGGAGAGCACCGCGACCACCGGCGTCTCCACCTCGACCACACCGGCCAGCAGCGCGGCGACGCCGACCGCCCCGGCCGGCTCGACCACCTGCTTGCCGCGCTCCAGCAGCATCAACAGGGCCCGGGAGATGTCCTCCTCGGAGACCGTGACGATCTCGTCGACGAGCTTGCGCACGTGGTTGAAGGTGATCTCCCCGGGCCGACCGACAGCGATGCCGTCGGCAATGGTGAAGAACGCCGGCAGACGGACCGGCTCCCCGGCCACCAGCGAGGGAGGAAACGCCGCAGCACCGGCCGCCTGGACGCCGACGATCCGGACGTCCGGTCGCAGCGCCTTCGCGGCGACCGCCATCCCCGAGATGAGGCCGCCACCACCGACCCCGGTGATGATCGTCTTGACGTCCGGGCACTGTTCGAGGATCTCCAGCGCCACAGTGCCCTGGCCGGCGATCACGTCCGGGTGGTCGAACGGGTGGATCAGCACGGCCCCGGTTCGCTCGGCGTAGGTGTGCGCGGCGATCAGTGACTCGTCGACAGTGTTGCCGGCGAACTCGACCTGCGCGCCGTACCCCTTGGTGGCGGCCACCTTCGGCAGCGGCGCGTTGACCGGCATGAAGACGGTGGCGTGCGTGCCCACCAGGCCCGCGGCGAGGGCCACGCCCTGCGCGTGGTTGCCCGCGCTCGCCGCGACCACGCCCCGCTCCCGCTCCGCCGCCGACAACCGGGAGATCCGCACGTACGCGCCGCGCACCTTGTAGGAGCCGGCGCGCTGCAGGTTCTCGCACTTGAGCCAGGTCGGCCCGCCCAGTGCCGCGCTGAGCGGACGGGAGGGCTCCAGCGGGGTGGTCCGGATGACACCGGCGAGCAGTTGCCGTGCAGCCCGCACGTCGTCGAGACCGACCAGTTCCGTCATGCCCCGATCGTGCCACCCAGCTCCGGAGCCCTCTGCGGCGACACCGGCCTCCCCGTTCCGACCCGGGGGTAGCCGGGGGCGTGCCGCGCCCACGGCGCGGCCATCTCGAACTGGCCGGCCACACCGAGCAGCAGCAGCTCCGAGCCCGGCGGGCCGACGATCTGCACGGCGACCGGCAGACCGTCCGGGCGGCGGCCGACCGGCACCACGATCGCCGGCAGACCGGCGATGTTCCACGGCGCGGCGTACGGGGCGTACCGGATGTTGGCTGTCATGTTCGCCCGCCAGGACCGGTCGGACCAGCGTGCCGCCTCCGGTGGCGCGCTGGCCAACGCCGGGGTGAGCAGCAGGTCGACCGAGTGGTCGGTGAAGAAGTCGACAGATCGTTGCCGCCACGCGGCCCGGTCCGCCTCCCGCACGTAGCCGCGACGGTGCGCCCACTCGCCCAACGCGACGTGCCGCCGGGTACGCCGTTGCAGGCCCCGGCGGTCCAACCCGGCGGCCCGCACGTCGGCGGCGGCGGCGGCGAGCCAGGTGGCGATGCCCTGCAGGCTCAGCGCGGTGGGGTAGACCGGATCGGCCGGCACCGTGTCGTGCCCGGCGGCGGCGAGGAGCCGACCGGCGGCGGCGACCGCGTCCCGGTTGGGCGCGTCCGGTGCGACACCCCGCACCGGCGAGCGCAGCGAGACACCCACCCGCAACCGTTGCGGCGGAACCAGCTTCTCGGGACGCCGGCCGGCGAGCACCGAGAAGCCCACCGCCGCGTCGGCGACGGTGCTTGTCAACATGCCGTGCTCGGTGAGGCCGAACCAGTCGTCCGCGCCGAGCTGGCAGGGGACCACGCCCCGACCCGGCTTGAGCCCGACCAGCCCGCAACAGGCCGCCGG
The DNA here is from genome assembly GCF_040607915.1 of Micromonospora sp. NPDC005215. NCBI lineage: Bacteria > Bacillati > Actinomycetota > Actinomycetes > Micromonosporales > Micromonosporaceae > Micromonospora > Micromonospora sp. NPDC005215. Next base: position 100,629 of record NZ_JBEXHQ010000003.1, on the reverse strand, counting down.
GACCCGGATCGAGCCGAGGCCGTCGTTGGCGTGCGCGATCGGCACCAGCCCGGCGGCCACCGCGGCGGCCGCGCCACCGGAGGACCCGCCGGGGGTACGCGTGCTGTCCCACGGATTGCGGGTCACCGCGTTCTCGTCGTCGGTGACCGCCCAGAGCCCCAACTCCGGCATCCGGGTCACACCGAGGATCACCGCGCCGGCGCCGCGTAACCGGCGCACCACCTCGTGGTCGGCCTCCGCGACGTCGCTGCGTGCCGCCGCCGACCCGTTCCAGGTGGGCAACCCGGCGACCGGAGTGTTCTCCTTGACTGCCACCGGCACCCCGGCCAGTGGCAGGTTGGCGAGGTCCTCCTGCTCGTCGACCTTCTCCGCCTCGGTGATCGCCTCGCCGCCGCGGACGGCGCGGAACGCGGCCAGCTCACCGTCGGCACGGGCGATGTACTCAAGGTGGTCGGCGACGACCTGGGTGGCCGACACGTCACCCCGGCGTACGCCCCGGGCGATCTGCTTGGCGGTCGCCCCGACCCAGGTCGCCATGATGTCCTGCACGGCCATCCTCCCCAGCGGTCAGCCCAGCGCCTGCTCCAGATCGGCGAGTAGGTCGTCGACCGTCTCGATGCCGACAGACAGTCGCACGAGATCGCCGGGAACTTCAAGCGGCGAGCCGGCAGCACTTGCGTGTGTCATCCGACCCGGGTGCTCGATCAGGGATTCCACGCCACCCAGCGACTCGGCGAGCACGAAGAGCTTGGCGCGGTTGCAGATGTCCACCGCGTGCTCCTCACCACCGGCGGCACGGAACGAGATCATGCCGCCGAACCGGCGCATCTGCTTGGCGGCGACCTCGTGACCGGGGTGCGACGGCAGCCCGGGGTAGAGCACCTGGGCCACCTTGGCGTGCCCGTCGAGGTACGCGGCGAGCCGCTCGGCGTTGTCGCAGTGCCGATCCATGCGTACCCCGAGGGTCTTGATGCCGCGCAGGGTGAGCCAGGCGTCGAAGGGGCCGTTGATCGCGCCCATCGCGTTCTGGTGGTAACGCAAATCCTCGCCGAGCGCGGCGTCCGCAACGACCAGCGCACCACCGACCACGTCGGAGTGCCCGCCGATGTACTTGGTGGTCGAGTGCACCACCACGTCCGCGCCGAAGGCGATCGGCTGTTGCAGGTACGGCGAGGCGAAGGTGTTGTCCACCACCAGCAGCGCGCCCGCGTCGTGTGCCACGGCGGCCAGCGCGGCGATGTCGGCGATGCCCAGCAGCGGGTTGGTCGGCGTCTCCAGCCAGACGATCTTCGTGCGGCCGGGCTGCACGGCCGCCCGGATCGCCGCCGGGTCGGAGACCTTCGCCGGGGTGAACTCCAGGCCCCAGCGCTGGGCGACCCGGGCGAACAGCCGGTACGTGCCGCCGTACGCGTCGTCCGGGATCACCACGTGGTCGCCCGGCTGGCAGACGGCCCGCAGCAGCGCGTCCTCCGCCGCCAGACCACTGGCGAAGGCGAGCCCCACCGGCCCGCCCTCCAGCGCTGCCAGGCACTCCTGGAGCGCGTCCCGGGTCGGGTTGCCGGAGCGGCTGTACTCGTAGCCGAGCCGGGGCGCGCCGACGGCGTCCTGGGCGTACGTGCTGGTCTGGTAGATCGGTGGAATCACCGCACCGGTCCGCGCCTCAGGGTCCTGACCGGCGTGGATGGCGAGCGTCTCGAAGCCGTGGGTCATTCTGGTGAGGCTAGTGCCCCGTCGGAGAGGGCTGGAACGGAACCCGCGCTCCCGCCGAGGCGACGCCCTGCGATCCGGGACCCCCGGCATAGCCTGGCCCGATGAGTGGGTGCGTGTTCTGCGGGATCGTGGCGGGCGAGGTGCCGGCGTTCCGGGTCGCCGACACCCCGGACGGGGTGGCGTTCCTGGACACCCGGCCGGTGTTCAGGGGGCACGTGCTGGTGGTGCCCCGAGTCCACCTGGTGACCCTGGCTCAGTTACCGGCAGACCTGCTGCCCGGCTACTTCGCGCTGGTCCAGCGCCTGGCGGTGGCCGTGGAGACCGGCCTGGGCGCCGGTGGGACGTTCGTGGCGATGAACAACAAGGTGTCCCAGTCCGTCCCGCACCTGCACACCCATGTGGTTCCACGGACCAGAGGCGACGGGCTGCGCGGCTTCTTCTGGCCACGTACCCGCTACGAGGACGACGCCGAGGCCCGGACCTACGCGGACCGCGTTGCCGCCGCACTCCCGGGCGGGGCCTGACTCACACCGGCGCGGGTAAGGAAGGTGGACCCACCGGTGTTACACGCTGGGAGAGGTACGAGAGGAGATCCCCACGTGTTTTTGCGCCGTATGAACGCTGAGATGGTTTCGCCCGATCAGGCCCTACCGGGCCGTCCGATCGCCATGCCGGTCGCCGACCGCCACGAGGTGCTGGGCACCCCGCTGAAGGGCCCATTCCCGGAGGGCCTGCAGGTCGCGGTCTTCGGCATGGGCTGCTTCTGGGGAGCCGAGCGACTGTTCTGGACGCTGCCGGGGGTCTACACCACCTCCGCCGGTTACGCGGGTGGCATCACCAGGAACCCGACGTACGAGGAGACGTGTTCCGGCCGGACCGGGCACGCCGAGGTCGTCCAGGTGGTATACGACCCCAGCAAGATCACCTATGAGGACCTGCTGAAGGTCTTCTGGGAGAACCACGACCCGACCCAGGGCATGCGCCAGGGCAACGACGTGGGCTCCCAGTACCGGTCGGCGGTCTACACGACCACCGACGAGCAGCGGGCCATCGCGGAGTCGTCCCGGGACGCGTTCCAGCCGATCGTGACGCGGGCCGGCAAGGGTGAGATCACCACCGAGATCGCTCCGCTCGGCAGCTACTACTTCGCCGAGGACTACCACCAGCAGTACCTGGCGCCGACCAAGAACCCGAACGGGTACTGCAACCACGGCCCGAACGGGCTGAGCTGCCCGGTCGGCGTGGCGCGGGTCGCCGGCTGACCACCGCCACCCGCACACGCGTGCTGCCCGGCCGCCGATGAGGCGGCCGGGCATTCCCATCTGACCGTGTGATCGAAATCCGTTGCCGACCCCGGTGAGAACTCGATAACGTGGCCGTACACGTGAAGGGAGGTGGTCCAGACTTGTATAGCAATCGGACTCGTGAGGTGGCTGTCAGCTAGCCGCTGTCCTCGACAGTGATCGGTCCGCCGCAAGGCGGGCACCAGCACCATCGTCGAGACCGTGTGGCAGCGGTGCGGCGAATCCACGACAGCCACCCGACCCCCGGGGTGCCGGCCAAGTCCAGCCGGCCCGCGCACCAGCGCGGAGCGCCCCGGGGGTCGCTCCATATCCGGGGGAGCGGCGATGTCCATGCGCGAGCTGGTGATCCTCGGAACGGCCAGCCAGGCGCCGACCCGTCAGCGCAACCACAACGGGTACGCGCTGCGCTGGGACGACGAGGTGATCCTCTTCGACCCGGGCGAGGGCAGCCAGCGCCAACTCCTGCACACCACGGTCACGGCCACCGACCTGACCCGCATCTGTATCACCCACTTCCACGGTGACCACTGCCTCGGCCTGCCCGGCACCATCCAGCGGCTCTCCCTGGACCGGGTTCCGCACCCGGTCGCCGTGCACTTCCCGGCGGGCGGTGCCGAATACTTCGCCCGGCTGCGGCATGCCACCTCCTTCTACGAGACCGCCGAGTTGCGGGTCACCCCCATCGAGGAGGACGGGCAGCGGATCACCCTGAGCTGCGGCACGCTGGAGGCACGCCGGCTGCGGCATCCCATCGAGACGTACGGCTATCGGCTGGTCGAGCCGGACGGCCACCGGATGCTGCCCGAGCAGCTGGCCGCGTACGGCATCAGCGGGCCGGCCGTCGGCGAGCTGATCCGCGTCGGCCACCTGGACCTCGACGGGCGTCGCGTCACCCGCGACGAGGTGAGCGTCCCCCGGCCGGGTCAACGGTTCGCGTTCGTGATGGACACCGGCCTCTGCGACGGGGTGTACGCCCTCGCCGAGCACGCCGACCTGCTGGTCATCGAGTCGACCTTCCTGGAGTCGGAGGCCGCGCTCGCCGCCGAGGTCGGCCACCTGACCGCGGCGCAGGCCGCCCGGGTGGCGACCGAGTCCGGGGTACGCCGGCTCGTGCTCACCCACTTCTCGCAGCGCTACTCCGACCCGCGCCGGTTCCACGACGAGGCCCGCGCGCACTTCGACGGTGACCTGATCATCGCCGAGGATCTGACCACGGTGCAGCTCCCACCCCGCCGGGTAGCCTCGGCCGGGTGACCGTCACGCTCCGCCCCGCGACCGCTGCCGACATGATGGCGGTGGGGGCCCTGCACCAGCGCTCCCGGGTTGCCGCGTACTCCGCCTTCCTGCCGGCCGAGGCGTTGGCCGACCCGACGCCGGAGGCGATGGGGCGGTACTGGGCGGAGCGGTGGCGCTGGGAGCGGGACAACCACCGGCTGACAGTGGCCGAGCGGGCCGGGACGCTTGTCGGGTTCAGTTACCTGGGTCCGGACGACGAGGACGATCCGGGGACCGGGCTGCTCAACGCGATTCATCTCGACCCGGCCGAGCAGGGCCGGGGCACCGGCCGGACGCTCATGGTGGACACGTTGGAGGCCATGCGGGTCCGTGGCTGGCGGCGTGCCGTGCTCTGGGTGCTGCGGGAAAACGCGCGTGCCCGCGCCTTCTACGAACGCGGCGGCTGGACATCGACGGGCGTGGAGCGCGAGGAGCACATCGGCACTGCCCTCACCCCGCAGGTCCGCTACACCCGCCCCCTCTGAACTGCCCGGCCCGGCAGCAGACCGACGCTGGCCCGCCATGCCGATGTGCTGTTGAGCGGTATACCTCAGAGGTATGAATATGACTCTGAGGTATACCGCTCACTACGGCATCCGCCCCCCACGGAGGTGACCGACGGTCACCGCCGGCCGCGCCCACAGCCCCAGCCAGGGTCAGGACTCGCTCGTCTAGTGGGCGCCCAGGTGGGCCAGGAGGTCCTGCCGGGTGAGGACGCCCTTCGGCTTTCCGTCGACGAGGACCAGGGCGGCGTCGGACTTCTCCAGCAGGCCCACCGCCTCGCTCACCGGCTGACCGCCACCGATCATCGGCAGCGGGTCGCCCATGTGCCGCTCGATGGTGTCGTGCAGGTGGGCCTGACCGGTGAAGAGCGCGTCGAGCAGGTCCCGCTCGGCGATCGAGCCGGCCACCTCACCGGTCACCACCGGCGGCTCGGCCTTGAGCACCGGCAGCTGCGAGACGCCGTACTCGCGCATGTAGTCGATGGCGTCGCGAACCGTCTCGGTGGGGTGCACGTGCACCAGCTCGGGCAGGCCGCCCGGCTTGCTGGCCAGCGCGTCGGCCACCGTCGGCTCGGCGCCGGAGTTGTCGAGGAAGCCGTACCGGGCCATCCACGAGTCGTTGAAGATCTTGGAAAGGTAGCCCCGGCCGCCGTCCGGCAGCAGCACCACCACCACGTCGTCCGGGCCGGCCCGGCGGGCGACCTCCAGCGCGGCGACCACCGCCATCCCGCAGGAACCGCCGACCAGCAGCCCCTCCTCGCGGGCCAACCGCCGGGTCATCTCGAAGGACGCCTTGTCGGAGACCTCGACGATCTCGTCGGCGACACCCTGGTCGTACGTCTCCGGCCAGAAGTCCTCGCCGACGCCCTCCACCAGGTAGGGACGGCCGGTGCCGCCGGAGTAGACCGAACCCTCCGGGTCGGCCCCGATGATGCGCACCCGACCCTCGGAGGCCTCCTTCAGGTACCGGCCGATGCCGGAGATGGTGCCGCCGGTGCCGACGCCCGTCACGAAGTGGGTGAGCCCGCCCTCGGTCTGCTTCCACAACTCCGGGCCGGTGGTCTCGTAGTGCGAGCGCGGGTTGGCCGGGTTGCTGTACTGGTTGGGCTTCCAGGCACCGGGAATCTCGCGGGTCAGCCGGTCGGAGACGTTGTAGTACGACCGCGGGTCCTCCGGGGCGACAGCGGTCGGACACACCACCACCTCGGCGCCGTACGCCCGGAGCACGTCCTGCTTGTCCTGGCTGACCTTGTCGGGGCAGACGAACACGCACTTGTAGCCCTTGAGCTGGGCCACCAGGGCCAGCCCGACACCGGTGTTGCCGCTGGTCGGCTCGACGATGGTGCCGCCGGGCCGGAGCAGGCCGGCGGCCTCCGCGTCCTCCACCATCCGCAGCGCGATCCGGTCCTTGACCGAGCCGCCCGGGTTGACGTACTCCACCTTGGCCAGCACGGTGGCCTGGATGCCCGCTGTGACGTTACGCAGACGCACCAGCGGGGTGTTGCCGATCATGTCGACGACATTGTCGTAGAACTGCACGGTGTGCCCTTCGTTGCGGCGCCGGCGACGGCGGCCGGGCAGACGTTTCCTCGCCGCCCAGCGTACGTGTCGTCAGGGCACCAGCCCCCCGGGGATGACCGAGCTGCGCCCGGCCTCCCACTGGAGGAAGCGCTCTGTTTCGGCGAGCACGCTGCCGGCCAACCACGTGATCATGACCGCGTCGTCGGCCAGCCCGAAGATCGCCAGCGGGATCTCCGGGAGCAGGTCGATCGGCGAGACGATGTACGCCGTCGCCGCCGTCATCAGGGCCAGCCGTAGCCCGCCGTCGTACTCCCCCTTGGTGGTGGCCCGGATCATCCGGGGCAGGGCGGCCAGCCGGGTGCCCAGCGACGGCCCTCCGCGTGCCCCGGCCGTCAGTGCCCGCGCCAGGGCCGCGAACGCCGCGCTGCGCTTCAGTGTCTTCCCCATCGTCGCGCTCCTCTCCGCCGAATCAGCGTGGCGGGTCGGCGCAAGTCGGCCGGCCTCTGCCGTACCGATACCCCGCCGCGTCGGTTTCCAGGCACTCGGGTGCCGGCACGACGACAGCGGCATGTCGGGGCGGCGCGATAATGTCGTGGTATGGGGGTGGCTGATTCCGTCGTACCCGGTGAGCGCTGGCGGCAGACGCGGCGGTTCGCCCGGCTGGCGGCGATCGGGACGGGCGCCACCGCGGCGGCCGCGGTGGCGACCGGCGGTGTGCTGCTCGGCCAGGCCCGGCAGGCCCGACGCACCATCCCGATGGCCGAGGCACCGCCACCACGCTGCGACGGGATCTACGGCGCGAAGTTCCCTGGCCCGGCCCTCACCATGGTCGTGCTCGGCGACTCGTCGGCTGCCGGCTACGGGGTGCACCGCCGTCGGGAGACGCCCGGCGCGCTGCTCGCCAACGGCCTGTCCCGTCGACTGCACCGGCCGGTGCGACTGCACCGCTTCGCGGTGGTCGGCGCCATCTCCGCGGCGCTCCGCCACCAGGTGGAGGCGGCGCTGGAGTGCCGACCCGACGTCGCGGTGATCCTCATCGGCGGCAATGACATCACCAACCGGACCCCGCGTGGGCTGGCTGTGCGCTATCTCGTCGAGGCGGTGCACACGCTGCGCGACTCCGGCTGCGAGGTGGTCGTCGGCACCTGCCCCGACCTGGGTGCTATCCGCCCGATCCAGCCGCCGCTGCGGTGGCTGGCGCACCGGTGGAGCCGCCAACTCGCCGCCGCCCAGACGGTCGCGGTGGTGGAGGCGGGCGGTTGGACGGTCTCCCTCGGTGATCTCCTCGGCCCCCGGTTCGCGGCGGAGCCGACCCGGATGTTCGCGTGGGACCGGTTCCATCCCTCCGCCGAGGGGTACGCGATGGCCGCCGCCGCGCTCCTGCCGACGATGCTGTCCGCGCTCGGCGCAGGGCAGGAACGACGGGCCACACCGACGTGGGGAGAGGGCGTACGGTCGCTGCCGGAGGCCGCGCAGGAGGCGGCCCGGCACGCCGGCACCGAGGTCAGCGGCGTCCAGGTCCAGGGCCGCGACCGGGGGCCGGCCGGCCGGTGGGCGAGGTTGCGTCGCCGGGCGTTCTTCGGTGTCGGCGCGGTGCCGCAGCACGGATCCGCTCCGGACGCCTCGACAGTGGAGGGACTGGCATGAACGAACGCAGCGAGCGGGGCGTGACCGCCGGCCTCGCCGGCCGACTGGGTCGGGCGGCGGCGTTCTCGCTGCTCGCCGGCACCGTGGGCGGCGCTGCCGTCCTGGCCGGTGAGGCGTTCGTCGCCCGGCACCGGCGCTACGCCCAACCGGAGCTGGGGCTGGCCCTGCGGGCCACGATCGGCCGGGCGGGCGCACCGCCGCTGCGGCTGGTGCTGCTCGGCGACTCGTCGGCACTCGGCGTGGGTGTCGACCGTCTCGACGACACCATCGGCGGGCAGTTGGCCAACCTGCTCGCCGAGGGCCCGACCGGCCGACGCGTGCACCTGTCCAGCGTCGGCGTCTCGGGTTCCCGCTCGACGGACCTGGCCACCCAGGTGGCCCGGGCCCTGCTCGGTGAACGGCCCGACGTGGCGCTGATCCTGATCGGCGCGAACGACGCCACCGGGCTGCGCCGCCCCTCCGACGCGGCGGCCTACCTCGCCGCCGCTGTGCACCGGCTGCGGGAGGCGCGGGTCGAGGTGGTGGTGGGCACCTGCCCCGATCTCGGCGCGGTGCGTGCCATCGCGCCGCCGCTGCGCCAGGTGGTCGGCTGGTCGGGGCGTCGGATGGCCCGCGCGCAGACCGCCGCCGTGCTGGACGCGGGCGGCTCGGTGGTCGACCTCGCCACCGAGACCGGGCCGGTGTTCCGGGCCGACGCGGGGACGCTCTGCCACGACGGCTTCCACCCCTCCGCCGACGGCTACCGGGTGTGGGCGCACGCGCTGCTGCCCGCCATCGTCGCGGCGGCGGCGGCCACGACCCGGCGCTAGATCGTCCCAGCCAGGGTGACATTTCCCGCCGCGCACGCTCCTTCCGCGTCATGTTACTGACGGGTTAACGTTGGCTCATGCCGATTGAGTCGTCCCGCGACGCCGTCATCGTCGCCACCGCCCGCTCCCCCATCGGCCGGGCGCACAAGGGGTCCCTGCGCGACGTCCGCTCCGACGACCTCGCCGCGACCATCGTCCAGGCGGCTCTGGACAAGATCCCCCAACTCGACCCGACCACGATCGACGACCTCTACCTCGGGTGCGGCCTCCCCGGGGGTGAGCAGGGCTTCAACATGGCCCGGGTGGTGTCCACCCTGCTCGGTCTGGACACTGTGCCCGGTGCCACGCTGACCCGCTACTGCGCCTCGTCGGTGCAGACCACCCGGATGGCGATGCACGCGATCCGGGCCGGCGAGGGCGACGTGTTCGTCTCCGCCGGCGTGGAGATGGTGTCCCGCTACGCCCGGGGCAGCTCCGACGGGCTGCCGCCGGAGGCGCAGGCGCTGGTCGGCGGCGGTTGGGAGAATCCCCGCTTCGGGGCGGCCGGCGAGCGCTCGAAGCGCCGCGCGCAGGGCGGCGCCGAGGTCTGGGCCGACCCGCGTGAGGCCGGCGAGCTGCCCGATATCTACCTGACCATGGGGCAGACCGCGGAAAACCTGGCCCAGGTGTACGACGTGACCCGCGCCGACATGGACGAGTTCGGCGTACGCAGCCAGAACCTCGCCGAGAAGGCCATCACCGACGGCTTCTGGGCCCGGGAGATCACCCCGGTCACCACGCCGGACGGCACCGTGGTGAGCACCGACGACGGCCCCCGTGCCGGCGTCACCCTGGACGCGGTCGCCGGCCTGAAGCCGGTGTTCCGTCCGGACGGTCGGATCACCGCGGGCAACTGCTGCCCGCTCAACGACGGCGCGGCAGCCGTGGTGGTGATGAGCGCCCAGCGGGCCGAGGAGTTGGGGCTGACCCCGTTGGCCCGGATCGTCTCCACCGGTGTGACCGCCCTGTCACCGGAGATCATGGGCCTCGGGCCGGTCGAGGCGTCCCGGCAGGCGCTGCGCCGGGCCGGCATGACCATCGACGACGTCGACCTCGTCGAGATCAACGAGGCGTTCGCGGCGCAGGTCATCCCCTCCTACCGCCAGCTGGGCATCCCGGAGGAGAAGCTGAACGTGATGGGCGGCGCCATCGCGGTCGGTCACCCGTTCGGTATGACCGGCGCCCGGATCACCGGCACCCTGCTCAACGCGCTGGAGTGGCACGACAAGACCATCGGTCTGGAGACCATGTGTGTGGGCGGCGGCCAGGGCATGGCCATGGTGCTCGAACGGCTCAACTGAGCCGGGCCGCCCTCAGAGCGCGCTGCGGGTCGCCGTCACCTCGGCGGCGGCCCGCGCCAGCACCTCGTCGCCGGCTCCGGTGGCCCGCAGGTCGGCCGTCACCACCCGTAACTGGTCGGGCAGCGCCAGGTCGTTGTCGAGCCGGGGCACGGTCCGGCGCGGCTCGCCCTCGGCGTCGGCGGCCAGGTTGGCCAGCTCCTGCACCAACCGGTGCACCAGGTCGGCGCGGGGCACGTTGCCGGTGGTCGCGACCGCCGCCCAGCGCGGCTGCTGCCAGTGCCCGACCTGACTGACCAGCAACCGCACGGCCTGATCCAACTCCGCTGCGCTCATCGGCACCGAGTCTACGGCCGGCCGGCGCACCGGTCACCGACGCAGGTAGCTGAGCAGCCGCAGCAGCTGCCAGTAGAGGAAAACCAAACCGGTGAGCAGGCCGAACGCGCTCAGCCACGCGTACCGGCGGGGTCGACCGTCGCGCACCGAGCGCTCGACGAGGTCGAAGTCCAGGATGAAACTGAACGCCCCGGCGATGATGGCCACCACCGAGAAGGCGTACGGCAGCCAGCCCACCTGCCCACTGACGCTGTATACCGCCAGACCCGGCCGGCCGGAGATCAGGTACGACACCAGGTTGACCACGCTGAGCACGGCGATCCCGAGCAACGTCCCGATCACCAGGCGGGCCAGCCGGGGCGTCGCCCGGATCACCCTGGCCCGGTAGAGCGCCGCCATGCCGAGGAAGACGCCGAACGTGCCGGCCACCGCCTGCACCACGATGCCCGGGTAGACCTGCTCGAAGGTGCGACTCGCCACCCCGAGCAACAGGCCCTGAAGCACGGCGTAGCCGACGATCGGCACCGGGTTGGTGATGCCTCGCAACGAGATGACAAGGACCAGCGCGATCGAGGCGAGCGCGCTGCCGGCCAGTGCGGCGCCAAGCCAGTCCGCGTCCGGGATCACCGCCCAGGACACCGCCGCCGCCACACCGGTGACCAGCAACAACCCGACGGTACGGGCCACCACGTCGTCGACCGTCATCGGCTCGACGTCGCGGGCGCCGAGCACCCGGGACTCCACCCGGCCGGTCTCGTCCAGCCGGTTGAGCACCGGGTTGTTGCTGCGCACCGCCGCCTCCTTCGCCCGCGTACCCGCCGGGCCTGTGTCAAAGCCCCTGGCCGGCCTGGGCTTAAACACAGGCCCTCGCAGTCACTCTGCCCCGGGCGGACCGGCGGCGGCGGGAAAACGGCGCGGACGACGGCGCCCGCCCCCGCCGAAGCGGGAGCGGGCGCCGGTCGGCAGTGCGGACGAGGTCAGTCGTCGCCCTGGAAGTAGCTCAGCAGGCGCAGGATCTCGATGTAGAGCCAGACCAGGCTGACCAGGATGCCGAACGCGGCCACCCAGGAGTAGCGCTGCGGCAGGCCCATCCGGACGCCGTCCTCGATCTCCTTGAAGCTGAGCACGAAGCTCAGCGAGGCGACCACGATGCAGACCAGACTGAAACCGATGGCCAGCGGGCTGCCGTCCCGCAGGCCGGTGTTGACGCCGAACAGCGCCAGCACCAGGTTGATCATCATGACCGCGAAGAGGCCGGTCATCACCGCGATCATGCCCTTGACGAAGGCCGGGGTGGCCCGGATGACCTTCGCCCGGTAGAGCATCGCCATCAGGAAGAAGATGCCGAAGCTGGCCGCGGCGGCCTGGAGCACGATGCCGTCGTAGGCCGTCTCGAACGCCTTGCTGACCATGCCGACGAAGACACCCTCGACGACCGCGTACGCGATCACCAACGCCGGGTTGGCCATCCGGGAGAACGAAATGATCAAGCCGAGGACGAGGCCGACCACCGCCGCACCGATCCAGGCGGTACCGACCAGCGCGTCGGGCACGAGCACCCAGGCGGCTGCGGCGGTGATGCCCAGGATGCCGAGCAGGGCGACCGTCTTGACGACCACGTCGTCGACGGTCATGGGCGCCACGGTCGGCGGCGCGGCCGGGTAGCCGGCCTGGGACGGGTACTGCTGGGGAATGCCGGGCTGTCCGTACGGCCCGGCCGGGGCGTACCCGGCGGAGCGCTCCCGCTCGGCCGCTTGGCCGAGCCGGGCGAGCACCGGGTTCGAGGTCTTCACTGTCTGGCCTCCCTCAGGGGGTCGTTTGCACGTGAACGTGCCCTTCAAGAGTAAACGGCGTGGCCAAGTCCTGGTGATCACGAATGAGAATGTGTCGAGCTGGGGGTGCCCGGGGCGGGGGTCGAACCCGCACGCCTTGCGGCAGCCGCTTTTAAGGCGGCCGTGTCTGCCTTTCCACCACCCGGGCGGGTGGCACCGGCGCGTCGACACGCGCGGTGCAGTGTCACCGTAACCGGTTAGCGGCGACCCGACGTACCCAGCAGGGCTTGCCACATTAGGGTCGGTGCCGTGAGCAGCGCAGCCCCCACGGCCCCCGACGCCGCCCCTGAGCAGGCGCTCCGCGTCGCCCGTCGGGTCGACCGCCGGCCTCGGGCCGCCCGCCTGCTGGCCGCCGTCCACCGACACCGGGCGGATCTGCTCGTCGCTCTGGTCTGGGTGGTGCTCGCCGGCTGGCTCACCCACGGGCTGTGGCCCGATCCGTCCGGCCGCACCCTGGCGCTCAACCCGGAGGACCAGACCCTCTACGAATGGTTCCTGGCGGTCGACGCCCGCGCGCTGCTCGGGGACTTCGACCTGCTCACCGACCGACTCAACGCGCCCGACGGCGTCAACCTGATGGCCAACACCACGGTGATCGCGCTCGGCATCGTCTTCGCGCCGGTCACCCTGCTGCTGGGCGCACCGGTCAGCTTCGCGCTGCTCGCCGCCGCCAACCTCGCCGGCACCGCCGCCGCCTGGTACCTGCTGTTGCACCGGATGCTGCGCGCCCGCCGGCTCGCTGCGGCGCTCGGGGCAGGACTGTGCGGCTTCGGCCCCGGCATGGTCTCGCAGACCAACAGCCACCTGCACATGACCGCCCAGTGGCTGGTGCCGGTGATCGTCTGGCTGGTGGTCCGGCTGCTGCGGGCGGCCGACCCGGGGCCGGCGACGCCCGGACGGGCCCGACCCGGCGGGCCGGATCGCCGACGGATGGTCACCTCGGCGGCCGGGCTGGCCGGCGCGGTCAGCGCGCAGGTGTTCATCGGCGAGGAGGTGCTCTTCCTCGCCGCCGTCACGCTGCTGGTGATGGCGATCGGCTACGCCGTGGCGGACCGGGACCTGGCGCGGCGGGCGCTGCCCGGCTTCGCCGGTGGGCTGGCGATCGCCGCCGGGCTCTCCCTGCTGGTGCTCGGCTACCCGCTGTGGTTCCAGTTCGCCGGCCCGCAGGGTGTTGCCGACGGCATGTTCACCCCGGCCTACTTCTCCGCCGACCTGAGCAGCTGGTGGACGGTCTCCCCGCTGTCGGTGGCCGGCAGCGACGAGGCGGCCCGGCTGACCACCGGTCCGGCCGAGTACAACACGTTCCTCGGCTGGCCCCTCCTGCTGGTCACCGTGGCCTGCGCGATCTGGGCCGGGCGACGTCGACTGGTCTTCGCCTGCGTCGTGGCGGGCCTGGTGATGGGTGCGCTCTCGCTCGGCCCCGAGGTGGTGCTCGGTGGCACCAGGACCGCGCTTCCCGGCCCGTACGCCCTGATCGGCGGGCTACCGGTGGTGGATGGCGCGTTGCCGATGCGGTTCGCGCTGGCGTTGCTGCCGATCGTCGCGACACTGCTCGTGCTGGCGGTCGACCGGGCTCTGCGCGGCACCGGTCGGGCCCGACGGCTGGTGCCACTGGCCGTCGGCGCGGCGCTGCTGCCGATCTTCCCCACTCCCCTGCCGACCACCGCACGGCCCGCCGTGCCGGAGTTCATCACCGGCGGCCACTGGCGGCAGTGCGTACCCCCCGGCGGGGTGTTGGTTCCGGTGCCGCTGCCCACGCCCAGGGAACCGGGGCCGATGCGCTGGGCCACCGCCGCCGACGCCGCCTTCAGCCTGCCCGAGGGGTTCTTCATCGGCCCGTACGGGCGGGGCGGCACCGCGGCGATGGGCACCTTCAAGCAGCCCACCTCCGCGCTGCTGGCGGACGTCGCCCGGCGCGGTGACCAACCGGCCATCGGCGACGAGCAGCGCCGGCAGGCCGCCCGGGACGCGGACTTCTGGGGCGCCTCGTGCGTGGCGCTGGCCGACGACGCGCCGCACGCGGAGAGTTTGCGGAGCACCCTGGAGCAGCTCTACGGCCCCGGAACCCGGGTGGCCGACGCCTGGATCTGGCGCGTCTGACCCCCCACCGCCGCACCCGAGAAGGGCCCCTCCCTACCGGAAACGGTAAGAAGAGGCCCTCTCGTGCATCTCTGGGTCAGACGCGCGGTGCGCCGACCGGCTGGGACGCCTCGACGAACTCCTCGCGCGGGTCGTGCAACTGCCCCAGGGCGACCACCTCACGCTTGAGGAAGAACGCCAACGACCAGTCCACCACCACCCGGACCTTGCGGTTGAACGACGGGATCCGGCTCATGTGGTACGTCCGGTGCATGACCCACGCCGGCCAGCCGGTCATCTTGATCCCGTACACCTGGGCGACGCCCTTGTGCAGACCGAGGCTAGCGACGCTACCGACGTGCTTGTGCTTGTAGTTGACCGGCTCGCGGCCTCGGATCACGGCCGTGATGTTGTCGGCCATCCGGGCGGCCTGGCGCACCGCGTGCTGCGCGCTCGGCGAGCAGAAGTTGCCCGGCTCCTTGGTGAGGTCCGGCACGGCGGCGCAGTCGCCGGCGCTCCACGCGCCCTCGACCACCCGGTCGCCGTCGACCACCTGGAGCGTGGGCAGGCAGGTGATCCGCCGACGGTCGTCGCGCGGGAAGTCGGTCGCGTCCAGCATCGGCGACGGCTTCACGCCGGCCGTCCAGACGATCGTGTCGGACCGGAAGCTGTCCCCGTCGGAGAGCTTGACCACCCCGTCGACGCAGGACTCGAGCCGGGTGTCCAGCCGGATGTCCATGTTGCGCTTCATCAGCTGCTGGACGGTGTAGGCGCCCATGTCCCGGTCGACCTCGGGCAGCACCCGCTGGGTCGCCTCGACCAGCACCCAACGAACCTCGTCCTGGTTCAGCTCCGGGTAGTAGCGCAGGGCGTCGCGAGCCATGTCCTCCATCTCGGCGAGCGCCTCGATGCCGGCGTACCCACCGCCGACGAAGGTGAAGGTCAGCGCCGAACGCCGGACGTCCGGGTCGGCCGTGGCGGCCGCCACGTCGAGCCGGTCCAGGACGTGGTTGCGCAGGTAGATCGCCTCGCCGATGGTCTTGAACCCGATGCCCTGCTCGTGCAGGCCGGGGATCGGCAGGGTGCGGGAAACCGACCCCGGGGCCACGACCACGTGGTCGTAGGTGATCTCCCGGGCCGGGCCGCTGATCGGCTGCACGGTGGCCACCTTGCGGTCGTGCTCGATCCGCGTGACAGTGCCAGCCACCAACTTGCACCGCCGCAACTCCTGGCGCAGCGGCACCACGGAGTGCCGTGGGGAGATGTTGCCCGCCGCGGCCTCGGGCAGGAACGGCTGATAGGTCATGTGCGGTTGGGGGTCCACCACCATGACCTCAGCCTCACGGGAGCTGAGCTTCTTCGACAGGCGCAGCGCCGCGTAAAGACCGACGTGCCCGGCACCCACCACAAGGATCCGCTTCGGATTCACGTTGTCTATCTTTCCCCGGCCGGCTCAGGTAATGCCGCTCGCGGCCCCCATCTGTGACGGAGCACAACCCATGTGACCTGCGTAACCCTCAGGTCGCACCGGTCACCGCCGTCGCAGCAGCCAGCCCAGCAACGCCGCCGTGCCCACAGCCAGCAGCAGCCCCAGCACTGTCACCCACTGGTATCCGGCCTCCCCACCCATGCCCGCGGCCTGCAACAACAGCACCCCCAGCACCGCGGTGCCCAGCAGGACACCGCCCGCCCGCAGCAACCACCGGGTGATCAGCGCGGGGTCCACCACCGCGTCGTAGGGCAACAGTGCGGCCAGCGCGCAGAGGGTGTGCGCCAGGTAGAGCAGGGCGGCGACGGCGAGCAGCCGCCAGAGGGCCACCGGGCGGCCGTACCCGTCGGTGGCGAGCAACCACCCGCCGACCGTGACCAACGCCGCGAAAACCGCCCAGACCCGGCGCGGACCGAACGCGGGAAACAGCGCGGCGACCGCCAGGAAGAGGAGCGGGCGGCCGGAAAGCACCTCGGCGGGGAAGGCCAGGGCGAACCCGGCAAACACGATGACGAAGATCCCGGCCCGAACCAGTAGCGGGGCAGCACTGATGCGGGCCACCGCTTGCTGGGCGGCCCGAACCCGCCCGGTCACCGCGTCGATCATCTGCCACCAACCCTCGGAGCCGTCGCCAACCGGGCCACGTCCCGCAACACCTGGTCCAGGCTGCCGGCACCGGCCCAGCGCACCACCGGTACGCCGTGCTCCCGGAGCTGTCCGATCATGACGTCCCGATCCAGGCGCCACAGCCGGTACGCCACCTCGGCCCAGCCCTGGTTCTTCGGCGACGACAGGTCGGTCGGCAGCGTGTCGACGGCCACCACGAACCGGCCGGCGCGGGCCAGCCGGGCGAGCATCTGCGCCGACCGTTCGTCAAGCAGCGGAGTCAACACCACCACCAGCGCGTCCGAGGAGAGCAGTTGCGGGCCGAAGACCTGGTCGTACGGCTCGTGCGAGGACGGGTGGACGTGCACGTCGAGCAGCCACTCCAGAACGGTCAGGTACTGCCGACGCCCGGCGGCCGGACGCAGCCGGCGAGCTGTCGGCCCGTACTCCAGCAGGGAGACCCGGTCGCCGCGGTGCAGGTAGTGCTCGGCGATCGCGGCCGTGGCCCGGACTGTGGTGTCCAGCACCGAGGCGGCGCCGCTCACCCCGCCGGAGCGGCCAGCCTCGGCGAGCACGTCGAGCAGCACCACCACCTCGGCGTCGCGGTCGGAGAGCGTGGCTGCCACGTGCAACTGCCGGGCGCGCAACGACACCCGCCAGTCGATGCGGCGCAGCCGGTCCCCCGGGGCGAAGATCCGTACCCCGGCCAGCTCGCCGCCCTCGCCGGGCCGACGGGAGTGGTGCGCCCCGACCAGCCCGGCGGCGCGGGGCATCGCCTCGACGGCCTCGAACGGCTCGGTACGCGGGTACACCCGCACCCGGACCGGCTCGGTGAGCACCGCCCGGGAGACCAGCAGGCCACCCGCCGTGGCGACCCGGGCACCGGCCGGTCCCACCGGATGCCGGCCCCAGCGCAGGGCGTGGCCGGCCAGTTCCAGATCCGCCACCGTCGCGCTGGGCACCGACGTCACGAACGGCCGGTCGGCGACGGATCGACCCCTACCGCTGGCCGGAGCGCCACCGCCGGTCGGCGTCGTGGCGGCGGGCGACGCGTCGTCGACGATCCCGTCCAGGGCGAAGCCGGCCCGGTCGATGCGCAGCCACGGCGACACGCGGGAACGCACCACCACCAGGTCGTAGTCCACTGTGTCCGGATTGCCGACGCTCACCGCCGCCGTCACGTCGCCGCCCTCGACCAGCGGCCCGTCCTCGCCCTGCGTGATCCACACCTGCGGCAGCGCCGTCGGCCGCCGGCGCAGCGCGTACGCGGTGCCCAGCGCGAACGGGGCGGCCAACACGATCAGGTCGACCCGCCCCAGCAGCACCCCCGCCACCAGCAGCAGGCCGGCGAGCAGCACCGCCCGGCCGAGCGCCCGGGTGGGTGCCCAGCCGGCAGCCGGTTCCGGCTCGGTGGCCGTCGGCACTGTCGGTCCGGTCATCAGCGCCGAGGCCCGCCCGCGGCGTAGCTGGGCAGCGCGCCACTCGCCGGGGCGGGGGTGGCCTCCAGCACCTCGCCGACCACGAACGCCGGATCGACCCGGCGCAACCACATCTCCGGGCGCAGGGTGATCCGGTGGGCCAGGGCGGGAGCCGCCACCTCCTTGACGTCCTCCGGCACCACGTAGTCCCGGCCGCCGAACACCGCGCGGACCCGGGCCAGCAGCAGCAGCGCCAACGATCCCCGAGGGGACGCGCCGACCAGCACCGACGGGTGCTCCCGGGTGGCCGCGGTGAGGGAGACGATGTAGCGGCCGATGGAGTCCTCCACCACCACGTCCTCCAGGGCGGCCTGCATGGCCCGCAGCGTGGCGGCGTCGACCACCGCCTTGATGTCCGCCTCCTCACGGCGGCGGCTCATCCGGCGGCGGAGCACCTCCCACTCCTCCTCGTGCTGCGGGTAACCGAAGGAGACCCGCAGCAGGAACCGGTCCAGCTGGGCCTCGGGCAGCGGGTACGTGCCCTCGTACTCGATCGGGTTGGCGGTGGCCAGCACGTGGAACGGCTCGTCCAGCTTGTAGGTCACCCCCTCCACCGAAACCTGCTTCTCCTGCATCGCCTCCAGCAGCGCGGACTGCGTCTTCGGCGGCGTCCGGTTGATCTCGTCGGCGAGCAGCAGGTTGGTGAAGACCGGCCCGGCCCGGAAGGTGAAGTCGCCGTTGCGCTGGTCGTAGAGGAACGAGCCGGTGACGTCGGCGGGGAGCAGGTCGGGGGTGAACTGCAACCGGCGGAAGTCCAAGCCCAGCGCCTGGGCGAACGAGCGTGCGGTGAGCGTCTTGCCCAGCCCCGGCAGATCTTCGAGCAGCACGTGACCGCCCGCCAGGATGCCGGCGAGGACCAGCTCCAACGCGTCCCGCTTGCCGACCACGACGGTGCCGACGGCGTCCAGGACCGACCGAGCCAGGTGGCCGACCTCGGCGGGGGCAATGCTCCGGTCCACGTCGTTCATCAGATCTTCTCCAGTTCGGCGACGATCACCGCGAGGTCGCGTGGCGACGGGGTGCGGCGAGGCGGGGTCTCCAGGAACGTCCACAGCCGGTCACCCAGCAGGACACGGGCGCGGGCCGGATCCGACTCGCGGGTGACGCCGTGCTTCAGGCGCATCCGCTCGTCGGCCAGTTCACCGATCCGGGGCAGGACCACCCCGGTGAAGCGTTCGGGTCGGGTCGTGGACCAGTCCAGCGGCCATTCCCAGCGATTGATCGCGGTGCGCAACGCGTCCCGGGCACCCCAGTTGTAGCTGCCGTCCTCCTCGCCCGTCCCGCCCCGGCCACCCCCGGGCAGCGGAGGTGGCGGCGCGAGCAGGGCGGTGACCCGGCGGACCGCCAGCACGGCGAGCACCCCGGCAATGAGTACGGGCAGCGAGACCTGGAGGCCAACCGCGCGGAGGCCGACGAGCAACACCGCGACGACCGCGGCGGCCAATGCGAGGGCGCGCACCACGGGACCGGTCCGAGAGCGGGGCGCCTCTGGGCCTCTCGGCGCGGCCTCCTCCTCGAACGCAAGCAGGTCGTCGATGCTGGTGCTGCTCACGGGGTCACCGCCGTGAGCTCTCCACGCAGCCGACGAAGTGCGGCGCGGGCCTGGTCGCGGGTGCGTTCGTCGACCGGGCGGGTGGCGTAGCGGGCCTCCCGGTAGACGTGCGCGAACTCGGCAAGCACGTCGGTGCTGACGATCGCCGGAACGCCGGCCGCCGGGTCACCTCGTAGCAGCCGGCTGACCAGGTCGGTGGGGGTGTCCCCGGCGAGCCGTGGCACGCCGGCCGCGGCGGCGGCCTCCTCCAGGCGCACCCAGCAGGCGATCACCGCCACCCGGGGATCGGTGTCCCGGTCGTCGAGCTCCAACAGGCCGGCGTCGAGGGCGGCGACCACCTCGTGGGCGGTGCCCTCGGCGGTACGCCGGGCCCGCTGCGCCGGCAGGGCCCGGGTGGTGCGGCGCAGTGCGCCCCGGATCAGAATCCAGGACAGGTAACCGAGGGCGGCGAGGATGGCCAGCCCGAGCAGAACCACTGCCACGGTGGCGATCCACTGCGGGATGTGCGCCTGCGTTGCCTCACCGGCCGTACGCGGCTCGACCGGGATGGACGGCGACGGCTCGGCGGTCGGGTACTCGGGCACCCACGGGACGTTCTCCGCGGCCGGCGGGATCCGGCTGGCCCCGATCGACGAGTGCGCGGACGCCAGCGCGGCACCGGCGAGCAGTGCGGCGACCGCGGCGACCGGCCACCACCGGCGAAGCAGGCCGAGCGCCGGACGCAACACCCCCGGCTCGGCGGCCTGCGACGGGGTGGGGGGGCGTGTTCCGTCTGTCATCGCCACCACCCCACGCGTGTCTCAGTCCACCCCGGCCAGCTGCTTAGCCTGGCCGAAGACGTCGTCCAGCATCTTTGGTGTCAGCCGCCCGGTGAAGGTGTTCTGCTGGCTGACGTGGTAGCTGCCCAGCAAGTCCGGAGCGGCTGTGCCGGACCAGTGTGCCCCATGACCGAACGCCGGTCGCGGGCTGGGCGGGCGCTGCCCGTACACCTGGCGAAGCACCGGCCACCACGAGGCCCAGGCGAACGCGCCAAGCGCGACGACGACACGCAGCGTGGGCTCGATCAGCGTGACCTCGCGGTGCAGCCAGGGCGCGCAATTGTCCCGCTCCTGCGGGGTCGGCTTGTTGTCCGGAGGCGCACACCGGACAGCCGAGAAGATCCGCAGGTCCCGCAGGGCCAGCCCGTCGTCGGCGGCGACGCTTGTCGGCTGGTTCGCCAGCCCGGCCCGGTGCAGCGCGGCGAACAACACGTCACCGGACCGGTCACCGGTGAAGATCCGGCCCGTGCGGTTGCCGCCGTGCGCGGCGGGTGCCAGCCCGAGAATGGCGATCCGCGCGTCGTCGGTGCCGAAGCCCGGCACCGGGCGGCCCCAGTACTCCTGGTCGCGGAAGGCAGCCCGGCGGGTGCGCGCGACCTCCTCCCGCCACCGGACCAACCGGGGGCAGGCGAAACAGTCAGTCACCGCCGCGTCCAGGTCGGCCAGGTCGGTCGCCCGCGCTGCGCGGGCGACCACCTGCTCCGGGGTACGCGACTCAGCCAAGCTTGGCCCGGAAGAGTTCCAGGGTGCGGGCCCAGGCGCTGGCGGCGGCGCGCTGGTCGAACGCCTCCGGCCGGTCGTCGTTGAAGAAGGCGTGCGAGGTGCCCGGATAGTCGTAGAGGTGGCAGTCGCCGCCGGCCTCCTCGATCGCCCGGCGGGCGGTCTGCACGCCCTCGGCGGCCGAGGTGCCGTCCTCTTCGGAGCAGTGGACGAGCGCGGCCTTGCCGGCGTAGTCGGCCCAGTCGGGGCGCATCGACTCCCACGGCAGCACCGGATAGAAACCCGCGGTCGCGACGATCCGCTCGGAGACGGTGGCCGACCAGAGGGCGAGGCTGCCACCGGCGCAGAAGCCCACCGCACCGACCTTACCGGTGACCTCGGGCCGCCCGGCGAGATAGTCGGCCGCGCCGGCGATGTCCTTCGCCGCCTCGTCCATCCGCATCGCCATCAGCAGCCGCTGCGCCTCGTCCGGCTCGCTTGTCGTCTCACCGTTGTAGAAATCCGGGGCGAGAGCGACGAAACCGGCCTCGGCGAACCGTTCCGCAACCGACCGGATGTGCGGAACCAGGCCCCACCACTCCTGGATGACGATGACGGCGGGGCTGGCCATGCCACTGGCGGGTATCGCGAGATACCCCTCGCTCGTACCCCCGTTGCTGCGGTAGGTCACCATTTCGCCCATGGGCCGTCCTCCTAGCGGTCAGTCATCGTTGGCTGGTCGCCCAGTGGTCCTAGTGCCGAAAGCCTGCCATGCCGCGCCGCCGCCGGGAAGACGCCGGAACAGTGGCATTCACCTCCTGTTCGCCCGCCGGTGACTCCGGGTACGCCGACGGCGGCGGGGTAAGCTCCCGCCGCCGTCGATGCTGATCTACCGCCGTGGTCAGGCCTTCTTGGTCAGGCAGAGCACGTAGCCCGTCTTGCCGGGCATGATGGTGGAGTAGATGTACCCCTCTTCGTCCGGCTTGAAGTACTGCTCACAGGCGGTGCCGGCCCGGGCCTGGGCCTCGGTCTGGTCTTCGACCCGACCGACCACGTTGTACGCCGCCTCGGTCGAGGTGCACGCGACGATCCGGGCGTCCGTGACCTTCTCCTGCTTGGTGCCGGTGACCTCGGGCAGCTTGGCGATGCAGTCGCCGGCCTTGGCGGCAGCCGTTTCGTCCTTGTTGACGAAGTTGCCGATCGCCGAGACGACACCGAACTTCAGGCCGGCGACGACGACGACCGCGAGGATCGCGCCGGCGATGCCGAGGGCCTTCTTCGCACCAGACTTCTTCACCTCCGGCTCGGCCGACTCCGGCCCGGCCGACTCCGGCCCGGCCGACTCCGGACCGGCCGGACGCGACTCGGCCGACTCCGGCTCGGCTGACTGCGGCTCGGCCGACTGCGGCTCGGCCGGACGCGGCTCGGTCGGCTGCGGCCCTGCCGGACGCGACTCGGTCGACTCCGGCCCGGCCGGACGCGACTGGGCCGACTCCGGCCCGGCCGACTCCGACTCCGACTCGGCCGGACGTGACACCGCCGCCTGCGGCTCGGTCGGCTGCGGCTCGGTCGGCTGCGGCTCGGTCGGCTGCGGCTCGGTCGGCTGCGGCGTCTCGCCGGCCGGCTCCGGCTTCTCGACGGCCGGCTCAGCCGGTGCGGCGTCGGACGCGGGGGGCGTTGCGACCTGCTCTGGCACAGGGGTTCCTTCCGAGGGGTTGATGAGCAGACGACACCGTAACGATCATTGATTTCCGGTGTCGTCCCGCTCGCCTCGTCCGTTCAGTTATTTCCCAGCCTCGCCCGCATGATCCAATTCACACCGTGACTCAGCTCGTCGGGGTGGGGCTCGGTGTCGCGGTCGGCTCCGCCGAGGGATCGCCGGTCGTCGTTCCGCTCGGTGTCGGCGTACTGGTCGGCCCGGCCGTCGGCGTGCTGTTCGGCTCCGCTGGCAGCGTGCTGGGCGCGGGCGGCGCCACGGTTGGGCTGGACCCGGCCGGACCGCGAGGACCGAAGGGCGCCCGGCCCACGCAGTACGGGTACGGCCGCAGCAGCGGGTTGCCGTACTCGTCGACCCGACCTTCGCAGTCCGGGTAGCCCAGGCGGATCGGGTTGCCGTCCTGGTCGAAGAGCCGGGCGTTCTCCACCAGCCGGCCCTCGCTGTCGTAGACGAAGACGTCCCGGACCTGGCTGTACTGGCTGTCGACCGAGGTCTGGTCGTAGTAGTAGCCGCGGTCGAGCCGGCCCTCGAGATTGACCAGGGCGGAGAGCGCGAAGACCACAAGAACCGCGCTGCCGACCTGCAGCGCCGAACGCGGCCAGCGGGTCAGCTGGGCGGAGCGACGACCGAGCCAGATCGAGGCGAGCACGAGGCCGACCAGCATGACCATGCCGGCGAGCGACTCGCCACCAAACCGAGGCAGCAGACCGTAGGAGTCACCGCCGGTGCTGATCGCGGTGAGCAGCATCGCGGCCAGATAGCCGCGCAGCACCCACCACGCCGGGCGCAGCAGGCGGAGGAAGTCGCTGGCGTGCGCGTACCCCAGGGGTGGACCGAGCCGGGTGTCGACCGCGCTCAGCCGGCTCCGGAGCCGGACCATCGCGGTCGCGACCCGCTGGTCGAGGTTGCGCCCACCGCCCGGGGTGGCGCCGGCCGCGGCGCGCAGCTCGGCGGCGTACGTCTCGGGCTCGCCCAGCCGCTCGACGAGAGTGCCCTCGGCCTCGGCGGCCACCTCACTGAGGTGGTCGGCGAGATCCTCGATCAGCTCGTCGCGTTGCGTGGACGGCAGGTCGGCCAGAGCGGCCCGGACCCGCGCCACATAGTCGGTGATCTCCTGCTCCGCGACGGTCATGCCGCCATCCCCCGATCGTCGAGCAGACTGTCCATTGTGGTGGCGAACGAGCGCCAGAGCTTGCCGGAGCGGGTCAACTGGTCCCGCCCCGCGGCGTTGAGTGAGTAGTACTTGCGGTGCGGCCCGGATTCGCTCGGCACGACGTAGGTGGTGAGCAGGCCGGCGGCGAAGAGCCGGCGTAGCGTCCCGTAGACCGAGGCGTCGCCGACCTCTTCCAGGCCGGCCTCGCGCAACCGGCGCAGGATGTCGTAACCGTAGCCGTCCTCCTCCCGGAGGACGGCCAGGACGGCCATGTCGAGCACGCCCTTCAGCAACTGTGTGGTGTCCACGCAATGCACACTACTACGCAATGCGAAGTAGCGTCAACGATTCCGGCACCGACACGCGCTGGCGCTGGCGCTGGCGCTGGCGCTGGCGCTGGCGCTGGCGCTGGCGCTGGCGCTGGCGCTGGCAAGATTCACTCGGGTTCCTGGAAGTCGGGGCATCCAGGCGACTCGGACGCCCCGACTTCCCCACAATGGAGTCGATCAACCGCCTCGCGGGGGTCCTTCCGTCGATCACGCGCCCCGCTAGCGCGTGGCTGGCTGGAGGCTCCAGGCGATGCCGTCGAGAATGTCGTGCTCCGAGGCGACCACCGACGGCATCCCGGCCCGCTCCATGATCACGCGGAGCACCAGCGCACCAGCGCCGATCACGTCGGCCCGGCCCGGGTGCATCACCGGGATCGCCAACCGCTGCGCACGGGTCTGGCCCAGCAGGTCCGCGGTCACCTGGGCGACCGCCTCGTAGGACACCCGGGCGTGGTGGATGCGCTCCGGGTCGTACTCCCGCAGGCCCTGCGCGATGGCGACCACTGTGGTGACCGACCCGGCGAGGCCGACCAGGGTGGCCGCCTCGCGGCCGGGCACCACGGCGAGCGCCCGGTCCACGGCGGCCGCGATGTCGGCCTCTGCCGCCGCGACCTGCTCGGGCGTCGGCGGGTCGCCGGGCAGGTGCCGCTCGGTCATCCGGACACAGCCGATGTCCACCGAGATCGCCGCGCGCACCCCCGCGGCCCGGTCACCGACCACGAACTCGGTGGAACCACCGCCGATGTCGACGACCAGGAACGGCTCCCTCGCGTCGGCCGGCAGGCCGCGCACCGCGCCGGTGAACGACAGCCGAGCCTCCTCGTCGCCGGTGACGACCTCCGGCGCGACGCCGAGGGTGCCCCGCACCATCTCCGTGAAGTCGTCGGCGTTGGCGGCATCCCGGGACGCCGAGGTGGCGCACATGCGCACCCGCTCCGCGCCCAGCTTCTCGATGTCCGCCGCGTACGACGCCAGCGCCACCCGGGTCCGTTCGATCGCCTCCGGCGCCAACCGGCCGGTGCGGTCGACACCCTGGCCGAGCCGGACGATCTCCATCCGGCGGGTCAGGTCGACAAGCGGCGCCGGCGACCCGGTGGACTCCTCGGGCAGGTCGGCGACCAGCAGTCGGATCGAGTTGGTCCCGCAGTCGATGGCCGCCACACGCGTCGTCACGGCAGCAACCTTACGGCAGGACGGGCGGGCACCCCGGGCCTTGGCCGGGTGGCCGACCCTCGGTCTGTCGGCCACCGACCTGACGTAAGAGTTCTTCGCGGCCCACCCCCGCCGGCCTGACTAGAGGCGCAGCAGCATCCGGGTGTTACCCAGCGTGTTCGGCTTGACCCGCTCCAGGTCCAGGAACTCCGCGACACCCTCGTCGTACGAGCGCAGCAACTGCTCGTACACCGGTTGCGGCACCGGTGCGCCGTCGATCTCCTGGAAACCGAACGCGCCGAAGAACTGCGTCTCGAAGGTGAGCACGAAGATCCGTGCCACCCCCAACTCCCGGGCCGCGTCGATCAGCTCGTCCACCAGCCGGTGCCCGATCCGCCGGCCCCGACAGACCGGATCCACAGCGACCGTACGGATCTCGGCCAGGTCCTCCCACATGATGTGCAGCGCACCGCAACCCACCACTGCGTCGTCGACGGGGCGGACCGCCACCCGGAACTCCTGCACCTGCTCGTAGAGGGTGACTGTCGCCTTGCTCAACAGCCGCCGGTCGTTGGTGTAGGTGTCGACCAGCCGCCGGATGCCGCGCACGTCCCCGGTGCGAGCCCGCCGCACCAGGATCTGACTCTCGGGTGCCGACGACCCAGCCTGAACGTTCATTCGCCCGCCGGGACGTCCACGCACGGGCCGGCCGTCCACCAGGGCTCGACCAGCTGCAACGTCTCGTCACCGAATGGGTTCACCCCGGGGCCGGCGCCCAGCGCGTGCCCCAGGTGCACGTGCAGGCACTTCACCCGGCCCGGCATCCCACCCGCCGAGATACCGGCGATTTCCGGCACCTCGCCGACCGCCTTCCGGCGGGCGAGGTAGTCCTCGTGCGCGGCACGGTAGTGGGCGGCCAACTCGGGATCCGTCGTCAATCGGTCCGCCATGTCCTTCATCAGCCCCGCCGACTCCAGCCGGCTGCACGCCGCGGTGGCACGGGGGCAGGTCAGGTAGTAGAGCGTGGGGAACGGCGTGCCGTCGGCGAGACGGGGAGTCGTCTCCACCACGTCCGGGAGTCCGCACGGGCAACGGTGCGCCACCGCCCGGGTGCCCCGGGGCGTCCGGCCGAGCTGCGCGGCCACCGCGGCCAGGTCCGCCTCGGTGGCCGACTCACGCTGCGGCAAGGGTACGGAATCCGCCGCCGGCTCCGACGGTGGTACGACAGTCACTGTGCCATCTCTCCTGGTGTGCTGGTCGGTGGATCACTTGCCCGGCTGCTGGCTGTCCGCCGCCTGCACGCTCGACCAGAGCGTGTCGTACCAGGTCGATGGCCCGGCCGGGGCGGCCGAACCGGCCGACTTCCCGGCATCCCGGGCGGCGCCCTCCGGGTCGTGCAGCACCACCATCATCTTCTCGCCAGGCGGGCCCATGAAGAACCGCTCCCGAGCCTGCGTCTTGATGTATTCCTCGTCTTTCCAGTTGGCGGCCTCGGCGGCCAACTTGGCGATCTCCGCCTCCTGCACCGCCTGGGCCGCCTCCATCCGCTCGATGTCGGCCTGCTGGTCCAGGTAGACCCGGACCGGGTAGGTGTAGGCCAGCGCGAGCGCGATCAGGACCGCGAACAGCACGGTGGCCCGACCGGTGAAGCGACGGGGGTGAGGTGCGGTGAGCCGCTTGACGGCACCACCGGCGGCGGTACGCCGAGCGGCGGCCGGACGATTCGCGGAGCGGACGCCCTCGGCGCCCCGGGCCGCGCCCGGAGCCCGACCAGCGGTGCCGCGCGGCTCGGCGCGTACGCCGGTCTCGCGGACCGATCCCCGGGTGGCCCGTCCACCGCCCGGCCGACCGGACTGACCCGGCCGGCGGGCGGGACGCTGACCACCCGGTGTGCGGCGCTGCTGCATCGTCACACCCCTCCCCCGAGGCTTCGCGCGTCTCAGGCCGAACGGTAGCGCGGGAACGCGCCAGCGCCGGCGTAGCGCGCCGCGTCGGCCAGCTCCTCCTCGATCCGGAGCAGCTGGTTGTACTTCGCGACGCGGTCCGAGCGGGCCGGCGCGCCGGTCTTGATCTGGCCGCAGCCGGTGGCCACCGCCAGGTCGGCGATGGTGGTGTCCTCGGTCTCGCCGGAACGGTGGCTCATCATGCACTTGAAGCCGGCCCGGTGGGCCAGGTCCACCGCGTCCAGGGTCTCGGTCAGCGAGCCGATCTGGTTGACCTTGACCAGGACCGCGTTTGCCGACTTCTCCGCGATGCCGCGGGCGATGCGCTGCGGGTTGGTCACGAACAGGTCGTCACCGACGATCTGCACCCGGTCGCCGATCGAGGCGGTAAGCGTCTGCCAGCCACTCCAGTCGTCCTCCGCCAGCGGGTCCTCGATCGACACGATCGGGTAGTCACCGGCCAGCTTCGTGTAGTAGTTGCTCATCTCCTCGGCAGACTTCGCGGCACCCTCGAAGGTGTAGGTGCCGTTGTCGAAGAACTCCGTGGCCGCCACGTCGAGCGCGAACACGATGTCGGTGCCGAGCCGGTAGCCGGCCTTCTCGACCGCCTCGGCGATCAGGTCCAGGGCTGCCGCGTTGGTCGGCAGGTTCGGCGCGAAGCCACCCTCGTCGCCGAGCCCGGTCGACAGGCCCTTCTTCTTCAGCACCGACTTCAGCGCGTGGTAGACCTCGGCGCCCGAACGCAGCGCCTCCCGGAAGGTCGGCGCGCCGATCGGCGCGACCATGAACTCCTGGATGTCGACGTTCGAGTCGGCGTGCGCGCCACCGTTGAGGATGTTCATCATCGGCACCGGCAGGAGGTGCGCGTTCGGGCCGCCCAGGTAACGGAAGAGGCTCAGCTCGGCGCTGCCGGCAGCGGCCTTCGCCACCGCCAGGGAGACCCCGAGGATGGCGTTCGCGCCCAGCTCCGACTTGCTGTCGGTGCCGTCGATGTCGAGCATCTTCTGGTCGATCAGCCGCTGCTCGCTGGCCTCGTACCCGATGATCTGGTCGACGATCTTGTCTTCGACGTTGGAGACCGCCTTCTCCACGCCCTTGCCCTGGTAGCGGTCGGCGTCACCGTCGCGCAGCTCGATCGCCTCGAAGGCGCCGGTGGAGGCGCCGGAGGGCACGGCGGCGCGGGCGACCGTGCCGTCGTCCAGGCCGACCTCGACCTCGACCGTCGGGTTGCCCCGCGAGTCGAGAATCTCCCGGGCGACGATTCCCTCGATGGTTGCCACTAAGTCGCTCCTCGTTGTTGTGATCCGGTCCGTGGGTGGGCCGCGACGGTGCGGCTGAGGCAGGTGTTGAACGCAGCGTATCGGGCCGCACGAACGGGCACGGCGTCGCCCGCGCACCCGAGTCGCCCCGCGGTGACGGACATTCCCGGATTTCCGGGCGTCAACCGGCAACGGGTTTGCGCTGCGCGGACCACATCCACCAGGCTGGTCGTCATGCCCGCCGCCTCGACCACCCTCCGCATGCTCGCCGTGTCGGTCATCGCGTCGCTCACGGTCACCGGCTGTCAGACATTCGAGGACGCCGGAGTCGCCATGGGTCGCTCGGAACTCGTCAACGACCTCGCCGCCCGGCTCGACCGGGCGCTGGAGCTGACCTACTCGGCCGACTACCAACTCCCGGGCGGCCAGAGCGCCGAGATCGTGCAGGCGCAGGATCCGGCCCGGTCCGCGTACACCTACCCGGGCGGGCGGCTCACCGTCACCCCGGAGGCCATCACCCGGTGTACGACGACCGGCGCCCGCCCCGAGTGCACGCTGGTCGCCCCACCCACCCCGGGCAGCAAGCCCACAGTGACGCTCTTCGGCGAGGCGAACCGGCAGGGCCTTGCCACCCCACCCGTGGTGGTCGGGCTGCTGACCGCCGCCGCGCTCGACCCGCAGGCGGTCATCAAGCAGAGCGACACCACAGTCGCCGGGCACCACGCCGCCTGCGTCGAGGTGCAGGGCTCGCCGTCCGGTGACTTCACCGCATGCGTGACCACCGAGGGCGTGCTCGGCAGCTTCACCGGGCCGGTCGACGGCAAGCCGGTGGACCTGGCGCTGAGCCGTTACTCCGCGACGGTCGACACCGGCGCGTTCGACCCGCCGGCCGGCGCCGGTGTCGTGGACCGTCGCCCCGGCGGCTCGTGACCGACCCAGCGGCCGGGCTCACGCCCACGCCAGGGCGCGACGCGGCCCCGTCCTCCGCTGAGCGCGGCTCTGCCTTGTCCGCCCCAGGGCACGGCGCGGCAACGTCCGCCCCTGGGCACGGCTCTGCCCTGTCCGCCCCAGGGCACGGCGCGGCAACGTCCGCCCCGGGGCACGGCTCTGCCACGTCCGCCCCAGGGCGCGGCCCAGTCCCGTCCGTGGCATCCCACGGCGGGTCGGCGGCCACCGCGCCGCACTGCGGGTTCCGGCCGGGAGCCGACCGGAGTCGGCCGCCCGCCCCCGGCGACCTGGCCCTGCCGGTGACCGGCGCGAAGCTGCTGACCAGCGCCGACGGTCAACCGCTCCGGGTGGTCGACCTGCCCGCCGACACCGACTGGGTGCCGCTGGGCACCCTCGACGGAACACCCGCGTGGGCCACCGAGTTGTCCACCGCCGAGGATCTGCCCGGCCAGGCGCGCGACTGGGCCTCGCTCGCCGCCGAGGTGCCGGAGCCACACGCCACGCTCGCCGGCCGGGCGCTGGCGGTGATGACGTGGCGGCGTACCCACCGGTGGTGCGGCGCCTGCCGGGCCGAGCTGACCGACCTGCCCGGCGAGACCGCTCGGCGATGCCCCGACTGCGGTCTGTACGTGCCGATGCAGCTCTCCGCCGCGGTGCTGGTGGCGATCACCCGGCCGGGCCCGGCCGGGCGCGCCGACGAGCTGCTGCTGGTCCGGCACGCGACCGGGCCGACCGGGCTGTGGGCGCTGGTGGCTGGCTTCGTCGAGGCCGGCGAGACGCTGGAGGCGGCGGTACACCGGGAGGTTAGCGAGGAGGTCCGGCTGCCCGTGGACCGACTGGCCTATTTCGGCAGTCAGCCGTGGGCGATCTCCGGCCCCGGTGTGCTGCTCGCCGGATTCACCGCCCGTGCCGCAGACCCGCACGCCGAGCCGGTGGTCGACGGCCAGGAACTGACCCAGGCTCGGTGGTTCGGCCTGGATGCGCTGCCGGCGGAACTGCCGCCCGCGTACTCCATCTCGCGCTGGCTGATCGACGCGACGGTGACCGCCGCGCGACGGTGACCGCCCCGCGACGCAGCGGTCAAGATCCGCGCAGGTTCGGGGATGTTGCTGCCTCAGGCGCGCTGGAGGCAGCAACTTCAGCGACGTTGCGCGGATCTTGACCGGCGGGGAGCCTAGATCTCCAGCAGGGTGCGTAGGTGGCGCGGGGGCGGGCAGTCGTGGGCGAGCATCGCGTCGTGCCAGTCGCGGGCCGACACGCCGTTCGGGCGGGCGAGGGCGATCTCGGCCACCTCGCTGTACCCGACGAAGTAGGTGGAGAGCTGGGTGGAGGTGAGCAGCGCCCGACGCCACTTGCCGGCCGCCTCGCCCTCCTCCTGGAAGCCGCGTTCGGTCATCAACGCCATCGCCTCGGCCTCGGGCAGGCCCTCGGCGTGCACCAACTGGTCGAGCAGCGCGTTGATGGTCATCCGGAGCTGCATCTTGAGCTGCTGCAACCGCACCGGGAGGCCGCCGAAACCAAGCCCCGCCATCAACTCCTCCGCGTACACCGCCCAGCCCTCGATGAACGGGCCGGACTCGGACAGGGCCCGGACCCGGGTGGCACCGACATAGCGGCGGGCATGGGCGAGCTGGAGGAAGTGCCCCGGCATCGCCTCGTGCACCGTCAGGTTGCGGATCATGTGGTCGTTGTACTCGCGGTAGAACGACTCCACCCGCTGCGCCGACCAGTCCGACGGGGTGGGCGCGATGCAGTAGAAGGTCGGCACGGCCGCGGTCTCCAGCGGACCGGGCGAGTCGCAGTAGGCCACCGCGACACCCCGGGCGAACTCCGGCATCTCCTGGATCACGCACCGGTCGTCGACAAGGGTGACCAGGTCGTGCGCGCGGACGAAGTCGGTGGCCTCGTCCAGCGTGATGCCGGCCAGGTCGACGATGGTCCCGTCGTTCGGGTGCTCGGCGGCGAGCAGGTCCAGTGCCCGGCGGACAGCCCCGTCGTCGGCCGGGCCGCCGACCAGCTCGACGGCCGCCTCGCGGATCTCGGCGGTGACCCGGTCCAGGTTGGCCCAGGCACGGCGCTGGATCTCGGCGGCGCCCAACTCGGTGTCGAGGGTGTGCCAGAGGCGGGCCTCCCAGCGGCGTCGGCCCAGCCGCGGGTCACGGCCGGGGCCGGCGTCGGCGGCCAGACCGGCACGCAGCCACGCGACGAACTCCTCCAGCGCGGCGATCGCCGCGGTGGCCGCCGGCTCGACCCGGTCGAGGGTGCTCGGCGCCTGGGCGAGCAGCGCCGGCAGCTCGTCGCGGATCAGCGCCGCCGTGCCGGTGAACTGCCCGACCGCCGTCTCGGCGTGGATCCGCGGCATGTCCCGCAGCGTCGCGCGGGCGGTGGCGAGAGCGTCCGGTACGGCGGCGAGCCGGCCGGCGAGGCTGGTCAGCCGGACGTCCGCGGGAGCGAACGGGCGGGCGAGGAGGGCGTGCAGCAGCGGGCCGGGATTGTGCGTCAGTGGGTCCCATTCGTGGGCCCGCATCTCGGTCGACTCGAACAACCCCCGGTCCACAAGTGAGCTGAGCAGCGCGTGGTCGACCTGCTCCGCGAGGCCCAGAGCAGCTGGATCGATATCGGAGAGCGCGTCGGCGGCCTCCTTGAGCATCGCCCGGTCGGCGGCGACCGCGTCGGCGGAGAGGTCCGGCAGTCGGTCGTCGTAACGGTGGTCGCCCACCGAGGTGGCGAGGCCGGGCCGGCTCTCCAACACCGCGTCGACGATTCGCTCAGCCAGTGGCACGAAGGACTCCATGCCCCCGACCCTAGACGGCACCCCTGACCCGACCTGCCGTACCAACCCCTGGCACGCCGCTGCCGGCAGGGGTAGGGAGACCCTGCGGTCAGTCGGACTCGGCGGCGCGGACGGCCTCGGCGTAGGCGAGGGTGGCCCGGCGAAGGGCTGCCTCCGGGTCGATTCCCGCCTCGCGGGCTGCCGCGACCGTTGCCAGGAGGCTGGCGCCCAGCCGTGCCTCCGGGTCTACCTGGGTGTCGGCCAGTGGCGGCGGGACTGCTCGGCCGGCACGGCCGGCGCGGTCCAGGATCTGCGCGGCCAGGGCCAGTGCGGGCTGGCTCAGGGCCACCCCGTCCAGCACCGAACTCCGTGCCTTCTCCGCCCGCTTGATCCGCTCCCAGTTCTCGGTGATCTCCTCCAGCGTGCCCGCCTCCGCCCCGGCGAAGACGTGCGGATTGCGCCGGATCATCTTGTCGACGAGGCCACCCGCCACGTCGTCGATGGTCCACCGCTCATCCTCGGGCAACTCCTCGGCGAGCCGCGCGTGCAGGACCACCTGCAACAGGACGTCACCCAACTCCTCACGCAGCGCGTCGGTGTCGTCGGCGCTTATCGCGTCGTACGCCTCATAGCTCTCCTCCAGCAGATAACCCGCGAGGCTGCGGTGCGTCTGCGCCCTCTTCCACGGGTCACCACCCGGCGAGGCGAGTCGGTCCAGCACAGCCACCGCGTCGAGCAGCCGGGCACCCGGCGGGTCCCACGAGCCGTACATCAACTCCATCTCGGCCAACCCCGGCTGCCGGGCCAGCCGCAGACCCAACTCCCGAGCCAGCGCCTCGTCGCCAGCGGGGCCGGCCAGCCACACCACAGTGCCGTGCGTCGCCACCGCATCCAGCAACGGCTGCGTCGCCGGACCGTCCACCACTGTCACAGCGGCGCCCGCCTGGCGCGCGGCAGTGGCCAGTTCGCTCTCCGCGCCGGTCAACACCGGGTGCTGGCGTACGACGTCCCAGGCCGCGGAGGTCAACAGGCCGGCCGGCAGCCGGGGTGAGGTGACCAGGAGGACGATCCGTGCCGTCATGCTCAGCTGGCCGTGCCCTGGTCCGGCGCTGGGCCCTCGGCACTCGGGGAGCCGGTCGACGGCACCGACTCCGGGGTGGAGATGTCGGTGACCGGGCCGTCCTCGTTGATGTACGGCAGCGAGTAGAAGACCACCGACTCGCCGGTACTCACCAACGACGGCACCCCGACCGCCCGGAAACGCGGGTTGATCGAGACGTCGACCCGGCCCGCCTCCTCCCCCAGTGCGGCGCCGAGGGCGGTGGCGGCGCGGACGAAACCGCCGTCGCCGAACGCCTGGCGAACGTCGGCCACCGACATTCCGGCGTTGATCGCCCCGGCCTTCGCGAGAGCGCCGTAGACGGCCATCAACGAGTCGTCGCTCAAATCGGCCGGCGGAAGCTGCTGGTTGAGCACCTGAAGCAGGTCGACCCACTCGCCCCAGAGCTTGGCGTACTCGGTGGTGGCCGGCACCCGCAGGTTCTGTTCGAGCTGCTGCGGGGTGATCTCGTCGGGCACCTGCACGTTCTTCGCCGCCACCACCCGCTTGCCCAGATCCAGGCTGACGAGCAGGTCGACCACGTCCTGACGGGTGACCGCGGAGCGCAACTGCTCCGGCGACGGCGTGGCACCCGCCCGGACCGCCTCCTGCCGGACCACGTCGCCGTATTTCGCCTGCACATCGGCGTAAATGGCGTCGACCCGGTCCACCGAATAGGCGGTGTCACCGACGTACGCGGCGACGTCCGGCGCGGACCTGCCGCAGGCGGCGAGGGAAAGGACACCCAGGGCCGCGACGCTGGCGGCGGCGATCACACGGCGAGCACGCATGCCCGTCACTCTCTCATGCCCTCGTCCGTGCTGTGACGGCCCCCACCTCACCCCGGCGCCCCCACCTCACCCCGCCGCGACGGCGAGCGGGGCGGGGGCACCGAGCACATCGGAGAGCAACTGCGCGCACCACTGGAGCAGCGCCTGATCCCGCAACTGCTCGCCACCGACCCGACGGGTGGTCGGGCGGGGCACGCTCACCTGGTCGGTGGCCAGCTTGTAGACGGCGTCCGGGTGGTAGCGCTTGAGCCGCAGCTGCTTCGAATCCGGCAGGGGCAGCGGACCGAACCGGACGTGCTTGCCCTGCACGGACACGTCGGTGAGGCCGTACCGGCGGGCCAGCAGGCGGAACCGGGCCACCTCCACCAGGTTCTGCACCGGGGCCGGCGGCTCGCCGTACCGGTCGGTCATCTCGGCGACCACCTCGTGCAGCCGCTCCGCGTCGCGTGCCTCGGCGAGCTTGCGGTACATCTCCAGGCGCAGCCGTTCCACGCTCACGTAGTCGTGTGGCAGGTGCGCGTCGATCGGCAGGTCGATCTTGACGTCGGGTTCGTCCTCCGCCCGCTCACCCTTGAACGCGGAGACCGCCTCGCCGACCATCCGCACGTACAGGTCGAAGCCGACGCCCTCGATGTGCCCGGACTGCTCGCCGCCGAGCAGGTTACCGGCGCCCCGGATCTCCAGGTCCTTCATCGCCACGTACATGCCGGCGCCCAGCTCGGTGTGCTGGGCGATCGTCGCCAACCGCTCGTGGGCGTGCTCGGTGAGCGGCTTCTCCGGCGGGTAGAGGAAGTACGCGTACGCCCGCTCGCGGCCCCGGCCGACCCGACCCCGGATCTGGTGCAGCTGGGCCAGGCCGAGCAGGTCGGCACGCTCCACGATCAGGGTGTTGGCGTTCGGGATGTCGATGCCCGACTCGACGATCGTGGTGCAGACCAGGACGTCGAACTCCTTCTCCCAGAAGCCGACCATGACCTTCTCCAGGGCGTCCTCGCCCATCTGGCCGTGCGCCACCGCGACCCGCGCCTCGGGCACCAGCTCCCGCAGCCGCCGCGCCGCCCGGTCGATCGACTCGACCCGGTTGTGCAGGTAGAAGACCTGCCCGTCGCGGAGCAACTCGCGGTGGATGGACGCCGCCACCTGCCGGTCGTCCTGCGCGCCCACGAAGGTGAGCACCGGGTGCCGCTCCTCCGGCGGGGTGGCGATGGTGGACATCTCCCGGATACCGGTGATCGCCATCTCCAGGGTCCGTGGGATCGGGGTGGCCGACATGCTCAGCACGTCGACCGAGGCGCGCAGCGTCTTCAGGTGTTCCTTGTGCTCGACACCGAAGCGCTGCTCCTCGTCGACGACCACCAGACCGAGCTGCTTGAACCGGGTGGCCGTCTGCAACAGCCGGTGGGTGCCGATGACGATGTCGACGGTGCCGTCGGCGACCATCTCCAGCGTCCGCTCGGTCTCCTTCGGAGTCTGGAACCTCGACAGCTGCCGAATCTGCACCGGGAACTGGCTCATCCGCTCGGCGAACGTGTTGTAGTGCTGCTGCACCAGCAGCGTCGTCGGCACCAGCACCGCCACCTGCTTGCCGTCCTGCACCGCCTTGAACGCCGCCCGTACCGCGATCTCGGTCTTGCCGTAGCCGACGTCGCCGCAGATCAACCGGTCCATCGGAACGGTCTGCTCCATGTCCCGCTTGACCTCGTCGATAGCGGCAAGCTGGTCCGGCGTCTCCTGCCAGGGGAAGGCGTCCTCCAGCTCGCGCTGCCACGGGGTGTCCGGGCCGAACGAGTGGCCCTTGGACGCCTTGCGGGCGGCGTACAGCTGGATGAGCTGCGCGGCGATCTCCCGGACCGCCTTGCGGGCGCGGGCCTTGGACTTCTGCCAGTCCGAGCCGCCCATCTTGTGCAGGGTCGGCTGCTCGCCGCCCACGTAGCGGGAGAGCTGGTCGAGTTGGTCGGTGGGCACGAACAGGCGGTCGCCGGGCTGGCCCCGCTTGCTGGCCGCGTACTCGATCACCAGGTATTCCCGGCTGGCGCCGTTGACGGTGCGCTGCACCAGCTCGACGTAGCGGCCGATACCGTGCTGCTCGTGCACCACGTGGTCGCCGGCCTTCAACTCCAGCGGGTCGATGGTGTTGCGCCGCCGGCTCGGCATCTTGCGCATGTCCCGCGTCGAGGTGCCGCGACCACCGGTGACGTCATTGCCGGTGAGCAGCACGAAGCGGGACGCCTCGTCGACGAACCCGCTGCTCAGCGCGCCACAGGTGACCACCAGCTCGCCGGGGACGGGCGCGGTCGGCACCTCGTCGGTCAACCGTGCGCCCAGGCCGGCGTCGCGCAGCACCTCCACCGCCCGCTGGGCGGGGCCGTGCCCCTCGAAGACCAGCGCGATCGACCAGCCCTCGCCAGCCCAGCGCTTGAGGTCCTCGACCACCCGCGTCGTCTCGCCGTGGTAGAGCGGGGCCGGCTGGGCGGCGAGGGTCACCGCGATGGCGTCGTCCGGGGTGACGGCGGCCTGCTCCGGCGCGTCCTCCCAGGGCTGGCGCGTCTCGGTCGCCGTCTCCCCCTCGACCAGACCGAACGGGGACAGCGTCCACCACGGCTGGCCGAGCTCGCCGGCGGTGGCGCGTACCTCACCGAGAGTGCGGAAGGCAGCGGCGCCGACGTCCACCGGGGCCTGGCCGCCGACCGCGGCGGCGGCCCAGCTGGCCTGCAAGAACTCCTCCGAGGTACGCACCAGATCGTGCGCCCGCGTGCGAATGCGCTCCGGGTCGCACAGCAGCACGTGGGTGCCGGCCGGCATGGCGTCCAGCAGCAACTCCAGCGAGTCGGGGCCGACAAGCACCGGCGCCAGCGACTCCATCCCCTCCACCGGGATGCCCTCGGCCAGCTTGTCCAGGATCTCGGCCAACTCGGGGTGCTGCTCGGCGAGCGCGGCGGCCCGGTCGCGGACCGCCGGGGTGAGCAGCAGCTCACGGCAGGGCGGCGCCCAGAGCAGCGGAACCTGCTCGATGGTTCGCTGGTCGGCGACCGCGAAGGTGCGGATCTCCTCCACCTCGTCGCCCCAGAACTCGACCCGGGACGGGTGCTCGTCGGTCGGCGGGAAAACGTCCAGGATGCCGCCGCGTACCGCGAACTCGCCGCGCTTGGTGACCAGGTCGACCCGCGCGTACGCCATGTCGACCAGGCGGTGGGCGACCTCCTCCAGGTCCGCCTCCTCGCCCGCGGCGAGCTGCACCGGCTCCAGGTCACCGAGCCCCTTGAGCTGCGGTTGGAGCAGTGAACGGACCGGGGCCACGACCACCCGCAGCGGACCGGTGCCGCCGTGCGCGTCGGTCGACTCCGGGTGCGCCAACCGACGCAGCACGGCCAGCCGCCGACCCACCGTGTCCGAGCGTGGGGAGAGCCGCTCGTGCGGCAGCGTCTCCCAGGAGGGGAAGACCACCACCTGATCCGCCGGCAGCAACCCACCCAACGCGGCAGCCAGGTCGTCGGCCTCGCGGGTGGTGGCGGTCACCGCCAGCACGGGTCGCCCGGCCCCGCCCCCGGTGCCGTCGGGGTCGGCCGCGACCGCGGCGACCGCGAACGGGCGCAGCGCGGCGGGGGCGGTGATGTCGAGGCCGTCGACCTGGGCGGCACCGGAGCGCGCCAGGTCACGCGCCCGGGTCAGCCCGGGGTCGGCCAGGGCGGCGGAGAACAGACCGGTGAGCAAGGGAATCCTTCCAGGGGAGTCGACGCACACGACGGCGGCCCCTCGTCCAGCCGGACGGGGGGTGCACGACGCAAGCCTATCCCCGTCCACCGACACGCACCCCCTTCCGCCCAGGACCACGCCGCGTCGCGCTCGACACCCCGCCCGCGCACCCCCCCCAGGTCCGCGCCATGCCCACGCCCCTTCTCCCAGGTCAGCGCCACGCCCCACGCCATTCACCCTCGGCCCAAGGCCACGCCACGGCACACACACCCGAGCCCAGATCCGCGCCACGCCCCGCCGCGCACCCCCCGGCCCAGGTCCGCCACGCCCCGCCACGCACTCCCAGCCCAGGTCCGCGCCACGGCATACCCCCACGCCGCGCACCCCCCGGCCCCGATCCGCGCCACAGCACACCCCCACGCCGCGCACCCCCGGCCCAGATCCGCGCCACAGCACACCCCCACGCCGCGCACCCCCGGCCCAGATCCGCGCCACAGCACACCCCCACGCCGCGCACCCCCCGGCCCAGATCCGGGCCACGCCCTGCCGCGCCCCGCAAGCCCGTGCCCCACCCCAAGATCCACGCAACTTCCCGGAAGTTGCTGCTTCCGGGGCGCGGGAGGCAGCAACTTCCCTGATGTTGTGCGGATCTTGTCGGTGGAGCAGCGTCGATCGTGCCGGAGCGCGCGTACACGCGTGATCGCCGGGGCGATCCCGCGCTGCCGCCTTGCGCAGGGGCAACAGGATCAAGGTCGTGCTCGATCCAGGGTGTAGTGGTCTCGAAGCCGGCGGATCGCACCCTTTCCCGAGTCGAGCACGACCTTGGCCAACTGGAGGACGCGGACCAGAGACGATGGGTGGTGTAGCGAGCACTCACCGGGCCCGAGGCGACCGAACCAGACGCCCTGCCACGGCCGAAGGGGGCCGGTCCACGGCCCGGCCCGAACCCCGGGGCGGGCGAACGCCGCAGTCCAAGGCACGGCCCGAACCCCACAGCCCGAACAGCCGAACCCGACAGCTCGGGGCGGGCGAACCCGGCAGCCCAAGGCATAGCCCGAACCCCGCAGCCCGAGACGGCCGAACCCCCGCAGCCCGAGACGCCGAACGCCGCAGCCCGAGACGGCCGAACCCCCGCGGCCCGAGACGCCGAACGCCGCAGCCCGAGGCGGTCCGAACCCCGCAGTCCGAGGCGGCCGAGGACGGAACGTAGATCTTGACCGATCGGCGGCTGTCATGGTCGGGTTTCGGGGTGGATGAGCAGTGGCGGGCGCAGTTCGACGCGGAGGTGAGCTTCGCCAACGGCGGCGGGCTGCGTACTGAGGGCTTCCGGCTGGACATTCCGGGTCAGGAGATCAGCGACGACGAGTTGGCGGCGTTGTTCGTCCGGCATCTCGGGTTGCTGATGGTCGCCGAGGTCCGGATCAGCGCGAAGACCATCATCGGAGAGCCCCACAAGGGCGGCCGCGGCGTTGCCGTCGACCGGTCAACGTCCGCTCGCCGGCTGGTCGAGCTGAGCCACGTGATCAGCGACGGAATGACCACCCTGCCGGGCTGGCCGGGCCCCCGGATCACCGACTGGCTGACCTTCGCGGCATCCCGCGAGCGGTACGCGCCGGGCACCGAGTTCCACGTGGCCCGGATCGACATGATCGCCAACACCGGCACGTACCTGGACACTCCCGCCCATCGTTGGGCCGGCCGTGACGATCTGACCGGAGTGTCCCTGGACATCCTCGCCGACCTGCCGGGAGTGGTGGTCCGGGTGCCGCCCGGCGTCCGGGCCGTGGACCGGTTGATGCTGGCCCCGTACGAGGTGGCTGGGCGCGCGGTGCTGCTGCACACCGGTTGGGATGCGCACTTCGGGACCGAGCGGTACGGCGCGCCGGAGGCGCCGTACCTGACCGGGGACGCCGCCCAGGTACTGGCCGACGCGGGCGCGACACTGGTCGGCATCGACTCGATCAACATCGACGACATGAGCCCGGCGGCCGGGGGTCAGCGCCCCGCGCACAGCACCCTGCTCGCCGCCGGCATCCCGATCGTGGAGCACCTGACCGGCCTGGACGCGCTGCCTCCGGACGGGTTCCGGTTCACCGCGGCCCCACCGAGGGTGGCTGGCATGGGCACCTTCCCGGTCCGCGCCTTCGCCGTCGTCAGCCCCTGACGTCACCCGCAGCGGCGGCGACGCACGCCAGGCCAACGACGCACGCGCCAAGCCAACAGCGGACACGCCAGGCCAACGACGCACGCGCCAAGCCAACAGCGGACACGCCAGGCCAACGACGCACGCGCCAAGCCAACAGCGGACACGCCAGGCCAACGA